>CADEFX010000123.1 GCA_902826715.1 uncultured Hyphomicrobiales bacterium | reverse complement strand
CGACGCGCTCTACGGTAGCTTCGAGACGTTGACCTCCAACCGCGACGCAGCGGTCGAGTTGCTGCGGCTGGCCGTGACGAAGCCGCGCTTTGACGCCGACGCCGTGGACCGCGTGAGGAATCAGCTTCTGGCCAGCCTCGCCTACGCCGCCAAAAGCCCTGACAAGGTCGCAAGCAAGGCCTGGAGTGCGAAAGCCTTCGCCGGCCATCCGTACGGCCGTCCGTCCGAGGGCACGTCGGAAAGCCTGCTTAAAATATCCGGGCAGGACTTGGAGGCCTATCGCAAGCGCGTGTTTGCTCGCGACACGATGAGAGTCGTGGCGGTCGGCGACATCGATGCTGCCACGCTCGGCAAGATGCTGGACAAGGTGTTCGGCGAGCTGCCCGCGAAAGCGAAGCTCGACCCGGTCCCGAGTGCGGTGCCGTCCGCCAAGGACAAGCTTGAAGTGATCGAGATGGACGTGCCGCAGTCGGTTGCGCAGTTCGGCATGCTCGGCATTCCGCGCAAGGATCCGGACTTCATGGCAGCCTTCGTGCTGAACCAGATCCTGGGCGGCGGTGGCTTTGCCTCGCGCCTGACGGAAGAGGTGCGCGAGAAGCGCGGCCTCGCCTATTCCGTGTACAGCTACATCCAACCCTATGAGCATACCTCCATCTTCGGTGGCGGCGTCGCCACCAAGAACGAGGAAATCGCCCAGTCGCTGGACGTGATCCGCGCGGAGCTGAAGCGCATGGCCGACGATGGCCCGACGCCCGCTGAACTAGACAATGCCAAGAAATACTTGACGGGCTCGTTTGCCCTGCGCTTCGACAGCAATTCCAAGATTGCAACCCAGCTCTTGGGAATCCTCCGCGAAAACATGGGCATCGACTATGTCGACAAGCGCAACGCGCAAGTTGACGCCGTGACACTCGATGACTTGAAGCGCGTTGCCAAACGCCTGCTGAAGACCGATGATCTGATCGTCACGGTCGTCGGCAAACCCAAAGGCCTCATGCCGCGCGGATAGCCGACGGCGTTCAGCGCGGGAGATCAAGTCTTGGAAGGTGCGACCGGGCAAGCCGATGCGAATGCGCTTCTCGTTCAGCGCATCGACGGCTGTCTCGACAAGGCTATCGGCGAGGCCGGCCTCTCGCAAGCGCAGCTCGATGCCTGGCTGGGCAAACTTCAACCCGCGCTCGCCGACCTGAAAGCCGACTATGCCAGCGGCAAGCTGCCATTGCTGCGCGTGCCGGAAGCAACGGACGATATCGTTGCCTGCGAAGCAGCGCTTGCGCATCTAAGCGATCGTGCGCACACCCTTGTATTCTTCGGCACCGGCGGATCGAGCCTCGGCGGGCAGGCCCTGGCGCAGCTCACGGGCTGGAATATTCCCGGCGGCGCCGATGCGGCGCAACGCGCACGGCCGCGTACGCGCTTTTACGACAACCTGGACGGCCTGACGCTAGAGCGCGCACTGGCGTCGTTCGATCTGGCGCGCACGCGCTTCGTCGTGGTGTCGAAGTCGGGCGGGACGCCCGAGACGATGACACAGGCCGTGTGTGCGTTGCAGGCTGTCATAGGCTCCGGCCTCGAGCAGCAGATCCCGCGTTTGTTCCTGGGCGTGACGGAGCCCGTGCAGACGGGCAAGACCAATGCCCTTCGATCGCTGTTCGAAAGCTACGGCATTCCCCTGCTCGACCATCACACCGGCATCGGCGGACGCTTCTCCGGCCTCACCAACGTGGGCCTGCTGCCGGCGCTATCGCGCGGCATCGATGCGCGCGCGCTGAGAGCCGGGGCCAAGGCCGTGATCGATGCACTGCTCGCGGCCCAGCATCCCCGCGACTTCGCGCCCGCTGTCGGCGCGGCAATGGCCATCGGCCTCAACAAGGATCGCGGCATCCGCGCCATGGTGATGATGCCGTATGCCGACCGTCTCGGGAAACTCAGCGAATGGTATGTCCAGCTCTGGGCCGAGAGTCTGGGCAAGGACGGGCAGGGCACGGCGCCAATCCCCTGTCTCGGGCCGCTCGACCAGCACAGCCAGCTGCAGTTGTTCATGGACGGACCGAAGGAGCACTGCATCACGGTGGTCCGGGCGCCGGTCTCCGGCATCGGGCCACGGCTCGATCCGGAGCTGTGCGAAAAGGCCGGCCTCGCCTTCATGGCCGGCCGTGCGGTGGGCGATCTCGTGGCTGCGCAGGCGCACGCGGTGCCCGAGGCACTGCTGCGTGCCGGACGCCCCGTACGCACGTTCGACCTCGCCGGACTTGACGAGCGGACGCTGGGGGCCTTGATGATGCACCTGATGCTGGAGACGATTCTCGCCGGCCGACTATTGGGCGTCGATCCATTCGATCAGCCCGCTGTCGAGCTGTCCAAGGTGATCACGCGGGAACGTCTCACCCGAGCCTGACGCTTTGCGCAGGCGCGCCGGAGCGTTGCGCATGGCTATTCGTCAGCTTTCGCCGACAACGATCAACCGCATCGCCGCAGGCGAGGTGATCGAGCGCCCGGGAAGCGTCGTCAAGGAGCTGGTCGAGAACGCCATCGACGCAGGGGCGCGGCGCATCGAGGTGGTGACCGCCGGCGGCGGCCTGTCGCTGATCCGCGTCACCGACGACGGCTCGGGCATGGATGCGGAGGATCTCGCCCTGGCGGTCGAGCGGCACGCCACCTCCAAGCTCAAGGACGAGGACCTGTTCAACATCGCCACGCTTGGGTTTCGCGGCGAGGCGCTGCCGTCGATCGGGGCGATCGCGTCGTTGGCGATCCGCACGCGGTCCAGGTCCGCCGCCAACGGCCTGGAGCTGGCTGTCGATCGCGGCCTCAAAGGAAGCATCGGCCCGGCGGCCGTGAACGCCGGCACCAGCATCGAGGTGCGCGACCTGTTCTCGGCGACGCCCGCACGATTGAAGTTCATGAAATCGGAGCGCGCCGAGAACCAGGCCATCTCGGAAACCGTGAAGCGCCTGGCAATGGCGCATCCCGATATCGGCTTCAGCCTGACGGTCGGCGAGCGTGGCGGATTGACGTTGCCGCCTTGTGCGCGCGACGCGACCGGACGGCTGCAGCGCCTCGGCCGCATCATGGGGCGGGATTTCCTGGATGATGCGCTTGAGCTCGACGGAGAACGTGACGGGACCCGCGCCTACGGCTTTGCCGGTCTGCCGACGCTGCACCGGCCCGACAGCGGCCTGCAATTCCTGTTCGTGAACGGGCGGCCCGTGCGCGACAGAATGCTGCTCGGCGCCGTGCGCGCAGCCTACGGCGATCTCATGCCGCGCGGACGCCATCCATTGATAGCGATCTTTATCGATCTCGATCCGCGCGATGTCGACGTCAACGTGCATCCGACCAAGGCGGAAGTGCGGTTCCGCGATGCAGGGCTCGCGCGCAGCCTTTTGATTGGAGGCCTGCGCGCCGTGCTCGAGCGCGCGGGGCATCGGGCCAGCGCGCAGGGCGGCGTGCGCACGCTGGAGACGCTGGCGCGAAATGCCGGTAGCCAACCCGCATCGTCGTGGTCGACGCCCGGCGCGTCTATCGCCGCGGGCTTTGCCGAGCTGATGCAGGCACCCCTCGCAGGCCTCGACCAGCCGAGCGCGGACACGACGGCAGCGATCGACCCGGCTCGCGAGGATCAACTCGACCGACCGCTGGGCGCCGCGCGGGCGCAGTTGCATGAGACGTACATCGTTGCGGAGACCCGGACGTCGGTCGTCATCGTCGATCAGCATGCAGCGCACGAGCGGCTCGTCTACGAGCGCATGAAGACGATGCTCGCGAACGGCGGTGTGGCGCGGCAAGGCCTGCTCATTCCCGAAATTGTCGAGCTGGATGGGGACGAGATTGCGGCTTTGACGGAGGCATCGGCCGACCTGGAAAACCTCGGCCTTGCCGTCGAACCATTCGGTCCGGACGCTGTCATCGTGCGCGAGGCTCCCGCGCTGCTGGGCGATACCGACGTGCGCAGCCTGGTGCGGGATCTGGCCCGAAACCTCGTCACCGATAGTGGGGGCAGCGTGTTGAAGGAACGGCTGGAAGCGGTGTGCGCGACCATGGCGTGCCACGGCAGCGTCCGCGCGGGGCGGCGGCTGACGCCGGCCGAGATGAACGCCCTTCTGCGCGACATGGAGGCGACGCCGCATTCCGGCCAGTGCAATCACGGCCGGCCCACCTGGGTGGAGTTGAAGCGCGCCGACGTCGAGCGCCTGTTCGGGCGCCGCTAACCCGCAGGCGGAACAGGAGTTCGCGCCGACGCGGGCCGCCCGGCCGAGATGATGACGAACACGCCCAACGCGACAACGGCAATGGCCGGCAGGATCTGCCAATCGACCGGCATCGGCTTCAGCCAGCCTGCGGTGACAACAAGCTCCTGGGCCGCCAGCGTCACGAGCGGCGTAAAGGCCGTGGCGGCGATGAAATTCTGGGTGCCGATCTTCACCACCGAGGAGAACGACAGATACTGCATCGCCGTCAGCACCCCGGCACCGACCAGCAGAGATACGACAAGGGTCGGCAGGTGGAGAAAGTCGTTGAGGACCGGCAGCCAGCCCGCCGGTCCGAGAAGCCCTTGGGCGCGCGCTGCCAGCAAGGCCGCCACCAACAGCGTGCCGGCAATGGAGGTCGACAGTAGGACAAGGCCGGTGACGCGCATCTTGTCGATCACCGTCACGGCGCTGCGGTTCCACGGATGAAACTCGGTCGCGTATGTGCGCATGCTCATGACGATGGCGCAGGCGAATGCGAGCGCGAGGCCCGGAATGGCCGCTGCCACCGGCATTCCGCTCGACAGCCAGAAGATGCCCGCCGTCACCAGGCCGGCTCCGAGCAAGGCGCGGGGAGCGGGCCGCCTGCGGGTAAGGCCGTAGCCCATCGCCATCGAGACGGGGATGGCAAGTCGCGTCAGAACGCTGGCTTCGGCAGGCGTCACGTACCACAGCGTCAGGTAGTAGAAGGCTTCCATACCTATGATGCCAGCGCCGACCAGCCAGCTCAGCGGCGCCTTCATGATGCGCAAGGGTTCAGGCCCAAGACCCGCCACGGCGACGAGCGTCACGGCGGCGATCAGCATGGCGTAGACGAGAAACACGATCGGATGCGCGCCGACGCTGTGAGCGGCCACGTAGCTGAGGTTAAGCAGCGTGATGGTCAGGATGAAAAGGCCAGCTTCGATCCATCCGCTTCGGATCTGTCGCGCGCCATCGGGTGGCGTGCCGGTCTGCGACGCGTTCGGTTGCTGCATCATCGGCCCCGGTAGTGCGCGAACAGCGCCTGCGTGTCACCCCAGCGGCGCACATCCATGACCTCGAAGCCCTCAGGCCAATCGACCACGGCCTCGGACCGTTCCTCGACGACGACCAGGGCATCCGGGGCGAGCCAGCCGCCGGATGCGGCCGCGGCCAGCGCCTTCCCGGCCAGACCCTGGCCATAGGGAGGATCGAGGAACGCCAACGTGAAAGGCTCGCGCAGGGCCGCGCCGAGCCGAACCGCATCGATGGGCCTTACCTCCGCCCGGTCCACCACATCGAGGGCATCGATGTTGCGCGCGATCAGCGCACGGGCCTGGGCATTCTTCTCGATGAAAAGGCAGAAGGCGGCGCCGCGCGACAGCGCCTCCAGGCCAAGCGCTCCGGTGCCGGCGAACAGATCGAGGACACGCGCGCCATCGAGCGAAACGCCGGACCGGGCATGGGCAAGAATGTTGAAGATGGCGCCACGTACGCGATCGGACGTGGGCCGGATGGCGTCACTCCGCGGGCCGCTCAACGTGCGGCCTCGCAAGCTGCCGGCCACGATTTTCACGCGTCGCCATCCTTCGCCGCAGTCTTGGCATTGATGCGCCGGTCGCGCGCAGCGTCCGCCTCATCGCGCAGGCCGAGCTCACGCGCAAGCTTGAGGCCGAGCTGGTCGGCGAGGACGCGACGGGGCACGGACTCGACCGCGCCGTGCACCAGATCGAGCAGCTGGAATGGCCCGAACGACAGGCGGATCAACCGGTTCACATCAAGGCCCAGCGTCGAGAGCACGTTGCGCACCTCGCGGTTCTTGCCTTCGCGCAGGCTGAGCGTCATCCAAATGTTGGCGCCCTGCACTGTATCGAGCTTGGCGTCGATGGGGCCGTAGCGCACGCCGTCCACCTCGATGCCGTCCTTGAGCTTGTCGAGCGCCTCCTGGGTGACCTTGCCGTGCGCCCGCACGCGATAGCGGCGCAGCCAGCCGGTCGAGGGCAGCTCCATATGCCGCGCCAGCGCGCCATCGTTGGTCAGCAGCAGCAAGCCTTCGGTGTTGAGGTCGAGGCGGCCGATGGACATGACGCGCGGCATCTCTGGCGGCAGCTTCTCGAAGACCGTGGGCCGGCCTTCCGGGTCGCGATGAGTGGTCACGAGTCCACGCGGCTTGTGATAGCGCCACAGGCGCACCGGCTCGGCGGTGGGCAAGGGCTTGCCATCGACCAGTATCCTGTCCGACGGGCCGACATCACGGGCGGGGCTCTTCAGGAGTTCGCCGTTGACGCTGACGCGTCCAGCCTCGACCCAACGCTCGGCATCGCGGCGCGAGCAGAGCCCGGCCCGGGCCATGGCCTTGGCGACGCGCATGGTCTCCACAGGCGCGCCCGATGCCGCGGGCACCACGGGGGCAGGCGGGCGACGCGGCGCCGTACCCGCCCGTGCGGGCTTGCTCGTGCCCGCAGGCGGCCGGTTGCGGACTTCGGGGCGGCGTTGACCGGAGCGCCGGTTCGGCATGTTATGGGCCTGAGTGATGATAGATGCGACGTGAGCAACGCCCCTTATGACATCCTTCGCGCCGGCGAACCACATGCAGCGTGCGCTCGACGAAGCGGCGGCTGCGGGCACGCGAAACGAGGTGCCGGTCGGGGCGGTCGTGGTCGGAGCCGACGGACGAATTCTGGCGTCGGCCGGCAACCGCACGCGGGAACTCAAAGACCCGACCGCACACGCAGAGCTGCTGGCCATCCGCGCCGCCTGCGCGGCGCTTGGCGCGGAACGGCTTACCGACTGCGACCTCTACGTCACGCTGGAGCCGTGCGCGATGTGCGCGGCCGCCATCTCGTTTGCGCGCATCCGGCGGTTGTATTTCGGAGCTTCGGACCCGAAGGGGGGCGGCGTGGAGCACGGCGCGCGCGTCTTCACCCACGCGACCTGCCACCACGCGCCGGAGGTCTACGGGGGGATCGGCGAGACCGAGGCCGCGCGGCTGCTCGTGGCGTTTTTTTCTGAGCGGCGGTAGCGGCGGCGCGGCGCGCCGTCTCGTCGAGGTTAAGGGCTTCCGGCGTGCGAGCCGGAGCAATGCCGTGCGCCTCGTAGAGCTGTCCGAGAGGTGCGGCGTCGGCAATGACGGTGCGGTAGATCCAGCGATAGCCCCATTGCGTATCGGCCACCGCAATCGCCCGCTCGCGACCGATCAACTCGGTCATGGCCGCGACCTCGAGCCAGCACACGACGAGATGCACGTAGGTCTGCTCGTAATTGCGCGCGCCTTCGGGAAGCCTGGTCGGCGCCTTGGGATAGCGGCGCACAAGCTCGTCGAAGAACGGCGCCACGGGATCATAGTCGGGCCCACCGAGGCGCCACAGATACCAGTGCATCTGCTCGTGCAGATAGGTGGAGAGCAGCAGGTCCTCGTTCTCGGCAAAGCGCGTGCCGAGCGTCAGAATGGGGTGGCTGTGCGTCGGCCCGGCCGGAACGATGCGCACATGGCGCGTAAACTCGAAGCGCGCCAGATCGTGCCGCACGCGCAGCGCCGACAGGAGCTCGCGGATGCGCAGCGCCTCGCGCTCGGCGTGATCCAGCTCGATATCGATGCGAAAGTCGTCCTCGCGCGGCATTGCCCCCCGCCTGCCGTTGCAAGCCGGGACCATGACGGAAGCGGGGCTGCATGCAAATGTGGCCCCTGCGCCTCTGTGGATGGAAAAACGTGACGTAGCAACGCGCAAGTGCAGCGGGCGAACCTATTTCCTCTTGCGCGGCTTGGGCAGCGCCAGTGTCAGATCCTTCAAGCGCTTGCGTTTGCGCGGGGCGGGCTCGGCCTGAACCTGCGGCACGCGCTCGGGCGCGGCGACGATCGGGCGGCCCAGCACACGGGCGAGTTCCTGCTTCAAAGCTTCCTTTGCAGGTGCAGCGGCGGCGAGTACGTCCTTGAGCTTGTGGAACTCCAGCGCGTGGAAGGCGTAGACGTCGACGTCGATGTAGATGTCCGGCCGCATCGATTTCAGTTTCTCGCGCACGATGGAACGCTGCAGGATCTGGGTGGCGGCAAAGACCGCTTCCATGGCGCGCGGCCCGCCGGCGCCGTCCGGCTCGCGCGCGGCGCCCGACACGTCGATGGCAACAGTGATGTCGGCGCGCCCGGCGACGAGATCGAACGGCAACGGATTGACGAGGCCGCCGTCCATGAGCTGGCGGCCTTCGAGCATCACGGGCTGAAAGATCGCGGGAAGCGCCATGCTGGCGGCTACCGCCGGCGCGAGCGGACCTTCCTTCAGAACGATCTGGGTCTGCGCATAGAAGTCGGTAGCGACCACTTCGAGGGGGATGGAAAGGCCGGAAAAGTCCCTCGGCATGCGCGACGGCAAAATCAACTCCAGCAGGGCCGCTGGATTGAGAAGTGCGCTGCGCAGCGGCAGAAAGTTGAAGAGCTTCTGCACGGGGTCGGCGCGGGCATTCAGCAAATTACGCATGAAATCGAAACGCTGGCCGAGCGTCTCCTCGGTGTGCGCACGGATCAGCGATGCGGAGAGACCCGCTGCATATGCCGCGCCGAACACGGCCCCGATCGATGTGCCAGCGATGACGACTGGGCGGATGTTCAGCTCCTCCAGCGCCTCGATCATCAGGATGTGCGCGAGGCCACGCGCGCCGCCTCCGCCGAGCGCCAGCGCGATGGTCTGCAGCTTGGCCGGCGGCGGATGCGGCGACGGGGGCAAGGTTTGCGTCATGGCCGGACGTGGACGCTCACCTCTTGCCGGCACCCGCCGTCAAGAACGGGACCACGTGCTTCAGCATCTCGGCAGGCTTTTCCTCCGGGATGAAGTGCCCCGAGACGACGCCCTGGCCGACCACGTCGGCGCACCATTGGCGCCAGACATCCAGCGGCCCGGTGAAGAACGCGTTCTCGCGCTCCTGTCCCCATAGCGCCAGGGTGGGACAGGCAATCTTGCGGCCGGCTGCGCGGTCGGCATCGTCGAACGCGACATCGCAGGTGGCGCCGGCGCGATAGTCCTCGCAGCCGGTGTGGATGCGCGCGGGATCGCGGAAGGCCGCGCGATAGTGCTCCAGCGCCTCGGGCGCAAAGGCCGAAAGAGTCTTTGCCCCCGTCCATTGCGCCAGCATGTGCTCGAGGAAGAACATGGGACTGCCGCCGATCAGCGTCTCCGGGAACGGCCTGGGCTGCGCCAGCAGCGCCCAGTGGAAGCGCGCCATCGCCGTCGAGCGGCGCATGTCGTCCCACGCCGACCAGGTCGGCACGATATCGAGCGTTATGAGGCGAGTGACGGCCGCAGGATGATCGAGCGCGAGGCGGTAACCCACGCGCGCGCCGCGATCGTGGCTCAGGACCATGAAGCGCTCATGGCCCAGCGCCCGCATGACGGCGACGAAATCGGCCGCCATCGCACGCTTGGAGTAGACAAGATGCTTGGCATCGGTCTCCGGCATCGAGCTCTGCCCGTAGCCGCGCAGGTCCGGGATGACGAGCGTGAACTGCCGGGCAAGATCGGGCGCGACCTTGTGCCAGCAGACATGCGTCTGCGGATACCCGTGCAGCAGCAGCACCGGCGGGCCGGAGCCGCCGACGCGGGCGAAGATTTCGGCTCCTTCGGTCTTGATGCGGCGCTCCGCAAAGCCGGGAAACAGATCGGGCAACGCAGTCATGCGGATTTCTCCCGGGCAATGGCCCTCCAGCCGATATCCTTGCGGCAGAAGCCGCCGGGCCAGTCTATCATTGCGATTGCGCCATAGGCACGGGCTTGCGCCTGCGCGACGCTTCTGCCGCGGGCCGCGACGTTGAGGACGCGTCCCCCGGTGGCTACGAGACGACCGCCCTCCTGCGCCGTGCCGGCATGGAAAATCTCCACGCCCTCGTTGGCACCGGCAGCTTCAAGGCCGCGGATCTCGGTGCCTTTCGCGTAGTCACCCGGATAACCGTTGGCCGCAAGGACCACAGCGAGAGCGGGATCGGCATGCCACCTCAGATCGAATTTATCGAGCACGCCGTCGGCGGTGGCGATCAGCGCGGCGAGCAGATCGGACTTCAGGCGCAGCATGAGCACCTGACATTCCGGATCGCCGAAGCGGACGTTGTACTCGTAGAGCTTGGGCCCTTGCGCCGTGATCATGACACCAAGGAACAGGACGCCCTTGAAGGGCGTGCCGCGTTTGGCCATGCCGGCGACGGTGGGACGGATGATTTCGTCCATCGTGCGACGGATCATGTCGGGCGTCATGACGGGTGCCGGTGAGTAGGCGCCCATGCCGCCGGTGTTGGGGCCCGTGTCGCCGTCACCGACGCGCTTGTGGTCTTGGGCGGTGGCGAGCGGCAGGACGGTCTTGCCATCGCACAGGGCAAAGAAGCTTGCTTCCTCGCCTTCGAGAAATTCCTCGATCACGACGGTGGCGCCGGCGGCGCCGAAGGCTCCATCGAAGCACGCATCGACCGCGCGCTCCGCCTCGGCCATGCTTGCAGCGATGATGACGCCCTTGCCGGCCGCCAGGCCGTCGGCCTTAATGACGATAGGTATTTTCTGCGTTGCGAGATAGCCCTTCGCCGCCGCGGCCGAATTGAAGATGCCGTAAGCGCCAGTGGGGATGGCGCACTCGCGGCACAACTCCTTGGTGAAACCCTTGGAACCCTCCAGCTGGGCTGCCGCCTTGTCCGGCCCGAAATACTTGATCCCGGCGCGTGCCAAATCGTCGCCAAGCCCCGCAACCAGCGGAGCCTCGGGCCCGATAACTACGAAGTCTATGGATTTTTCCTTGCAATACGCCACGACCTGCTGATGGTCCGCGGCATCGAGTGGTACACATTCGGCCAGTTCGGCGATTCCGGCGTTGCCGGGACCGCAGTAAAGCCTGGTCAGCAGCGGGCTTGCTGAAATCGCCCAAGCGAGCGCATGCTCGCGGCCGCCAGAACCGATCAGAAGGACATTCATGAGGCTAGAGGCTCCCGCAAGGTCCCGGACGCGCCGTTTCCGCCAGCCGCGCTTCGGCCGCCTTCATGTAGCATCGAATGCCCCGTCAACAAACGGGGGCTGACGGTGGCTGATACCTTGCGCGTGCGCCCGGGCGGGAACGTCGTCGAGTTCTCAGTTTCGGAGCTGTCCAACGCCATCAAGCAGGCGCTGGAGGATGGATTCGGATTCGTGCGGCTGCGGGGCGAGATCTCCGGGTTCCGCGGACCGCATTCGTCGGGCCACTGCTACTTCTCACTGAAGGACGACAAGGCGCGCATCGAGGCCGTGGTCTGGCGCGGCACCATCGCGCGGCTGAAATGCAAGCCGGCCGAAGGGCTCGAAGTCATCGCCACGGGCCGCATCACGACCTTTCCAGGCTCGTCCAAGTACCAGATCGTCATCGACATGCTGGAGCCGGCCGGCATCGGCGCGCTGATGGCGTTGCTGGAGGACCGCAAGAAGAAACTCGGCGCCGAAGGGCTGTTTGACGAGGCGCGCAAGCGCAAGCTGCCGCACCTGCCCAAGGTGATCGGCATCGTCACGTCGCCGACCGGCGCCGTGATCCGCGACATGCTGCACGGCTTCGACGAACGGTTTCCTGCCCACGTGGTGGTGTGGCCGGTGCGGGTGCAGGGCGAAACCAGCGCGGCCGAGGTGGCGGCTGCCATCAACGGCTTCAATGCGATGCCGCCGGGTGGTCCGTTGCCGCGGCCCGACGTGCTGATCGTCGCGCGCGGCGGCGGCAGCCTGGAAGATCTGTGGAGCTTTAACGAGGAGATCGTCGTCCGCGCGGCGGCCAACAGCAAAATCCCGCTGATCTCGGCTGTCGGCCACGAGACCGACTGGACGCTGATCGATCTGGCCGCGGATGCGCGCGCGCCGACGCCGACCAAGGCGGCCGAATGGGCGGTGCCGAAGTTCAGCGAGCTGGTGGATGCGACGGGCAAGCTCGGCTTGCGCCTCGGCACGGCGGCGCGGCGCGTTCTCGACAGCGCACGCACGCACTTCAAGGCGGCGGCGCGCGGCCTGCCCCGGCTCGATGAGCTGCTGGCATTGCCGCGCCAGCGCTTCGACGCAGCGGAGCGACGTTTGGCGCGGGCGCTGCTCGGCAATACGCAGGCCCACGCACGGCGCCTGGCCGGCATCGCGCCGCGCCTGCAGCTGCGACTGCTGCATAACCGCATCGAACGTGCGGCCGACCGCCTCGAGCGGGTGGCCCGCCGGAAAGAGCTTGCACTCGGCCAGGGCACGGCTGCACGGCGCGCGCGCTTCGAACGCCTCGCGGGGAGACTGTCGGTACGTCCGGTGGAACGGCGACTCGCGGACAGGCGCGAGCGGCTGTCCGAGCTGACGCTGCGACTGCCGCAAGGCTTCCACGCCGGCGTGTTGCATCGGCGACGCGCGGTCTCGGCCCAGGCGCAACTGCTCGGCGCACTCAGCTACCAGGGCGTGCTGCGGCGCGGCTTTGCGCTGGTGCGGGACGAGGCTGGACGCGCGGTGCGATCGGCCGTCGGGCTGACGCGGGGGCAGCGGCTGGACCTGGAGCTCGCCGACGGCAACGTGGCCGCCGAAGTCCAGGCGACCAAAGCGCGGCCGACCGGCGCGGTCGCGCCGAGAGAGGTATCGGCCCCCGCGAGTGGCAGCGGCAAGCCGAAACGGCCGCCCGGAGGACAGGGCTCGCTCTTTGAATGACAGTATGCGGCAACCACATGCCTGGCATACTCTGGATAACCAGCGGCGCGCGATGTATGGTGGCGCCGCTTTTTGGCCGAGCTTGATGGCAACTGTAAAAACATGAACCGATTTGAACGGCTGTTCGGCCTCAAGGGCGAGGCGCGCGTAAAGTTTCTCGATGGCGAGTTCCAGGTGGTCTCGCCGGGCGATTTCGTCACGTGTGCCGTGACGGGCGAACCCATCGCGCTTCCGGACCTACGCTACTGGAGCGTCGAGTTGCAGGAGGCCTATGCAACGGCCGATGCATCGCTCCAGCGCTATCGCGAGATGCGCCACAAGCTGCATCGCGACTGAAGACCTAGGCCGCTTCGCCAGACTTCGGCCTGACCGCAACCTCCAGCAATGCCTTGAGCCGCTCCCCATCGCGTGCGCCCAACGACATGGCGATGGGAACAACGCGCGACATCGATCTGAGCCGGCCGACGGGCTCGCCGGACGCGTCCATGCGAACCCAATCCTTTTCCGTCGTGACCAGCGTGGCCGAGGCCTCCGACGCGAGACCCAAAAGGTGCCGCGCGTCGGCCTCGCTGAAGGGGTGGTGATCAGGAAACGAGACCGCGTGGACAACGTTGGCACCGCACTTCCGCAACAGGCCGAAGAACCGCTGCGGCGCTCCCGTGCCGGCGAAGGCCACGACAGCCGCGCGGTCCAACCAGGCGACCGATTCAGTGGGCTGCACAGACGCCGAAAGGACCGGACCTGGGAAGCGCTGCCGCAGCCAATCGGCGATCGGCGCGACACCCGCCTCCCCCTCCTGCGGTTC
>CADEFX010000122.1 GCA_902826715.1 uncultured Hyphomicrobiales bacterium | reverse complement strand
GGTGATGGTCGCCACCAGCGCGTAGGGCAGCGCGATCTTGATGCCCGCCAAAATCCACGCCGTGGATGCGGGCAGCACGACCTTCACGAACACCTCACGACGGCTCGCCCCCATGAGCCTCAGCGAGGCCACGAGATCCTGGTCGATGCCATCGACGCCGGAGAACGTGTTGAAAAACAGCAGGAAGAAAACCACGATCGACACCAGCACGATCTTCGGCAGCATCTCCACGCCGAAGAACATGATGAAAAGCGGCGCCAGCGAGACCAGCGGCACGCTGTAGAGCGCCACGATGATGGGCCGCAGAATGGGGCCGATGCGGGCGGAACGGCCGAGCAGCAAGCCGGCGATCACGCCGAGCGTGGTCCCGATCACGAGGCCGCTTATCAGCTCCACCGTCGTCGACCACAGATGGATGTAGATCTCCCCCGTGAACCATTCGGCCAGCCGGCCGGCGATCAGGCTGGGGCGGTTGACCCATTGCGAACCGGTCGCCGCGCCCGCCCATTCCCACACGCCGAGCAATGCGACCCCCAGCGCGATCTGCGCCACGAGATATCCGCCCGGCGGTCCGGTCCTGGGCGCTTGCTCGTCTGCATCCTGATTTGGCGCCGGCGGCTCCGGCTGCGTCGTCGTGGAAACCAGCGTCCCTGTCCTCTTCTATTTGCCGAGCAGGTCCTTGCCGACCTCGCGCGCGATGTCGGGGTGCACGGCAGTCGCATAGTTCGCGTCGATGGTCGTCTTCTTGCTGAGCGACATCCACTTGGCCACCTTCTGAACGTTCTCCTCCGGAATCAGAGGATGCGACGGCACGCCTTTCACGTACTTGTCGAACGCAATGTTGAAGACGGCCTCATCCATCTGCTTGAAGTAGTTGCGCGCCACGCGCCGCGCCTCCTCCTTGTGCTCGTGCGTGAACTTCATGGCGTTGGTCCAGGCGCGCACGGCCTTCACCAGCAGCGGCCTCTTCTCTGCCAGCATCGCCGGATTGGTGGCCATGATGATGTAGGGCACGCCGTCGGCCTCGGGTACGTCGCCGTTCAGCGGCTCGACGACGATCTGGCCAAGGTTGCGCGCAACGGCGGTTTCAGGAATGGGAGACGTAAAGACGAAACCGTCGGTGAGGCCCTTCTCCAGGGCGGCCAGCATGCTGTCGCCGTTGCCAAGCGGCTGAATGGTGATGTCCTTGTCCGGATCGAGACCGCGCGTGCCGGTGAGCGTGCGCGCCATGTCGTCGGTGCCCGAGCCCGGCCCCGTGATGCCAATCTTCAGCCCTTTGATACGTTTGATTTTCTCATCGGTCGTCATGCTCAGCGTGATGCCCGAGCGCTTGATGGCGTCGTTGGAGAGCACGAGCGACATGGGCAGGATGCTGTAGCCGGTGGAGATGGCGATGATGCTGCCGCCCCGCGACGTCGCCTGGATAACGAGCTGCAGCCCGAGCGGCGCGATATCGACGCTGCCGCCCATCACCGCGGCCACCTGGCGCGGCCCCGTCGTAACGTCGACGGTATCGAGCTCCAATCCCTCCTTCTTGAAGAAGCCTGCGCCTTCCGCAACGAAGTGCACGATGAAGTAAAGACCTGCCGCGCCGATCGCCACCTTCAGCTTCTCAGGCGCCTGCGCCGGCGCGCTTCGCGCCGCACCCGCAACGATCAGACCGGCGACACATAGCGTTGCGAGAGCCTTCGCCACCACCGTGCGCATGTTTCCTCCTGCCGGGCACGGATTTTATCCGCGCCTCGTTTCCATTGTTGCCGCAGCGTAGTCCCGGCTTGCGTGTGTTGGCAACGCCGGCCATCAGCCGGCTCGCCAAACACCTGACGCTACTTCCCGAAGATCTCCTTGTCCGCGCGTTGCGACAGCTCAGGGGCAACCGCTTCCGCGTACGTGAGAAGCCATTTTTCCTTCTCGGTCAGGTTCATCAAGTCGACGGTGCGCTTGAAGTGCTCCTCGGTGATCGCGGTGGACTTCGGCATGCCGACGACATTCTCATCGAAGCCGGAGCTGTACTCCTCATCGGACAGATTCTTGAACCATTCGCGAGCGGCACGCTTGGCCTTTGCCGGATCCTCCTGAATGAGCTTCTGCGCCTTCGCCAGCGCACGCAGCCCTTTGAGCAGAATGTCCGGTTTGTTCTTCAAGGTCTCGCGGCTCGTGGCCACGATCTGATAGGGCGCTCCATTGAATTCCGGCACCTCGTTCTTCATGGGATCGGCGACCATGACCGCAAAGCCCTTGTTGATCGCCATATTGGTGAATGGCGATCCGAAAGCGAAACCATCCACTGCGCCTGCCTCGAGCGCACTGTACTGCGGCGCGCCGGAGCCGACAGGCTGCAGCGACACATCCTTGTCGGGGTCCATGCCACGCACGACCAGAAGCGTACGCATGAACAGATCGGTGCTGGCGCCAGGCGAGCTGATCGCGATCTTCAGTCCCTTGATGCGCTTCACGCGCTCGTCCAAGGGCATCGCCGGCGTGATACCCAACTTCTCGGCGGCCGACTTGGCCAGCACCAGCTGGATCGGATAGGCATCATAGCCGCTGCCAATCGCGACCAAGCCGCCACCTTTGGCCGCCGACTTGATGACATGCGGAAAACTGAACTGGCCGATCTCGCCGGTACCGCCCATGACGGCTGCCGCCTGCCGCGTGCCGGAGTTCGTATCGACGACATCGGGCTCGAGGCCTTCTTCCTGATAGAGGCCGGCGCCGATCGCGACGTGCTGCTGCAGGTAGAACCAGGAACTGAAGCCGGCGACGACAATCGAGAACTTCGGCTTCTGCGCGAAAGCCGGCGCCCCACTTGCGAATTGCAGAAGAGCAATGACGATCAGTGAAACGGAAAGGGTTCTCAAACGAACCATCGATCTGTCCTCCCTGCGCTGACGGTCGCACGGCCGCTACCGCTTTTATGCAAACAGGACGCCTGCATGGTCGTCCTGTCAAGCCGTTAGCGCCGCGGGGCCAACGGCGCGCGCTATGGTCACACACCGAGAGCCGCCTGCCTGGACGCACCTGTGTGCGGGTGGTAGCCTGTCGGTGATCGCCCATAACGATCGGCACGAACAATAAGCGACAGAGGAAACACTCCATGGCTGGCTCTGATTATACCGTGCGCGACCTTGCC
This sequence comes from uncultured Hyphomicrobiales bacterium, assembly GCA_902826715.1. Taxonomy (GTDB): domain Bacteria; phylum Pseudomonadota; class Alphaproteobacteria; order Rhizobiales; family Hyphomicrobiaceae; genus CADEFX01. The sequence continues at coordinate 10,582 of CADEFX010000122.1, read as the reverse complement.
CTCGAAGTGCAACGGCTCATGAAGCTGCATGGCCAGGATGGCCCGAAACTGTTGGAAGCTTTGCGCGAGCCGGTGCGGCGCGTGATGCAACGCGATCTGGCCTCCGAAGGGGTGAAGCGCGAAGGCAACCACATCGACAACTCCAAGTACCTTTACTACGACGGCCAGATGTCGATCACATTCGATCATATGCCAAAAGGCAAATTTATCCCGCCGCACGATCATGGTGTGTGGGAGATGATGGCGATATACAGCGGCCGCCTGAAGCATGTGGTCTACGACCGTCAGGACGACGGCAAGAAGGAAGGCTACGCCGATCTCAAGATCATCGATGACCGCGTGCTGGAGAAGAACGATGTGGCCATCGTTGCTCCGCCCTCGGAGATTCATTCCTTCACCGCCCTCACCGATGACACCATTTCGATGACGATCGTCGGCGGCACCTACAAGCCCGACCGCAAGTATTACAATGCCGCCGACAAGACGTACGTTATGCGTCTGCCCAAACAGACCGGCATCAAGCAGCCAGCCGCGAACGCGTAATCGCCGCCTGGCGCGAAGCGCCAGGTTCGCCCGTGCGAGATGCGGGGAGCCACGACAGTGGCGGCGTGCGCCAAGTCTCCTGCTGCGGCGAACGTACACTTCCCTCCCGGTGCAAGGATGCCAGCCATGGCCATCTACAAGAAGGGGTCGGTCCAGATCCACTATGAGGAGGCCGGGTCCGGCTTTCCGCTGCTGGTCATTCCAGGGGGCGGGTTGAACGCGACGATCGGCTACCTTTCTGAAAGGGTGCCTTTCAATCCGATGCAGGTGCTTAGCGACAAGTACCGTTGCATCACGATGGATCTGAGGAACGCCAACGGCGGCACATCTTCCGGTCCAGTGGAGATCGACCGGCCCTGGGATGCATATGCCGACGACCAGCTCGGCTTGATGGATCATCTCGGGATCGACAAATTCATGGTGCTGGGTTTTTGTATCGGCGGGCCGTTCATCTGGAAGATGCTGCAGCGGGCGCCCGAGCGCGTCATCGCTGCCGTGCCGGCAATGCCAAGCGGTTTTCGCCCCGAAGTGCCGGACCTTTTCTACCGGAACAACATGAAGAATTGGGCGCCGGCGCTGTGCGAGAAGAGGCCCGACGTCACGATGGAGACGTGCTCGGCCTTCCTCAAGAAGATGTACCTCGAGAATAACGATTTCGTCTTCAGCGTGACGCGCGATTTCGTGCGCAAATGCACAACGCCGATTCTTGTCATGCCGGACGACACCGAGCCGCATCCTTACGCCGTAGCGGAAGAAACCGCCATGCTGGCGCCGAACGCGCAGATGACTTTTTTCCCGTGGAAGGAAGACAAGGACCGAGTGCCTCTGGCCGTACGCCATTTGCGCACGTTTCTCAAGGCCAACACGCCGGCGTGAGGATGGATCAGGCGGAGCCCTTCTGAGCCGCCCCTAACCGCACTGGTGTGTTCGCATGAGCGTCCGTTTCGAGAGCTGGCAACGACAGTGGATCAAAACACCTTCGACTACATAGTCACGGGCGCCGGCTCGGCCGGCTGTGCCGTTGCTGCGCGCCTATCTGAATCAGGCCGCTACCGGGTGCTGCTACTCGAGGCCGGGCCGCGAGACAACTATCCCTGGATCCACATTCCCGTCGGCTACCACAAGCTCTTCACGCACGACACCTACAACTGGAAATTCGAAAGCGAGCCCGTTGCCGGCCTCAACGGCCGCACGTCCTACCAGCCGCGCGGCAAGATGCTGGGCGGCACGAGCTCGCTCAACGGCATGGTCTACATGCGCGGCACGGCCGCTGACTACGACGGCTGGCGCCAGCAAGGCTGTGTCGGCTGGGACTACGAGAGCGTGCTGCCGCTCTTCCGCAAGGCCGAGGACCAGCAGCGCGGCGAGGACCAATTCCACGGTGTCGGCGGCCCCCTCAAAGTCACCGATGCCCGCTACAAGCATGAGATCATCGACGCCATTATCGAGGGCGCCGTGCAGGCGGGGATCCCGCGCAATCCCGATTTCAACGGCGCGAGCCAGGACGGCGTCGGCTACTACCAGGCGACCGTCGGCAAAGGCCGGCGATGGAGTTCATCGGTCGCCTATCTGTGGCCGGCACGCGGACGCCGCAACCTCGTCGTCACACCGAACGCGCATGCGACGCGCGTCCTCGTCGAGAATGGCCGTGCCAGCGGCGTCGAGTACCGCACGCCGCGCGGCGTCGAGACGGCACACGCCAGGCTCGAGGTCGTCGTTTCCGGTGGCGTCTACGGCTCGCCGCAACTGCTGCTGTTGTCGGGCATCGGACCCGGTGCCCACCTGAAGGCGATGGGCATCGAGGTCGTCCACGACCTGCCCGCGGTCGGCGCCAACCTGCACGATCACTTCAATTCCTACGTCGCCTGGCGCTCGACCAAGCCGGGGACATTCAACGACCTCTTCCGCTCGCCGCTCCGTCAGCTCGCTGTCGGCATTCAGTACGTGCTCACCCGCAACGGGCCGCTGACCACCATCGGTACGATCGCCGGCATTCTCGTGCGCACAGACCCGCGCTTCGATCGGCCGGATCTGCAGATCAACACCTATCTCTGGTCTATCGAGACGCGCGACCGCAAGGGCATGCTGCCCCACAAGTGGCCGGGCTTCAGCATGTCACCCGTGCATTTGCGGCCCGAGGGTCGCGGCCGTGTCAGCCTGAAGAGTGCCGACCCGCTGGCCCCGCCCAAAATCGAGTTCAAGTTCCTCGAGACGGCCCACGACATCGATGCCATGCTCTATGGCGTTCGGCTTGCTCGGAAAATAGCGGAACAGCCGGCGCTCAAGCCCTATGTCGCTGAGGAAGTGGTGCCCGGGACGGCAGTCCAAACCGACGACAAGCTGATCGAGGACATCCGCAATCGTGGCGTCGCCAACCTGCATCCGGTCGGCACCTGCAGGATGGGGACAGGGAGCGACGCGGTCGTCAACTCCAGGCTGCAAGTGAGCGGGATCAAAGGTCTGCGGGTTGCCGATGCCTCGATCATGCCGCTTGTTGTCGGCGGTAATACCAATGCACCCTCGATCATGATCGGGGAGAAAGCAGCGGCCATGATTCTCGAGGACGCGCGATCGGCATGATCGCCGTGCAGCGGCGTGATAAGAACGGCCATGGCGACCACCGTATTCCGCAGAGCCGCATGGGTTGTGGCATGGGATGAAGCCCGGGGCGGGCACGTCTACCGGCGCGACCTCGATGTGATGGTCCGCGACCGGGAGATCGCGTTCCTCGGCAAGAATTGTCCCGAGACGGGCGATGTCGAAATCGACTGTTCGCAGAGGCTCCTTCTCCCGGGCCTCATCAATATTCACACCCATCCGAGCAGCGAGCCGCTGCGCAAGGGCATCACCGACGAGACCCGCAGCCCGGGCTTCTGGCACAGCTCGCTTTATGAGTTCCTGACGGTCTTCAACAACGATCGGGAAGGCTCGGTCGCCGCCATGCGCGTCGCGCTCGCCGAACTTCTGATGAGCGGCGTCACCACCGTGGTCGACATTTCGCCGCCCTTCGACGGCTGGATCGACACGCTTGCCGAATCCGGCATCCGCGCCGTCGCCGCGCCCATGTTCCGCGATGCGCGATGGTTCACGCGCAACGGTCACATGCTCGAGTACGAGTGGGACGTGAAGGGAGGACGCGAGGCCTTCGACAGGGCGCGCCGTCTGATCGACCTTGCAGCGCAGCACCCGTCCGGCCGGCTCAGCGGCATGATGATGCCCTCGCAGATCGATACCTGCACGCCCGAACTCATCCGCGATGCCCATGACTACGCGGTCGAGCGCCGCTTGCCGCTGCAAATTCATGCCTCGCAGAGCGTCACTGAATTCCACGAGATGGTCCGCCGCCACGGCAAGACACCCATCGGCTGGCTGCACTCCATCGGCGCGCTCGGACGCAACACGATCATCGGGCACGGCATCTTCCTCGACCACCATCCCTGGCTGCACTGGCCGACGCATGGAGATATGCCGTTGCTGCGGGACACCGGCGCCACCGTCGCCCATTGCCCGACCGTGTTCATGCGCCGCGGCATTGCCATGAACACCTTTGGCGCCTATGCGCGCCAGGGGATCAACCTCGGGATCGGCACGGACACCTACCCGCACAATTTCCTCGAAGAGATGCGGAGCGCATTCACCATCTCGCGGGCGGTCGCAGGCACGGTCGACGATGTGACGACACTCGACATCTTCAACGCGGCAACCGTTGGCGGTGCACGCGCGTTGCTGCGCGACGACATCGGCCGGCTGAAGGTCGGTGCCAAGGCGGACCTGGTGCTCGTCGACATCAAGCATCCGTCCATGATGCCCATGCGCGAGCCAATCAGAAGCCTGCTTTATGTCGCCGCTGACCGCGCGGTGCGGGATGTGTTCGTCGGCGGCGAGCAGGTGGTGGCCGACGGGCGGGCACTCAACATCGACTATGCCGCGGCTTCGGAGGCCCTCGAAGAGGCGCAAAAGCGTTCCATGGCCGACGTGCCAAAGCTCGACTGGGCAGGACGAACGGCCGACGAACTCGCCCCGATGGTCTTACCGATCGCGAATAGCTAGGAAATGCCGGCAGTGTGCGGGCGGCCGCCTTGCTGGTACATTGCGCCGCCCGGCGCCAAGGCCTGGGCACGCAAATTTTCAGATTGCATGGAGTGTCAATGCCGCTGACCTACGCCTTCCGCCTGCCGCCGGGCCCTCAGGCGCTCGACCATGCCATCCTGGCGGAGAAGCTTGGCTACGAGCGCATCTGGTCGCCCGAGATCCCAGCCTTCGGCCACGACATCTGGGTGCACCTTGCCCGGATCGCCGAGCGTACCGATCGTATCGGCATCGGTCCGGCCGTGCTGACCCCAAGCTACCGCCATCCGATGGCACAGGCCTCCGCCATCGCCACGCTTGAGCACATCGCGCCAGGCCGCCTGAAGGTGGCATTCGGCACCGGCTTCACGGGTCGTGTCGCCATGGGCCAGAAGCCGCTGTCGTGGGAGGCCATGCGCCGTCATCTGATCCAGGTGCGCGCACTGCTGCGCGGCGAGCCCGTCGACATCGATGGCGGCATGGCGCAGCTTCTGGCCTCGCCCGGCCTGCTGCCCGACCGCCCGATCACGACGCCGCTGCTGCTGGCAGCCCAGGGCCCCAAGGGCCGTGCCGTCGCCAAGGAACTCGCCGACGGCCTCATTGTGCTGCGCAGTCCAGCACAAGGCTTCAATCCGTGCCTGGTATCGGTCAACGGGACAGTGCTCGACCCGGGCGAGCCGGTGACCAGCCCGCGGGTAAAGGCGGCCGTGGCGCCGTTGATGGGCGTCATCTTTCACAACACGTTTGCCGGCGATCCCGAAGCCGTGAAACGCCTCCCCGGCGGACAAGCCTGGTTCGATAGCGTCATGCAGGTGCCCGAACCGATCCGCCACCTGGCCGTCAACCGCGGCCACAACTGGGACATCTCGAACGGCCACGACGCGCTGATCGACACGAGCGCGGCCGAACAGATGACGTTCACCGGCCCGCCCGACGCCTTGCGCGCCCGCCTCGCCGCACTGGAAGCAGCAGGCGCCACCGGCATCATCTTCGGTACCAGCGGTGCCGACGTCGAGCGCGAGTTGCACGCTTTCGCGCGCCTCGTGGACCTGCGCCCGAGATAAGGCCGACGCCGGGAGATATAGAGCGCGATGCACGCGTCGCGGTTGAGCCGCGCTACAGTTTCCGGCTGTCGTATGCCCAATGGAGAAGAGCCTGTCGTTGCCGCCGCCGGCATGACAGATCGCCCGGCTCGCAGTTGCGCTGCACCTGACGCACGTGGCGGTGAATGGCCTTCCAGCGTTTGATCTGTCGTGCATCTTCATCGGGCATCCGGCGGCCCATGTGATACCGGCAGTACCACTGGAACCAGCCACGGGGATCATCGCGATGTATCCATCCCTTCCTGCGCCATTCCGAGAGCGGCTGACTGGCATTGACGCCGAAGTAGTTGAGGGTGCTGTCTCGCCGGCCGTTGGCAAGCTTGGCCCCCTTGAACCAGGCCGGCGGGAACTCGTCCCGGCAATCCGTCATGTACTTGCCGCCGAACACGCCAAGGCGGAGCATTTCCGCGGGCGTAAGCTGCGGCCGGAACTCCGGATCGAAGGTGCGCCCGACCGGTGCGGTGAGCTCATAGCGGTATGTTCGCTGCATTCGATCATTGACTGTGATCAATCTTCCCACGGCCATGACTCCCAAGATCAGTGAATAAAGAAGGGTTCAACAGAGCCGTATGGGATAGGTCACACCAAAGCTTGTTGCACCAAACCGCTGCGACGCGACCTCGTTTGCTATTCAGGGTTACAAAGACGCCGTCTCGGCCCATCAGGCGTTCCTGCCTGACGCAAAAAACACCTGGGTACAAACTGCGAGCGGATACTTTTTGCTGTTCCAGGCGTTCCCTACAAGCGATACCAATATGCTCCGCACGCTGAGTACGCTCCGACCGGGATATACCCTATGGAAAGTTTCGACTACGTGCCACGCTGCAATTTCTGCTCGCGAGACATCTCGGAAGTGACCCGCATGATTGCGGGCGAGGAAGCGCACATCTGCGATCACTGTGTGGATGCCCTGCACGAGATCGTCCACCGGGCGCCGCCACAAGTGATGGATCAGGCGACACAGCCTCGCGGTCCGCGGCTCGAGTTCTATCGCGGCAAAGACGACCGCCACTAGTGTCCTGAAGTTCGCAGGAGTTCTCGGCTGGGTCCGCGAGCGAATCTCGGACTCAAAAGGGACGCGGCTCAAACGTGTTGCCCGCGCGCGCCCAAGATGCCGTCGTATTGCTCCGCAAGGGCTTTTAATTGCACCGCCGTGAGCGGCATCAGCGGCGGGCGTACGTTAAGCCAACCCGAGTCGCCGGTTCTGCGTGCGACGAGGCCCTTGACCGCCGGCAGCACCGGGTATGTGAGAACGACGTCCACGAGCTCATTGATGCGCGGCTCCTCACGTCCCTCGTGCACCATGAGACGCAGCAGCCCTGCTTCCGCATTGGCGATGCCGCAAATCGAGCCCTGGCCGCCCTGGCGCACGGCCCGCGCCAGATGACGCTCGTCGCCGACCAGTATGGCCATGTCTCTATGCCGGGCGAGGAGCTGTTCGGTGTGGCGCCAGTCGCCTGCTGAATCCTTGACGCCGCAGATCACCGAGGGAAATGCAGCTCTCAGCCGATCGATCAGATCGAGCGTGATCGCGACACCGGTGTGATACGGCAGGTGATAGAGGATGACGTCGCGCGCCTTGTCGCCCAGCGCATTGAACAGCGCGCTATGCCATGCGAACACGCCGTCGTCACCGACCCCCTTGAGGTAGAAGGGTGGCGCTAGCAGAAGAGCCTTTACGTTGGCGTCGAGGGCATTGGCTGCTTGGGCCGCCGCATCCTCGACGGATGTCGCCATGACACCGGCGCAAACCTGGCGGCGCATCTCGAAGCCGGCCCGCCGGAAGGCCTCCAAGACCTCGCCGCGCTCGCTGAGGCTGAGGGAGAACCCTTCCCCCGTCGTACCAAACAGCGTGACGCCGTCACAGCCTTCGGCAAGGCACCACTGCGCATGCCGCGTGAGCTCGGCGAGACCGATTCTGCCGGTGCTCCCGAACGGCGTCGCAATCGCGCAGCTCAAGCCAAATCGCTCCGGACCCATGACGTCTTGTTCCCTATGGACATCCCATCAGCAACAGCAGACGTGTTAGCACGGTCCGGTTAACCGTCCTTCAAACCGCCGGCCGAAAGTCCAGCCACGATCTCGCGCTGGGCGATGACCGTGACCAGCAGAACGGGAAGCGTCACAAGCAAGGCCGCGGCCGCCAGCGGCCCCCAGGCGAGCTGCTCGAACGTCAACATGTTGTAGACCGCAGACGGCAGCGTGCGCGTGTTCTTGCCGGCGAGCACGACCGAGAAGATGAAGTTGTTCCACGAGAAGATGAACGCGAGGATGCCACCGACGACGACGCCCGGCCGTGCGAGCGGCAGTGCGATGTGCCAGAAACTGCGCCATACGGACGCTCCATCGATGCGCGCCGCTTCTTCCAGCTCGACCGGCACATTCTCGAAATATCCGATCATGACCCAGACGATGATCGGCACCGTGATGACGAGGTGGGTGACGACGAGCGCGCCGATGGTTCCGACCATCCCGAGCAGCTGGAACAGGAGAAACAGCGGAATGAGGTACGACAGCGCGGGGGTCATGCGCGCCACGAGGATGAGGACGGCTGCCGCTTTCCCGGATTTCGACCGTGCGATGCCATAGCCGGCGGGCACGCCCACCATCAGCCCGATCAGCACCGCCCCGCCCGTGACGAGCACCGAGTTCCAGAAGTAGAGCAGAATGCGGTTCTTCTGAAACACCTCGACGTAGCTGGCCAGCGTCGGCGGGTTGGGAATGAAGACCGGCGGGTAGGCGATGTTGTCGATTTCCGTCTTCAGCGACAGCGACAGCATCCAGAGGAACACAAGGACTGCCGGCGACACGAGAAAGATGACCGACACCCACAGCGCGATCCGGCCTCCGCGCGAGCGCTTGCCCACGCGCGCGCCATACATCGACTGAACCGCGCTTGGCCGCGACGCCATGGGCTGTCCTATTCCATCCATTTCGTTTGCTGCCGCGCGTAGAGCAGCAGGAGCGACAGAGCGATGATGATAACGAAGAACACGAGTACAACGGCCGAGGCATAGCCCACGTTGTAGAACTGGAAGGCCTGCAAATAGAGAAAGTAGTTGAGCGTCTCCGAGGCCGTCCCCGGGCCGCCTTGGCTGATCACCGCGATGGTATCGAACACCTTCAGGCTGTCGATGGTCCTGATCACCAGCGCAATCATTACATAGGGCAGGATCAGCGGCCACGTGATGTAGCGGAACATCTGCCAGCTCGATGCGCCGTCAATCAGCGCCGCCTCGTAAGGATCGGTGGGCAAACCCGCCAGGCCGCCCAGCACGATCAGCATGACCAGCGGTGTCCAATGCCAGACCTCGACCAGGACCAGCGTCGGGATCACCGTGGCGGGGTCGTAGATCCAGGAGAACGGCGGCAGGCCCACTAGCGACAGCAGATAGTTCAGCACGCCGAGTTGCGGATGAAACATCATGGTCCACACCAGCGCGATCGCTACCGGCGTCGCCATCATGGGCATGACGAAGATCGTCCGCAGCAGCCCCCTGAACGGAAACGACCGGTGGAACACCAGCGCAGCCCACACGCCAAGAATGACAGGAATGAGCGTGGCAAGCAGCGTGAACCAAAAGGTGCGCCAGACCGACTCGATGAAACGCTGATCGCCGAAAAGGTTGACGAAGTTTGCGAGCCCGACAAAGGCGTGGTCGCCCGTCACGTTCCATTCGTGCAGCGCCATCCAGACCGTGAAAGCCCAGGGGAAAACGATGACGCCGCCGATAACGAGCGTACCCGGCAGCACGAACAGCCAGTAGTGCTGGCGAAAGCTGCTCACCACCTCGCGCTTGGGCGCGGCAACGCTCACGTCTAGCTTTTCTCGCTCTTCTCGAGCACGGGCTTGAAGGCCTCGGTCGCCTTTTTGAGCTCACTCGCGGGGTCAGCACCCGAGATCATGTTCGTCAGTGCCACGCCGAACACATCACGGAACTCGGTGACCGGAATGATCACCGGCAATCCGGGGCGCCCGACCTTGGCCGAGTTGAGCACGGTATCGAACCACTGCTTGCCGAACTTGGACGTGCGCACGACGTCGTCATTGCCGAAGGCGGAGTTGCGTGCCGGAGAACCTGCACCGTTCTTAAGGATGTTGAGCTGGTTGGCCTTGTTGGTGATGAACTGGATGTAGAACCAGGCGGCGCCCTTGTTCTTCGACGCCGCTGCGATGCCAAGTCCGTCTCCGAAAATGGCCGAATGCTGTGCCTTCGGCCCGGGCGGCACGACGCCATAGCCAACCTTGCCCGCGATTTTCGACTTGGCCGGATCCTCGAGCGGCGTGGCAAAGCCGATGCCGTCAAGCCACATGGCGGCCCGGCCCTGGGAGAACGTCGTCTGGCACTCGTTCCAGTTGAAGCCGACCGTGCCGGGCGGAGCAACTTCGCGGTTGAGCTTCTTGTACAGCTCCGCAGCCCAGATCGCTTCCGGTGTGTCGGTGAGCAAATTGCCGTCCGCCGACACCGTCTCGGCGCCCTGCCCCAGCAGCCAGCTCGTCCACACCGGCACGTTGGCGTTTTTCAACCCGCGCGAGACAAAGCCGTACACGCCCTTGGGCGCGTCGGTCAGCTTCTGGGCCGCCGTGAAGATCTCGTCCATGCTCGTGGGATAGGCGACGCCTTTCTGATCGAACAGCTCCTTGTTGTAGTAGAGGATCCAATAGTCCACGAACGTCGGGATGGCATTCTGCTTGCCGTCAGCGGCGGTGCAGAAGTTGAGGCCCGCCTTGCCGTAATCGGTGAAGTCGAACTCCGGATTGGTCATCGAGGCGTCGGCGATCAGAGGGCGCAGATCGTCCATCCACTTGCCCTTCTCCGACAGGCGCTTCTGCACGTGCATGGAGAGGTGCGCCACGTCGAACGTCG
>CADEFX010000121.1 GCA_902826715.1 uncultured Hyphomicrobiales bacterium | reverse complement strand
GCCGGGATGCATTGCTGCGACCCGGACGTGCGGCTTTATTCTCGGGTGAGCATCGCGGCCCCCCCCCTGTACCGAGTTACGGGATTTCTTCTCGATAGTCGAGAAAGGCAAGCGGGTGCGGGCGGTTGTGTTGCAGCACGCGCATGGCGCGGGAGAAGAAAATGTCAGCCGGCCTGTAAGCCGGGTTTTGTCTGGAGATTGCTCTCCGCGACGGCCATTCATCTGGGACGATGCTCGCGCATCGCCTCGTTGCAACCAACCCGGGCGACGGTCTGGAACCAGACTCGGCGCCACGGTTTTCCCGCGCGCCCGGCCGCCCCTATTTGGTCTTGCTCCCGGTGGGGTTTGCCATGCCACGTCTGTTGCCAGACGCGCGGTGCGCTCTTACCGCACCATTTCACCCTTGCCGTGGTTCGCCGAAGCTCGCCGCGGCGGTTTGATTTCTGTGGCACTTTCCCTAGGGTCGCCCCCGGCGGCCGTTAGCCGCCACCGTGGGTCCATGGAGCCCGGACTTTCCTCTGCCGCCGGTTGTATCGCCACAACGCGAGGCCGGCGGCAGCGACCGCCCGGCCGACTGACGAGACGACATAAGGGCCTTTGCGCAGGCATCGTCAAGGGAAGCGATGGAGGCCAAACTTTCTCTTCGCCGCAACCAATAGATGCTGGGCCTCCCCCCACCCCTAACCCCTCCCCACCAGGGGGAGGGGAACAGTTTCGTGTAGACCGTGCCCACTATTCGCGCACCGCGTTTTGCGTTGAGAGGATATGCCTGATATAATGCCAGGGAATTACGGCAGGTGGATTGGCATATGTCGAGAGCACCCAAGCGCATATCCGATGCCCGCAAGCGGCAAGCTCCGGCGCGCAAGCTGCGCGCCATCAGCGCCGGGAGGCCAAGCAAGGCAGCCCGTACGGGAGCCCAGCGCGAAACGCAGGGCTTTCTCGTTGCGGCGCGCTACCTCACGGACGGCCTCGTCGACGCCGACAAGATCGTGGCCGAGTTTGGAATGACCAAGGCGGCGCTGGCGCAGTCGCTGGGCTTCGCCGAGGAAACGCTGCAGCGTTTTTCGCGTGTCACGGCGCCGAAGACGCAGCACCGGCTACGCGACATGCTCGAGATCATGACGCGCGTCGCGCCATGGGCCGGCGGCATGCCGCAGGCGATGGGCTGGTATCGCGGGCAGAGCATTCCGGCGCTCGGCGACCAGACCGCAGAGGCGCTGGTGAAGACCGATCAAGCCGGGCTCGTGCGCAACTATCTGGATGGTGTCGCCGCGGGGAGCTACGCGTGAGGCTGCAGGGCGTCGCCTATCGCGCCCACAATCCGAAATGGTCGTGGTCTCCGTTATCGGGCGAAGGGGCGCGGACGCATGGCGGCCGCTTCAACCCCAAGGGCGTCGCCGCGCTGTACCTGTCGCTCGACTGGCAGACGGCCGTCATCGAAGCAAGCCAGGGCTTCGCCTATCGCATTCCACCGCTGACGATCGTGTCGTACGAGGTCGATTGCGAGGACATCGCCGACCTGACCTCGGTGGAGGAGCGCGCGCGGCATCGCGTGAGCGAAAAGGGCATGGCGTGCGCGTGGCGGCTGCTCGCGGAGACGGGAGCGGCAGTGCCGTCGTGGCAGATCGCGGAGCGGTTGATAGAGGCAGGGGTGGCCGGCATCGTCGTGCCGAGTTACGCTGTCGGCGCGGATCAGGACGCGAAGAACCTTGTGCTATGGCGCTGGTCGGAAGACCTGCCGCACCGCGTCAGCGTTGTCGATGAAGCGCGGCGCCTGCCGCGTAACGATGCGTCATGGCGCCGCTAAGCTTGCGGTGGCGGGAGATCCACCGCAAGCGAAACCCTCGTTATGTGCGCTTGAAGCCTTCCAACTCGCCGGCGGCCCAATCAAGCAAGGCCTCGATTTTTTCACCTTTGAGGTAGCGCACGACCATCTTGGGCTGGATGGCCTGCGACCAGATCTGCGCGCCGATCAGCGGCGGCGCGGGCGAGCATGTGACGGCAACCGTCTGGCCACCGCGATTGGGATAGTGGTAGAGCGTGCCCTTGGGCGGACCTTCCTCCTCCCACGTCTTGAAGTCGCTGAATGCGGGATAGGGCGGGATGTCGTAACCCTGGCTGGCTGCCACCAGCTTCTCGGCCACCTCGCGCGAGGAAAGATGGGATAGAAGCGCTTTGGCTTCCGGCTTGTGCTTGGAGAAACTCCACAAGCCATACAGACGCGGCAGGATCGGATTGAAACGCCCCTTCGGTCCTGCCGGGAAACCGTGCGTCCAGCACTTTTCGGCGATCTGCGGCGCATCGCGCTTGCCGACGGCCCAGGCGCTCGGCGGGTTCATGATCAGAGCGCCTTTGCCGGACAGAAGCCACTTGTTGTTGGTGGCATCGTCCCAGGCGGGCGCATCCTCGGGAAGGAAGGCGGCGAGGCGCTTAGCGTAGTCGAGCACCTGGCGCACGCTGTCGGACTTGACGGTGACGTTGCCCTTATCGTCCATCACGTCGGCGCCATAGGCTTTGAAGAGCGCACCAATCCACTGCATGGTGTCGGTGGTGGCGCCGAGCGGCAGTCCGAAGGCGCACTGTGCCTTGAAGCACTTCTCGGCAGCGATCAGGAAATTGTCCCAGGTCCACTCGTCGGCGGCGGGCGGCTTGCCTGCCGGATACATGGCCTGGATGTCGATGCCAGCGTGCTGCTTCAGCAGATCGAAGCGTGAGCACACACTCAGGAGGAGCGTGCCGCGCGTCATGGGCACCGCGGCCCAATGGCCTTTCACCTTGGCGAGGTATTCCACGGCCGGCTCGACGGCGCTGCCATTGCGCTTGATGATGTCCGCCATCAGATCGTCAACGGGCTCAAGCGAGGCCTGGTGCTGGGCTGCTTCCCAGTTGGTGAACTCCATGATGTCGTGGCCGGATTTCGCGACGGCTTCTGCCGCGGGCGTCAGCACGGGCTTGTTGCCTTTAGATGTGATGAAGGCCACCGTGACGTCGACTTTTTCCTTCGCGCCCCACTCCTTAATGACCTTCAGAGCAACATCGTTGGCGCCGGGCACCCAGTGATCCCACAACCCGAGGGATAGACTGCCCGCAGCACGAGCTCTGCTCACATACGGCGCGGCAATAAGGCTCGCAGTCGCCGCCGATGACGAAACAACGAAACGGCGACGCGTCAAAACTCTCATCATTGCGTTCTCTCCCTTTGCTTTTTGCCAGAGCAGCGAGCCCAGCCAGGAGACGCACGTGAGAAATCTAGCGCTTTGTACCCTTATCCAGGTCGCTGCACTGTGACGGCAGCCTGCACATAGGAGCAGTCGCCCGCAAGTCACTTTGCAGGACCAACAGAGTGGAGGAATGATCTGTCGGCGGAATTACAATGGGAAAGCGCACGCGACTTCGACCTTAGTCGAACCCTCAGCGCAGGGCGCCGAGCCGTTTCAGCGCCGCCTTGCCGCCTGACACCGCGGGGTCCTTGGCAACGGCCTGGCGCAAGTCGGCGATCGCCTGACGGCGGCGGCCGAGCACCTCCAGGATGTGGCCACGGGTGTTCAGGAATTCAGCGTTGTCGGGCGACAGCTCCAGGGCGCGGTTTGCATCGGCCAGGGCTTCATTTTTCTTGCCGGAGTCCAAGTAGGCCCAGGCGCGATTGTTGACGGCCCACACATTGGTGGCGTCGACCTCGATCGCCTTGGTGAAGTCGGCGATGGCCAGATCGTAGCGTCGCCTGTCGGCATGAAGGTCGCCGCGGTTCGTGTAGGCCCACGTGTCGTCGGGCTCCAGCGCGATGGCCTTGGTGAAGTCTTGAACGGCGCGCTCGGTATCCCCTTTCTTGGCGAAGATCTGGCCCCGTTCGTTGTAGGTCGAGGCATTCTCGGGCGCGAGTTCGATGGCCTTGGCGAAATCCTGCAGCGCACGGTCGTTGGCGCCTTGGGCGGCGTAGGCCAGGCCGCGGTTCTGATAGACCCAGGTGTTGGCGCGATCGAGCGATAGGGCCTTGGCGTAGTCGGCGAGCGCGCGGTCGTAGTCACCCAGCCCGACGTGAGCGAGCCCGCGATTGTTGTAGGTCCAGACGTCGTCGCCGTCGATCTCGAGGGCGCGATTGTAGTCCTCGACCGCCTTGGCAAATTCGTTCCGGCCGGCGTAGGCAAGGCCGCGGCTGACGTAGGCCTTGGCAAGCTTCCAGGCCTCGATGGGCTTGCGCTGAACGAGGCGCGTGCACGCCTCGATCGCGACCTCTGCCGATCCTTCGTGGCAGGGCGCCCAATCGCCTTCGAACTGGGCCAGCGCCGGCAGCGGCGCGACAAACGACAACAGCATGACGGGCAACAGCAGTCGCAGGGACTTCATGACGGACTTCCGATGTCAGCAGCACTTCCCAACCGCCTCATTCTGGCGCCGGACATGAACGTCCAGTGCGCCAAAACGAGACGATGCCTAGGAGAGATGCAATGATCGGTCCATCCTGCCGCTGGACGAGCGGTTAATCCGGCGGATCGCGGACGCGATCAGCGCAAGCGCCGGCCGCATCAGACCATGGCGCGGAGCGTGTCGCGGGCGGCCAGCAGCCGCTCGAGGGTGGTGATGGTCGATTGGTCGATGCAGCCGTCGACCCGCGACGGGCGGAAATGGCGCTGGAAGGCGCGGACGATCGCCTCGGTCGAGAAGTCGAGATCCGCGGTGATGTCGATGCCGTAGCCGTAGCTCCGCAGCATTTCCTGCACCAGCGCGATCGGCTCCCCGCTATAACCAAGGCCGAGCCCGGCGTCCCCGGACCTGACCGGGACGGGCTCGACCCAAAGCCCGATGCCGCTGCGTGCCAGTCTCCCCCAGTCGAATTTCTCGCCGGGATCGATCTTGCGCAGGGGCGCGACATCGGAGTGCGCCAGCACGCGATCTGCGGCGATGCCCTGGCGGCGGACGATGTCGGCTGCAAGCCTCTCCACGGCGCGCATCTGAGGCTCGGGAAACTCCAGATAGCCAAGGTCATGGCCGGGGTTGTCGATCTCGATGCCGATGGAGCGGGAGTTGAGGTCGGTCTCACCGGCCCAACGCGACACGCCTGCGTGCCAAGCGCGCATATCCTCGGCCACCATCTGCGTGACGCGGCCGTCGCGGCCGATCACGTAGTGGCACGACACCTTGCTCTCCGGCCGCGCCAGCCATTCGATGGCTTTCTCGGCACTGTGCATGGCGGTGTAGTGCAGGATCAGCATATCCGGCCGGGCGCAGTCCCTGCGCGGCTCGATGTTGGGCGAGGCGTGCACGGCATCGACGATGGATGTGTCGGCCTCGACGATCACACGGTGCACTTTCCATTCCGTTGCTGGGCGGTTCGCGCGGGAAGCTTAGCTGCGCCGCACCACTGCCGTCCACCTGCCGTCCACCGGGCGTTGTGCTCAGACCTGCCGCAATCTGGCCCTACCAAGCAGCGGCTTGGTTCCGTCCACAGGAGGAAATTCTCATGCATCAACGGCTCGCCGCCCGGGTAATCGCCGTGGGAGTCGCCCTGCGGGGGGCGTCTTACTCACAAACGGCCGAGGATGCGTTCGGCACCTGGCGCCATCCAGAAAACGGCTCACTTGTGGAGATGTACAAGTGCGGCGAGAACCTTTGCGCCAAGATCGTGAAGGTGGTGGATGCCCAGAAGACCGACGACAAGAATCCCGATGCGTCGCGGCGCAGCCGGCCGTTGGTCGGCCTGGTGATCATGTCCGGCGCCAAGAAAACCGATGCCAAGAGCTGGGCCGGGTCGATCTACAATCGCGCCGACGGCGGCACGTATAGCGGCACCGTCACGGTGAAGTCCAAGGACGCGCTCGATCTGGCGGGCTGCACGGCCGTCATTCTCTGCAAGACGCTGACCTGGACGCGGGTGAAATAGTCTATGCAAGACGCAGCAGAATCACCCCCGCAACGATGATCACGGCGGCGCCGGCGCGCCAGCGCGTCAGCGGCTCTTTCAGGATCAGCAGCGAGATCAGGCCGGCGAACAGGACGCTGGTCTCGCGCAACGCGGCCACCAAGGCGATCGGCGCCTTGGTCATGGCCCAGATGACGATGAAGTAGGCAAGCATGGACATGAGGCCGCCGGCAAAGACCATGGGCCATGTGGCGGGCAGCGTGCGATAGATCGCGGGTCCCTTCACGGCCAGCGCGAGGGCCTGCATGACCAGCATGTTGCCGACGAACATCCACATGGCGAAGCCGGGGCCGGAGCCGTTGATGCGTGCGCCAATGCCGTCCACGAGCGAATAGCTCGCCGTCGCCAACGCGGAGCCCAGGGCAAAGCCGACCGTGCGGCGGTCGAACGTGGCCAGCCGCCCGCCGCGCAGGGACAGCAGAAAAACGCCGAGGCTCAGAGCGCACACGCCGAGAAATCCGGCGGTGCCGATCGACTCGCCGATGAGCAGCAAGGTGGCGACTGCCGTGACGAGCGGAGCGGCGCCCCTGGCAATCGGGTAGACGTGCGCGAGGTCGCCGGTGCGATAGGCCTGGATCAACAACAACCGGTAGGCCGTGTGGATGAGGGCCGAAAGGGCAAGCCAGATCCACGCGCCCGGAACGGGAACGCTGACGAAGGGCAGGCACAGAAGCGCGATGCCGCCCGAGACGAGCGAGAGGTGCGTGACGGTGACGAACGGGTCGTCGCCGCTTTTCAGGACGGCGTTCCAGCCGGCATGCAGCAGCGCCGCTCCGAGCACGGCCCAGAAAACGAAATAGTCCATAGGTGGGTCCCGATCCGCCAGAACGGCGGAGTACTGCCGCTACGCCTCGCGCAAACGTCTGTCAACGGCCGGAGGAAGCGGCCAGCCTCACTCGCCCTTGACCGCCTTGGGGCACTGCTCGGCGATGAACTTGTTGATGGCTTTGGTCAGGCTGCCCTGAAAGAGGCCGACGGTATCCTCGAGCTTGGCCAGCGTGGTAGCCATGGCCTTGATGGCCGCCGGGCCTTCGACCTTTTTCAAGTTGATCCACACCTGTTTGGCCTGGCCGTTCTCGAAGCGGACCTTGGGACCGAGCATGAAGTGCACGCGGTCGATCTCCTTGTCGCGTTCGATCTCGCAACTGACCTGGTGCTGAGGCAGCTCGAGCTTGACGGTCGGCGCGGAGAGGGCGGTCACGATCAGCGCGCGCGAGACCTTCAGGTCCACGCTGCAGCGCGCATCGCCGAAGGTCCAGTCCACCTTCTTGGATTCCTCGGAGGTTTCCTTGAGGGACTTGCGTGCCCAGGTCTTGGTGAGCGCACAGCCCACCTCGCCGGTGGCCGGCGCCTTCTTCACGATCGTCTCGCACATGCGGCGCTCGCACGCCTTGAGCTTGTCCTTCTCGTCCTTCTTTACGTCGAGCGCCATGGCGCCGGCCGGCACAGCAGCGGTTGCAAATGCAGCCAGCATCAGGAGCACAGACCAAGACGAGCCGTTCGCCATTTCGAAATCCTTGCCGCAAGGTCACCGAATTCGTTCAGATCGCCTGTGAGCACCATGATATTGTCGACATTACGCCAAATCCGAGGGCCTTGAACTTCGCCACGGACGGGTTCACCATGAGGTGGTCGCGCTTCATTCACCTCGGGCGCGGGCGCGGCAGTGTTCCCCTGCGCCTGAGTGAAATGGAGGAACGCCATGGGGCAACCCGACGGTAGAGCGGGCGCCAGCGCCCGCTGCATCGCACTTGTGGGTCCGTATCTCTCCGGCAAGACGACACTGCTGGAGTCCATCATCGCGCGCAGCGGAGGCATCACGCGGCAAGGCAAGATCGCCGACAAGAATACCGTGGGAGATGCGACGCCGGAAGCGCGCGACCACGGCATGAGCGTCGAGGTCAACGTCGCGGACGTGCAGTTTCTCGGCGACACCTTCACGTTCGTCGACTGCCCGGGCTCCATCGAATTCCAGGACGAGGCCGCATCCGTTCTGACCGCATGCGACGCCGCCGTGGTCGTCTGCGAGCCCGACCAAAAGCGCGTGCCCGCACTCCAGCTCATCCTCAAGCAGCTCGAAGATCGCGGCATCCCGCACTTTCTGTTCCTGAACAAGATCGACAGTTTCGACGCGCGCGTGCGCGAAATTCTTCCTATCCTGCAGCCCGCCAGCAGCAAGCCACTGGTTTTGCGGCAGGTTCCCATATGGGACAACGGCATCGCCACCGGCTTTGTCGATCTGGCACTCGAGCGCGCCTTCGTCTATCGCGAGCACGCGCCGTCCGAAGTGGTCGAGATGCCTGCCGATATCAAGGAGCGCGGGACCGAAGCGCGCTTCCACATGCTGGAGCAGCTTGCCGACTACGACGACGAGCTGATGGAGCAGCTTCTCTCCGACATGCAGCCGCCGCGCGACAAGGTGTTCGACGACCTCTCCAAAGAGCTGCGCGAAGGGCTCATCTGTCCCGTGCTGCTGGGATCGGCCGAGAACGGCAACGGCATTCTGCGCCTGATGAAGGCGCTGCGGCACGAGGTGCCGTTCGTGGACGCCACGATCAAGCGCCTGAAGCTGGAGAATGCCAAGTCCGCCGCCTACGTCATGAAGACCATGTACAGCGCCCACGGTGGCAAGCTGTCGATCACGCGCGTGCTCGCAGGCGAGCTTGCCGACAGCGCAACGATGCTGGCAACGGGCAAGGAAGAACGCATTGCCGGCATGTTCACGCTGCAAGGACAGGACGCCAAGAAACGCGGTACCGCCAAGCCGGGCGATACGGTGGCGCTCGGACGCCTCGACCACATCCGTACCGGTGATACGCTCACCACGGAGAAGAGCGGCATCACGCAGGTCAGCCGTCCCGAGCGGCCGCGCCCGGTCTTCGGGGTGGCGATCGAGCTCAAGGACCGCAAGGACGAGGTCAAGCTCAGCGCGGCGCTGGCCAAGCTGATCGACGAGGACCCGAGCCTGATCCTGGAGCATTCCAAAGACACGCATCAGGTGGTGCTGTGGGGACAGGGCGAAATGCACCTGCGCGTCGCGCTAGAGCGCCTGAAGCGCAAGTACGCCATCGATGCAACCACGCAGGCGCGGCAGGTCCCGTACAAGGAGACCATCAAGAAGAGCATCGAGATCCGCGGGCGGCACAAGAAGCAGTCGGGCGGGCATGGCCAGTTCGGTGATGTCGTGCTGTCGATCAAGCCGCTGCCGCGCGGATCGGGCTTCGCCTTCGACGAGCAGATCACGGGCGGCGTGGTGCCGAGGCAGTTCATTCCCTCCGTCGAGATCGGGGTGAAGGACTACCTGGGCCGCGGACCGTTCGGCTTCCCGGTGGTGGATGTCGGCGTGACGTTGACGGACGGCTCCTATCACTCGGTCGACAGTTCCGACATGGCGTTCCGCCAGGCGGGCCGGCTGGCGATGTCGGAGGGCCTGCCGAAGTGCACTCCGGTACTGCTCGAGCCGATCATGTCGGTGGAGATCGCGGTGCCGAACGAGGCAACGTCGCGTATCAACGCGCTCATCTCGCAGCGCCGCGGGCAGATCCTGGGCTTCGATGCGCGGCCGGGATGGCCGGGCTGGGACCTGGTGCAGGCGCGGATGCCCGAGACGGAGATCGGCGACCTGATCGTCGAGCTGCGCTCGGCGACGGCTGGTGTCGGAACGTTCGTTGCGACGTTCGATCATCTGGCGGAGCTGACCGGCAAGCTGGCGGATCAGGTGCTGGCGAACCACAAGCACGCGGCGGAATAGCTGGGCTGCGTGTTGAGGCTGCATGGCGAAGCCTTCATTCCGAAGGGTGACTAAGCGCGTCGCGGTCAAAATGTAATCCTTCAACGTTGCGTCCCCGGCCTTCGCGCGGCACTCGCGCAAGAGCCGGGGCCTTTCCCCGTCGAGGTGACGCGCACTATCTGCCCCTGGTGATCGTCGCACCGCCCCTAGCATCGCAACCGGGAAAGATCCCGGCTCGCCGCGCAACGGTGCGCGGCGTCCGGGAATGCGGAAGGGAGAGGTTGTTGTTTCGTGGTCCATCCCGGACCGGGGCGTGCGGTAGGCGCGTCTGCAACGTGAGGCGGGGCTCACACAGCACACGGCGCCATGCTCAGATCCGCGCAACGGCAGGATGGCCTTCGGCTTGCAGGCGCGGGATCTCGGCCATGGCCCAGCGGTAGGCGCTTTGCATCAGTTCGCTGTGCCGGCTCCATTGCAGGACGCCCATGTCGCGCGGCAGCGGCGGCACCATGAGCAGGTCGCGCGGCGTCATGTGGCGCTCGAAGTCCTGACGATTGACCATCAGGCTGCGCATGAGGACGGAGCCAAGCCCCGGCGCGTCCGGCAAGGGCGCGCGACGAAAGGGAACCAGCGCGCGCCGCACCAGGTCCTGCCGCGACGGCAAGGTCTGGTAGTCGACGGAAAATCGTTCCAGCTGCGGTACGTCGAACGACACGACGATGTTGGGCCCGCCCTTCAATTCGTGCATCGACCGGATCGGCACGTTGTCGAGCAGGCAGCCGTCGACGAGCATCTGACCGTCTTTGGTGTAGTAGGGCGGCAGCAGGGCGGGAATCGATCCCGATGCGCGGATGGCCGCCCACAGGTCGCCGCGCGTGTGCCGGTGCAAGCCATGCGACGACAGGTTCGTCGAGATGGCGAAATAGGGAATCCAGAGATCCTCAATGGTGACGCCGGCATAGTGCTCGTTGAGGACAGCGTCGAAGTGCGTGTGGTCGAGCAGGCTGTACCGCGGCCACGTGTAGCGGCGAAGCGCCTTGCGCGTGACGAAGATGTCATGCGTGGCGCGATCCACGTCTTCAGGCGCCAGCCCCATGGCGAACGCCGCCGTCATGGCACTCCCACCCGACGTGCCGCCCATGATGTCGAACTTCAGGCCGCATTCCTGGAAGGCCTTGTAGAGGCCAACGTGTGCGGCACAGAAGGCGCCGCCGCCGCAGGCGACGAAGCCCAGCGCATTGCCGGTGAGGAAGCGGGCCAGCCGATCGATGTCCGAGCGGTCGGTGAGGGCCACGTGATGATGCATGCCGACGTTGCGGGGGCAGAGCCAATGCGCCGTGCCCGTGAGCGGGTCGCGGCTGTCGTGCAGCAGCACGAGCCGCTGCGCCTTCGGCTGCAAAAGGCCGGAGGCGAACTCCTCCAGCCGGTTTTGCGCGATATCCGCCCGCGTTTCGCGCCCGGCAGTGCCGACGCGCAGCACCTGGTCGGCCTGGCGGATCGCCTTCTCCGACCATGGGGTCAGCTCGGGGTCGGCGACATACAGCACGAACTGGTGCGCGCTCTCGAGCGCGTTCAGCGCCTGCATGGCGGCGCTGCTGTTGAGATCGGTATGCCCGCCGAGCATGCGGCGCAAATTGTCGGAGCGCACAAGGGCCACTGAGCCGAACTGGCGCAGGGCCGCCTCAAGCCCGGAGACGAAGCGCGACGGCACAGGCCGAGGCCCGGCCGGGATGATGGTGATCGTGCGGGGGATGGCGCCTTCGGGCATGGCGCGGCCGGCGGTCTGGTCGGCGAGCCGACGGGCGAGCGCGGCGGTGAGCGTGCGCCAGATGGCAGGCGTCCTTACGCACAGCCGGTCGAACTGTTCGCGACCCAGTTTCAGGACGAGGCTGTCGCGGGCGGCGGTGACCGTGGCGGTGCGTACGCCGCCGGCGAGGAAGGCGATCTCCCCGATGGGCGAGCCCGGTCCGACCTCGGCGATGGGATCGGTTCGGCCGGCGACGCTGACATCGAAGCGGCCGGAGACGACGATGAAGAGAGCATCGGCCACGTCGCCCTGGCGCACCAGCACGCGACCGCGGTCGAGCGCGATGGTCTCCAGCTCGCTCTCCACCGCCGCGCGCTCGGACGGCAGGAGATCACCGAAAATGGTGACGTCGGAGAGCCCTAGTCCGATGCGTTTCGAGGTCATGGCGCAATCGATGACACGGCACGCATATCACGGGCAAACAATTTGGCACCCGTGCCGAGAATCCCCCCTCCCCTCGTGGGGAGGGGTTAGGGGTGGGGGGAATCCCTGTATCGATTGGATCGCGTTGAAAGTCAGCTCTTCTTATTAACTACCTCTCTGCAATCGCCCCCACCCTGTCCCTCCCCCACGTCGTGTCGTAGACGCGCCTCCGGCGCGACGGGGGAGGGGACGATGGGGTTGATGTTTTCTGCTCCAACTGGTTCGGAGTGTGCCGCTACCCGTCAGCGTGCGGCGAGCGGCGGACCAATCCCCTCTCCCCATGCGTCTTCAGCGTGGGGAGAGGGCCATCCCCGCTCGCGGGGAGAGGGAGAAGTAGGTCAGCGTGCGGCGAGCGCGCGAGACGGCGCCTGCACCTCGGGCGGCAGCTTGGCCCAGTGGACGCCGGTTCGTCCCATCCTGAAGCCGACCTCGTAGAGGGCGCGCTGATACTCGGGATCGAAGGCCTGCTGGGCCTTGACGTTGAAGTCCGACGGAATCGCGGTGGCGTTGAAGTCGGCGCCGCTTTCGACAGCCGTGCGCCAGATGCGGTAGAGATCGCCGTGGCTCTGGCTCTTGGTCAACGTCGTGATCGACCGCGCGGCAATGGTGATGGCGGTCGGCTTCACGGCCTCGAACTCCGGCGTCAGCTTGCCGTTCTTGATGATGTAGATGCGGCGGACCGGAGGAACCGGGTAGAAGCGATCGAAGGTTTTGAGATTGAGCTGCGTCGGCGCAATGAAAACGCCGCGCGTGACGCCGCCGTCGACGTGCATCTCCTCATAACGCTGACCGTCCGCGATGACCGCAATGTTGACGGGCGGAAAAGCACCGGGGATGGCGGCCGAGGCCATGATGATCTTGTGGAACAGTTCGGGTGCGCTCGCGTGATTGCTGGCGGCGATCTCGCCCATGTTCCAGATGATGGGCCGCTGCATGTCGAGGTTGGTCGTGCCGATGAGCAGGATGCGCCCGCGCCGGTATTCGGCCGCGATCGCGCGGAGGAATTTGCGGTCGACGTAGCGCGCCACAAGTTCGGCAAGCTTGGACGTGTCGGCGAGCGAAGAGCCGCCGAGCAGGCCCGGGAGAATTTGGGCGGTCAGCAATTCGGACGTGCCGTATTCCGTCCAGATCTCGGCGAGCTGCCGGTCGTAGGCGGGGCCGAGAAAGGCGAAGGGCGCAATGATGGCGCCCGCGCTGACGCCGGTCACGACCTCGAATTGCGGACGCGTGCCATGCAGGGTCCAGCCGGCGAGGAGGCCGGCCCCGAACGCGCCATCCGATCCGCCGCCCGACAGGGCTAGGTATTCCACGATCGGCCGGCCGCCGGCGGTTCTCGTGTCCGCCGCGTGCGTGACGAGGTTGGGCAGCTTGCGGCGAATTTCGGAGATGACGTCACGCGGGACCTCGTCGCCGAAAAATCGCGCGGCGGGCAGATCGGGCACGATTGCCGTCTCGGCCACGGCGGCATTGGGCGGAGTCTGGCGCGGGATGGCCGTGGCGCATCCGGCAAGCAGCGTCGCGACGACCATCATGGCCGCCAGCCGCAGAACTGACGCTACGTCACGCATGACGCCGGAAACCCACCCGTCGACCCCCAGCCGATTGGCTCTGGGCTTGAGTTTTATGGGCTGAGCACGAGCGCAGCAAGGCCGGGCTGCGCCTGACAGTCCGCGCGCGGTGCGATTGCGCCTTTCAGGCAACAGAAACGGGGCCGTAAGGCCCCGTTTTGATTAATCGATTGCGCCGATGCCTTACTTCGCCTTGCCCAGCATCTCCTCGACGTACTCCCAGTTTACGAGGTTGTCGAAGAAAGCCTCGAGGTACTTCGGCCGCGCGTTGCGGTAGTCGATGTAATAGCTGTGCTCCCACACGTCGACGCCGAGGATCGGCTGCGC
>CADEFX010000120.1 GCA_902826715.1 uncultured Hyphomicrobiales bacterium | reverse complement strand
TCGAGCGCATCGAGGTGATCCGTGGCGCGCAGAGCGGGCTCTACGGCTCCGGCGCCATCGGCGGTGTGGTCAACATTGTAACAAAGGCTGGCAAGGGACCACCGAAGGGTAGCATCTGGTCCGAGGCCGGCTCGCACAAGACCGTTGCCGGCGGTGTCACGCTGTCTGGCGGCACGGATCGTGCCCACGGACTGGTGTCGTACAGCGCGATCAATGCGAATGGGTTCAACATTTCCGATCAGGGCTGGGAGACGGATGCCTTCTCGCGCCGCAGCTTCCTGTTCAAAGGCGGTGTGAAGCCCACGGACACCTTCGCCGTCGATTTTTTCCTGCGCAACTCGGAGAAGCGCGGCGATCGCGACGATGATCTGTTCTGCGCGTTCCCTGCGCCGCCCTCGTGTACGGGGTTCTCGAAACAGACCGACAGCTTCAGCCATTTCGCTACAAGCTCCTGGCTGGCGGGGGTTGAAGCGCGGCTCGAATCCTTTGGCGGGGCGTTGACCCACAAGCTCAAAGCCAACTACGCGCAGACCAATCTCGAGGACACATCTCTGTCGCTCGACCTTCTGTCGGGGCCGTTCTATTCGCGGAACGACAACGACCGGAAGAACTTTGCGTACTCGGCCACATGGACGTTCGATACGCCGGGGCTCGGCGGACCTGCAAAGCATTTTCTCACAGGGCTGGTGGAGAAGGAGATTGAAGGCTTCAAGGCTGTTACCGGCCTGAACGTCGGCGAAGAGCGCAAACGACTGGCTACGGCGGCGGAATATCGTGGCGAGTTTGGCAATCGCTTGTTCATTGCGGGCAATGTGCGTCACGACGACAACGACACGTTCGACGATTTCACGACGTGGCGTACCTCAGTCTCGCTGGCCTTGCGGGAAGTCGGCTTGCGTCCGCATGCAAGCGTCGGCACTGGCGTCAGGCTTCCGACCATGGTGGAGCAGTTCGGGCAGTTTACAGGCTTCATTCCCAATCCGGCGCTGCTGCCCGAGGAGAGCTTCGGATGGGATGCGGGCATCGAGTATTCGTTCCTCAGGGGGCGCGCCACCGTCGACGTTACGTACTTCAACACGGATTTGAAGAACGAGATATTCACACGCTTTTTGGCCTTCCCGAACAGCACCGTCGAGAACCGGCCGGGCGAGAGCACGCGGGAGGGTGTGGAGGTGGCGTTGCGCTGGCAGGTCATGCCGTCGCTGACGATCGGCGGCGCTTACACGTGGCTCGATGCGCGCGACGACGCAGGGCTCGAGGAGATCCGCCGGCCGAAGAATACCGGCCGTGTGGATGTGTCCTACGGCTTTGCCGAAGGACGCGGCAACGTCACGTTGGCCGCCATCTACAATGGCCAGGCCAGGGATATCGGCTTCGAGTTGCCCTTCTTTACGCAGACGCGCGTGACGCTGGGCGAATATTGGCTCCTGAGTGCGGCTGCCTCCTGGAAGGTGCAGCCCGGTTTGGAGATCTTCGGGCGGGTGGAAAATCTGCTCGATGAGCAGTATCAGGAGGTCTACGGCTTCGACACGGCCAGGATCGCGGCCTACGCCGGAGTGAAGATTACCTTCGGCGGCGAGGATGGCTTGGCGCTTTCCAACGGAGCAGGCAGGTAGGATCGCGTGACGAGGTGCTGCGGTATCGTCCTGGCGATGCTTGCGGGAGCGCTGGCCATGGGGCCGGCTCCCGCGCTGGCCGATGGCGTGCCGCAGCGTGTCGTCTCGCTCAACATGTGCAGCGACCAGATCGTGGTCGATCTCCTGCCGCGCGAGCGTATCCGCGCGGTGAGCCATTTGGCGGCCGATCCGTCGGTATCTGCGGTGGCCGACAAGGCGAAGGGGATTCCCTGGACGCGCGGCAACGCGGAGGAGGTGCTCTCCTTCCAACCCGATTTGGTGATTGCGGGTGAGTATACGACACCGGCGACGGTGCTGCTGCTGGAGCGGCTGGGCCTGAAGGTTCTCAAGGTGCCGAGCGCCAGCGATTTCGACGGCGCGCGCGCGGTCACGCGGTTGATTGCGGATGCGGTGGGAGAGCGGGAGAAGGCCGAGCGGCTGCTTGCGGATTTCGATCGCCGGCTTGCTGCGGTGGCGCCGGGCGAGGGCAAACGGCCGAAGGCGGTGGTCTATCAGGTCAATAATCTCGCCTCCGGGCCGGGCAGTGTCGCCGACAACGTGCTGCGCGCGGCGGGCTTCCGTAACTTGACGGCGGAGCTCAATCTCGGGCCCGGCGGCCAGTTGCCGTTGGAACTGCTCGTTGCCGATCCGCCGGACCTCATCGTGCTGTCGGGACCGGTCGATGAATATCGCACCGTGGTCGCGGACAACCTGCGTCATCCAGCCCTCACAGCGCTGATGCGTACGCGCAAGACGACCACGCTGCCATGGCGCCTGTGGTTGTGCGCAACGCCGCATCTCGCCGAGGCCGTCGAGCGCCTTGCGGCCGCACGCGCGACCATGACGCCGCGTGCCCAATTGCGATGAGCACCGCCACAAATATGTGGAGCCGGATCAAGGCCGCCGATGCGCGGCTGTTCGTGCTGCTTGGCGGTGGCGTGCTTGCCCTTGCTCTGCTGTCGCTGATGATCGGACCGGCGGGCTTCGGCTTGCCGCGCGGCGAGGGGACGGCGCAATTGATCCTTACGGAAATCCGCTTGCCACGGACGCTGCTTGCCGCACTGACGGGCGCGGCCCTGGCGCTTTCGGGTGCGGCGCTACAGGGCTATCTGCGCAATCCGCTGGCCGAGCCCGGGATCATCGGCGTGTCGAGCGGTGCAGGCCTCGGCGCCGTGCTCGTGATTCATAGCGGCATATCGGCGACGTTCGCGCTGGCGCTGCCGCTCGGCGGGTTGGTGGGTGCTGCGGTGGCGACACTGGTGGTGCTGGCCTTGGCTGGTGAGCGCGGCGGCGCGCTGACGCTCATTCTCGCCGGTGTCGCCGTGTCGAGCGTCGCGACGGCGCTGATCTCGCTGGTGCTGAGCCTGTCGGCAAACCCCTTCGCGGCGGTGGAGATCATCTTCTGGCTGCTGGGCTCGCTCGCCGACCGCAGCATGACGCACGTGTGGCTGGCCGGACCGCTGATGCTCGCCGGGATGGCGGTTCTGCTGATGCTCGGCCCAAGCCTGGACGCCATGACGCTTGGCGAGGACGCTGCGCGCAATCTCGGCGTCGATCTAGCGCGCGTGCGCTACCTGATCGTCGCCGGCACGGCTCTGTCCGTGGGTGCCGCTACGGCCATCGTCGGTACCATTGCCTTTGTCGGGCTCGTCGTCCCGCACGTGCTGCGGCCGCTGGTCAGGCATGCGCCCTCGCGCCTGCTGCCGGCGAGCCTGCTCGGAGGTGCGGCACTCGTGCTCGCCTCCGACATCACGCTGCGCATCTTCACGCCCGGCGGTGAGCTGCGGCTCGGTGTGCTAACGGCGCTGCTTGGTGCGCCGTTCTTTCTCTGGCTTGTGCTGAGGACGCGGGCGGAGCTGGAGCCATGATGCTCGACGCCCGCGACGTCACCGTGCATCTGGCCGGCCAGCCGATCCTAGTGGGTGCGAGCTGTCAGGCACAGGCTGGCCGTATCACTGCCATCATTGGACCCAATGGCGCCGGCAAGTCGACCCTGCTGCGTGCCATGGCTGGCCTGTTGCCGCTCGAAGTCGGCTCCGTCGACTTCGAGGGACGCGCGTTGCATGCGCTCGAGCGAACGGAGCTTGCGCGCAGCATCGCCTATCTCCCGCAGGAGCGGACGGTGCACTGGCCACTGGCCGTCGAGCGTGTCGTGGCGCTCGGCCGTCTGCCGCATCGCACTGGCATGATGCCCGATGCACGCGACCGCATTGCCGTGGATGCCGCCATGCAGACCATGGACGTCTCGAGCCTTGCGCATCGCCCCGTCTCGCAGCTCTCAGGCGGAGAACGCGCGCGTGTGCTGGTGGCACGCGCGCTGGCGCAGGAAAGCCGCGCGCTCATTGCGGACGAGCCGACGGCGGGCCTCGATCCGGCGCACGCGCTTGGCCTATTCGCAACGTTCCGGCAGCTTGCGGCAGAAGGCCGCGCGGTCGTCGTGGCACTGCATGACCTGACGCTTGCGGCGCGTTTTTGCCATCATGTGGTGTTGCTGGTGGCGGGCCGCGTGGCGGCGAGCGGACCGGCGGCAGACGTACTGCAACCCGGCACGTTGTCTGCGGCGTTCAATGTCACAATTGCAAATGGCTTGGTGGCCGATGTGCCGGTTGTGGTGGCGGTCGCGCCTCTGCCATGATCGCCAGGGTGGCGGCAGTGGGGGCAATGCTTGTTCGGATTCGGTCGCAAGCGCGTTCGGCTCAATCTTGCCCTTCAAGGTGGCGGTGCGCACGGCGCCTTCACGTGGGGCGTCATCGATCGCCTGCTCGATGAAAACGATCTCGATTTTGCGTGGCTGAGCGCCACCAGCGCGGGTGCGGTTAATGCCGTGGCACTCGCCGCGGGCTTGAGCGAAGGCGGTAAGCCCGGCGCGCAAGCCAAGCTGCGCAGCGTGTGGTCCGCGGTGCAGGACGCCGGTGTGCCCGATCTCTTGCGCCTCAATCCCTTTCTGTTCGGCATGAGCCGATCCGCGCCGATGGGGCAGGTGGCCGCGAGCCTGTTCTCGCCCTACGAGTTCAACCCGCTTGGCTTCGATCCTCTGCGGCGGCTTTTGACATCGCACATCGATTTCGAGCGTCTGCGCGCGTTCACGGATGTCGAGCTGCTGATTGCGGCCACCGACGTGGCGACCGGCCGCATGCGCCTCTTCCGGCGGCACGAGATGACCGTCGAGGCGGTCCTGGCTTCCGCATGCCTGCCGACCATCCACCATGCTGTGGTGATCGACGGCCGGGCCTATTGGGACGGCGGTTTCTCTGCCAATCCCGATCTCGTCACGCTGGCGGCGGAAAGCCCCGTGGCTGATACGCTGATCGTCCAGATCGCCCCGGCGACGAAGGCCGGCATCCCCAAGGGCGCGCGCGAGATCGCCTTCGACGTCAACCGCATCACCTTCAACCAGCCGCTGCTGCGCGACATCGAGCTGATCGAGGCTGCGCGCGAGTTGCGCGGCTGGCGCGGCAAGAAGGGACGGCTGGGGCGGCTCGCGGACCACCGTTTTCATCTCGTCGATGCCGGCCGGTATACGGCGTCTCTCTCGCCCGAAACCAAGTTGCGACCGGATCAGGAGCTGCTGTCGTATCTCCACAACGCCGGCCGCAGCGAGACCAACAAATGGCTGGACCGCAACCAGGCCTTTATCGGGCGTCGCGCCACCGTGGATCTCAAATCAAAGTTTCTTGCCCCACCCGATGCCGGCAGCATGCGTCCGCTCGTGGAAAACGATGAGCTTTCGCCAGAAGCCGCGTCTCAGGGCAGCAAGATCTGACGCACCGTGCCACCGTCGGCAAGCTTGTCGAAGCCTTGGTTGATCTCATCCAATCTGATGCGTTCGCTCATCAGGCGGTCGACCGGCAGCAATCCCCGCTGATACAGCGCGATGAAACGCGGAATGTCGCGATTGGGGATGCAACTCCCCACATAACTGCCTTTGACCGTGCGTTCCTCTGCGACGAGGTTGGTGGCGGGCAAAGCCATCGTGTGCGACGGATGCGGCAGGGAGCCCGTGACCGTCGTGCCGCCGCGCCGCGTGATCTTGTAGGCGAGCTCCAGTGCCTTGACCGAGCTTGCCATCTCGAAGGCGAAGTCGACGCCGCCCTGCGTCAGGTCCTTCACCTGCTCCACGCACTTGGGATCGCTCGCATTGACGGTGTGTGTGGCGCCGAGCTGCTTGGCGAGCTTCAGCTTGTCGTCGAGCATGTCGATGGCCACGATCTGGCGGCATCCCGACAGCTTTGCAGCCAGCATCGACATCAGGCCGACACCGCCCAGCCCAACGATGGCGGCAGTCGTTCCGGGCTGCACCTTGGCTGTGTTGATGACGGCACCCGCGCCGGTGATGACGGCGCAGCCGAACAGCGCCGCCTCCTCGAACGCAAGCGTCCGGTCGATCTTGACGGCGGACTGGCGCGAGATCACCGCGTATTCGGCGAACGCGGATACGCCGACGTGATGGTACACGGGCTTGCCGTTGCGCTTCAGCCGCGTGTCGCCCGATAGCAACGTGCCGGCGCCGTTTGATTTGAATCCCGGCTCGCATAGAGCTGGACGGCCTTCCATGCAGGGCATGCAATGTCCGCAGCTCGGCACGAACACGAGGATCACATGGTCGCCGACCTTGAGATCCTTGACGCCTGCGCCCAGCTCCATCACTTCGCCGGCGGCCTCGTGGCCGAGCACCATCGGCATCTGGCGCGGACGGTCGCCGTTGATGGTCGACAGATCGGAATGACAGAGCCCGGCCGCCCGGATCTTGACCAGGATCTCGCCCTCGCCCGGCGGATCGAGATCGAGCTCCTCGATCACCATCGGACGCGAGGTCGCGTAGGGGCGAGGCTTCTCCATATCGGTGATGACGGCGGCACGGGTCTTCATGGGCTTGGGCCTCAATGCGTTTCGTCTTGCTGCTGCCCGCAAGCTAATCGCAGTGGCTTCGACCCGCAAACCCTTCCAAATGAAACAAACCCGGGAGCCGTGGGCTCCCGGGCCTGTTGCAGAAGAGAACGTGATTGCGAGGATTAAGGCGCGGTCTTCTCGAGGTCGCCGTAGACGCCGTCCGAGCGCGGGGCGCTGTTCTTGAGATCCTCGAAAACGCTAGAGCGCGGAGCCGTGGCATTGATGTCCGCGAACACGCTGGAGCGGGGCGCCGTAGCGTTGATGTCGTCGAACACGCTGCTGCGGGGGGCCGTGGCATTGAGGTCGGCAAACACCGACGACGCTGCGTTGGCGGTACCGGCGAACAGGCCGATGGCGAGGATCGAGGTTGAGATCAGGGTCTTCATGGGTCGTCTCCGTGGATAAGGTTTCAAGTTTGCCCGTCTGGTAATTGGGGTAGCGGGATCGTCCCGCTCACGAGGCGTAATATGGACCGCCGCCGGCCGCCGCAAAGGGGGCGTCACGCGGCCGTGACGAACGTTGATCAAAGCGACTTCGCGCGTGAGCGGCCGTGATCAGATGTGACCGGAAAGGTGAGGTTTTGGGTCGGCCAGACGGGCCGCAGTCGCCGCGATCAGTGTCCGGCGCCACGGCTGTCGCGCACCAGCGCAAGGAGCACGCCGCGCGACTGTGTCAGGTGAGTGTGATGAATGGAGAAGGCGGCCTCCGCGTCGCCGCGCCTGATCGCATCGACCACGGCGGCATGGGCCCGGTTCGAGGCCACGGGCAGCGGCCGCGCACCCAGCGTGTGCATGCGGAACCGGTGCAAGAGCGTCGCGTAGACCGAGATCGCTT
The DNA here is from genome assembly GCA_902826715.1 of uncultured Hyphomicrobiales bacterium. Classification (GTDB taxonomy): domain Bacteria; phylum Pseudomonadota; class Alphaproteobacteria; order Rhizobiales; family Hyphomicrobiaceae; genus CADEFX01. The sequence goes on along the minus strand of CADEFX010000120.1, from coordinate 6,480 downwards.
CGGCCAGGCGGCGGTTGGCACAGAGCTGTAGGAGCTGCTTGTGAAACTGCTCGTCGGCTTTTAGCCAAGCCAGGCGATCGTCGGTCAGGAGCGCCGTATCCATCTGCCGCACGGCCGTGACGAGGCTATCGAGCTCGCCCCGGCGCAGCGTCTGCATGGCCAGATACCGAACGGCAATCGGCTCGAGCGCGATCACGATCTCGAAAATGTCGATCATCTCATCGGTCGAGATTGGCAGCAGCCGGATGCTCCGGCGCGGATCGCGCTCGACAAGGCCTTCTTCGGCGAGCTTCTTGATGGCCGGCCCGAGGCTTGCCGATGTAACGCCCACCAAGCCTGCAAGCTCGCGCTCGGAATAGCTCACGCCCGACGCCAACTCGCCGGTAAAGATGCGCTGGTTAACAGCGCGATAGGCCATATCGCCGGGAACCGGGCGTGCTTTCGGGCGCATGGGCGCGCGTGGTACAGGTTTCTTGGCCGTCGGGCGGGTAGTCCGCGATTTGGCTGCTCGCATTGGCGCCCCTCATGGTTGTCGTCAAACATCCGACGATGTGGGTGCGACAACATATGCCTAACCACGGATCATCTGTACCTGGAATTTGTCTCAAGGTTTCCATGCCTAGACGAAGGCCACGTGAAAGTTGTGGGGCATATGCAACGCCAGCGCACAGCGAGCATCTCTGTAAGAATTTGATCAGAGAGGCATTCCTAAATCGCAGAAGCCCTCGATGCGTGCTTCGGCCTTGCCGCGCGGCGGCGAATGGCCTACGCCGCACGCCTCGGGGGCGGATTGCGCCCGCGAAACGACAAAGCTTCGGCCTCCATCGAATTTTGGTGAACGTCCGCCGTGCCACATGCCCCCGACAAGGCCGGACATCCGAGTGGAGCCTTCGTCGTGAGCCCAAGCCCACCTTTCCGTGCCGCGGCCATCCTGATTGCGATGCTGTCGGCAACCACCATCCTGTCGCAGTTCTTCCGTTCCTCGACCACGGTGATCGCCCCGGAGCTGATCCGCGACCTTTCGCTGACGCCGGAAGGACTGGGTCTGGCAAATTCGGCCTTCTTTTTTGCGCTGCTGGCTATCCAGGTGCCGGTGGGCGTCCTGTTCGACCGGATCGGCGTGCGCCTGACGGTAGCGAGCCTTGCCATCGTGGCGGTGGGCGGGGCGCTGATGCACGCGATCGTCACAACGGGCACCGGACTGACCGTCGCCCGCTTTCTGCTCGGCCTGGGTCACGGCGGTAGCTTCATGTCGACGGTCGTCCTGTGCTCGCACTGGTATCCGCGCGAGCGTTGGAGCACTGTCATGAGCTGGGTATTCGCACTCAGCATGCTGGGTGTCGTCCTGGCGGGGACGCCGCTGGCGCTGGCGAGCGAGTACTTTGGCTGGCGCGCCGCATTCGTCGGGACTGCGGGCGTGTCGGCGCTGGTGGGCGGCCTGTTCCTCCTGCTGGTGCGCGACGATCCGCCGGGGCATGTGCACGTGGCGCGTCATTTGGAAAGCGCGCGCGAGGCCGTCGGCGGTTTCGTGGAGATCCTGCGCCTGCCCGGCCTGTTGCGTGTGCTGGGGCTGCAAACGGTAGCCTATGCCGTGATGGCCTCGATCATGGGGCTGTGGGCAGGCCCGTACCTGCACGACGTGCACGGGCTGGGCGTGGTCGCGCGCGGCAATGTGCTGATCGCCATGGCCATCGGCCAGACGCTCGGGGTGCTGTCGTTCGGGCCGCTCGACCGGCGTTTCGATACCCGCAAGTGGATCGCCGTGGCCGGCGCAAGTGTCACCATCGCAATCCTGATCGGGCTTGCCATCGAGCCGCGGCCGCCGACGTGGGTCGCCATAGCCCTGTTGGTCGCGCTGTGCGCAGCCTCCTCCTACGGTGTTGTCGTGGTGACGCATGCACGTGCCTTCTATCCGCCGCGGCTGGCCGGACGGGGCGCCACCACCGCCAATATGGCGCAGCTCATCGGCTGTGCGCTCGTCCCACTGGGGACAGGCTTGATCCCGGCGCTATTTCCGATTTCGGCGAGCGGCTACGCGCCGGTCGCCTATCAGTGGATTTTTGCTACCATTGCCATCACGCTGGCGTTCGGCCTCGCGGTCTACCTGACCTCGCTGGATGTGAAGCCGAGTGCTGGTCCGATGTCCTATGACCCGCCGGATAAGGATCGGCCTCCACCGGCCGCTGAACAGAAACGCTGAGAGGGGATACGTCATGCGCGAGTGGTTGACCGAGACCTCGACATTGCCGAAGGACGGCACCGCCGGTGCGCTGGCGGGCAGAGTGTGGCGTCCCGACCTCCAGGGGCCATCCGTCGTTGCCGTGCGGGTCGATGGCGTGCACGACATCTCGCGCCACGCGGCCACCATGCGCGATCTGTGCGGGGCGCCCGATCCGGCCAAGATCGTGCGCGAGGCAAAGGGTGAGCGCATCGGCACGCTGGCCGAGCTTCTCGCCAACACGCCGGAAGCGGGCCGCAATGCCGAAAGGCCCTGGCTGCTGGCACCGATTGATCTGCAGGCGATCAAGGCCGCCGGCGTGACGTTTGCCCGCTCCATGGTCGAGCGCGTCATCGAGGAGCAGGCTAAAGGCGCCCCGGAAAAAGCCGACGCGATACGCGCTCAGGTGCAAAAGCAGCTCGGCGGCGATCTCCGGAAGCTCAAGCCGGGGTCGCCGCAAGCCCTCGAATTGAAGAAGACGCTGATCGCAGCCGGTGCCTGGTCGCAGTATCTCGAGGTGGGCATTGGTGAGGATGCCGAGATCTTCACCAAGGCCCAGCCGATGTCCGCCGTCGGTCACGGCATGGAAGCCGGCCTGCATCCGCGCTCGACTTGGAACAATCCCGAGCCGGAGGTGGTGCTCGTGATTTCCTCCACCGGCAAGATCGTCGGCGCCACGCTCGGCAACGACGTCAACCTCCGCGACTTCGAAGGTCGTTCGGCGCTTCTCCTCTCCAAGGCCAAGGACAACAATGCTTCCGCGAGCGTCGGGCCTTTTGTCCGGTTCTTCGATGGCACGTTTTCACTCGACACGGTGCGCGGCATGGAGGTGCATCTCGAAGTGCAGGGGCCCGAAGGCTTTCAACTGAGCGGCAAGTCGTCCATGAGCGAGATCGCGCGTGATCCGGCCGATCTTGTCGGCGAGCTGATCGGCAAGACGCACCAATATGCCGACGGCGCTGTGCTCTATCTCGGCACCATGTTTGCGCCGACTGAGGATCGCGGCGCCCCCGGCATGGGCTTCACGCACAAGGAGGGCGATGTGGTGACGATCCGGGCCCTTGAGCTTGGCGCGCTCACCAACCGCATGGTGCATGCCGACAAGGCGCGGCCATGGACGTTCGGCACCGGTGACCTGATGCGCAATCTCGCCAAGCGCGATCTGATCTGAGGAGCGGTGCAATGCTGTTCCTAGTGACTCCACCCCGCGCCCGGAACCCCCGTCCGCCATGACACCAAAACGCAAGGACTATTGGCGATGGCTGTCGCCACTGCAGCAGGACGGCACCTGCAAGGGCGCCTGGGCGCGCGCCGGTCGCGGCGCGGTCATCCTGTTCGACGTGGCCGACAATGGCGTGCTGCACCGGCTGCTCAACGAGTGGGCCGAAATCATCCCGGCCCACTTCGACGTTTATCCGCTCATCGACACCGATCAGGCCAAGGCCTTTCTCGATCGCTGAGGGAGAGCGAGCCATGATCAAAGGCCTGAGCCACCTGACCTTCATCGTGCGCGATCTGGACCGCATGTCGCGGCTGATCGAGGACGTGCTCGACGGCCGGCAGGTCTACGCCAGCGGCGACGCGACGTTCTCTCTGTCGCGGGAAATATTCTTTGTCTTGGGTGGCGATCTCTGGATCGCGATTATGGAAGGCGAACCGCTGCCGTCGCGGACCTACAATCACGTGGCGTTCAAGGTGCAGGAGCAGGATCTCGATGAGCTGAAGCGCCGCATCGAGGGGCTGGGGCTCGATATCCGCGAGGCGCGAGCGCGCGTCGACGGCGAGGGCTCATCGATCTACTTTCACGACTGGGACAATCACCTCTTCGAGCTGCACACCGGCACGCTCGCGACGCGCCTGGAGCGCTACGCCGAAGGGCGATGAACGTCCGTCCGGGCCCGATCACGCGGATGTGCTCGGAAAAGGCATCGCCGCGCCATAAAAATCGGGAGACTGAACCCGAATGGCTCCTCGCGGAGCCCCAACATCCGTCAAACAAAGGGGAGGCACCATGTCCATCACAGTCGATCGCCGCAGCGTGCTGTTGTCCGCCGCCGGAGTTGCGGCCGCAGGCACGTTGGGGCTGGAGCCCTCGCCAGCGCGTGCGGCGGCGCCGATGCAAGGCGTGCTGCGGCCGTCGGTCTATCGCTTCAAGCTGGGCGGCTTCGAGGTCACCAACATTCTCGACGGGTTCGTGCAGAGCAACGGCCCGCACCCGAACTACGGCAACAATCAGCCGGCCGAGACGGTGCAGGCTTACGCCGTCGCCAATCGCCTGCCGTCGACGCGCTTCGAGAACTCTTTTACGAACACCATCGTCAACACCGGCAAGGAGGTCGTGCTGTTCGATACCGGCAACGGTCCCGCGCGCGCGCCTACGACCGGCAAGCTCACGTCGCTCCTTGCAACCGCCGGACTATCGCCGGAGCAAATCGACGTCGTCGTCATTACGCACGGTCATCTCGATCACATCGGCGGCCTGTTGCAGGACGACAAGCCGACTTTTCCCAACGCGCGCTATGTTTTCGGCGAGGTGGAGTTCGATTACTGGAAGAAGGGCGACAATATCACCGAGGCGCGCAAGGCCAACCGCGACCAGTTCGTGAAGACCGTCGTGCCGCTTGCGGAGAAGGCGTCGTTCGCCAAGACCGCGACCGAGGTGGTGCCCGGCATCCGCGCGCTGGAAGCGTTCGGCCATTCGCCGGGCCACATGGCCTACCACATCGAGAGCGAGGGCCGCCGTCTGCTGGTCTGGGCGGACGTGTGCAATCATTCGGTCATGTCGCTGCAGCAACCCGAGTGGCACACCGGCGCCGACCACGACAAGCACATGGGCGTGGCCACGCGCCAGCGCGTTCTGGATATGGTCGCGACCGAGCAAATCCCGGCTATCGGCTATCACATGCCGTTTCCGGCGGTGGGCTACGTCGAGAAGGTCAACGGTTCATTTCGCTGGGTGGCGGCGACCTATCAAATGAATTTGTGATCGCTCGCGCTGGCCGACGCTTGACAGTTGGCATTGGGGCAACCGTGCCAACGCGCCACAGTGCTGGGGGCTGCGGCGCGGCCTAACACCGTTGCCTCACTGCAACCACATTTGATGGTCGCAGTGGAACCGGGAGGAAATGAAGCTGTTTGTTTACCGGCCGGCACTTATGTGTGCCGGAATGGACTTTCCGGGGAATGAGGAGCCGGCGATGCGGTGTGTAGAGTCGATAAGGCGCGCGGCCTTGGCGTTGGCGGTGATTGGGGCAGCCGCGTGCTCGCAAATCGGGCAGGCGTCGGCTCAGGTCTTCTGGGACTGGGGCGGCAAGGAGGATGTCGACGGCAGCGGCCGCGAGGTCGTCCGCTTCAATCCGCAATTTCCCGAGGGTCAAATTGTCGTCAGCTTCGGCGACCGCCGCCTGTATTTCGTGACCCATCCCGGTGAGGCCATCAGCTATCCGATTGCGATTCCGCGCGAGGAAGACCGTTGGGAAGGGACCACGACGGTCACCGAGAAGCGGGAGAACCCGTCCTGGACGCCGACGCCAACCATGGTTGCGGAAAATCCGCGCCTGCCGCGCTGGGTACCGGGCGGCCATCCGATGAATCCGCTGGGTGTGCGCGCGCTCTATCTTGGCTCCAGCATGTACCGCATACACGGCACCGACGCGCCCTGGACCATCGGCACGGCGGTCTCCAAGGGCTGCATCCGGCTGTTCAATCAGGACGTTCTGGACCTGTACCCGCGTGTTGCCAAGAACGCACCGGTGCTGGTGACCTGGGACAAATTCGATACGTCCGGGCGCTCGATCCCGACCTCGGTTCGCGCGTCGCAACCCCGCCTCCGCGAGATGTCCCGGTCGGGTCTGCCGAGCTTCTGATTTGCCGCAACGCGCGCGTCCTACGCGGTTTTCATCTGCACCGCTGCTGCCTGCGTCTGCATCTGTGTGGGCAGCGTTTGGCCGAGTCTGGACTGAATCAGGCTCTCTTGAGCAAAGACGCGCCTCTGCTCATTGCTAACGGATGCGTAGAGCTGCGCCGCGGCAGCGTATGAGGCCTCGGCGTCGGCCATCAACCCGGCCTGTTGCTGCGTCATGGCATGCACATGATGGTGACGCCCGACCGCAAACGGATCGGCACCCTGTAGCTGAAGTGATGCGGCGGCGGCGTCGAACATCTGCCTGCCTTCGACGTGGCGGCCCGTCTCATAGAGATACGTGCCGAAATTCTGCATGGCGCTCGATTTGGCGTGTCCGGCCGAGGCATTGTCGACCGCC
>CADEFX010000119.1 GCA_902826715.1 uncultured Hyphomicrobiales bacterium | reverse complement strand
GCGTACGGTCTATCACATGCACAACTGGCACAAGGCGTTGTCCCCTTCGGTCTTCGCAGCCTTGCGCCGCGTTGAAGTTCGGCTCGTTCTGACAGCGCATGATTTCTTTCTCGCCTGCCCCAACGGCGGTTACTACAACTATCGTCTCGATCAGGTCTGCGACCTGACGCCGATGAGCCGGGCATGCCTGTCCACTGCGTGCGACAAACGGCACATTGCGCACAAGGCATGGCGCAGCGTCCGGCATGCCATTCGCGGTCACACGCTTGATCTTGGCAAATCAACCGCGACCGTTGTTGCTGTACACGACGGCATGGTGCCTCTTCTAGAACGTGCGGGTATCGCGCGGACAGCGATCGACGTCGTGCGCAATCCGATCGTCCCATGGCATGAGACGCCTATTTCGGCCGAGCGCAACAGGCTGGTCCTTTTTGTAGGTCGCCTTGAACATGACAAGGGCATCGACCTGCTGCTCGAGGCGGCGCGACGCGCGAATGCCCCGCTGAGAGTCGTGGGTGACGGACCTCTTAGAGAAGCGCTGCAATCGCTCTATCCCGAAGCGGAATTTCTTGGACGGCTTGATCGCGCGGGTTTGAGCAAAGCGAGTATCGATGCACGGCTTGTCGTTGTGCCGACGCGGGTGCGCGAAACGTTCGGGCTCGTGGCGCTTGAAGGCTTAATGAGCGGGATTCCCCTCGTCACATCTTCCTCTGCACTCATAGCAAACGAGGTCACGCGATTGGGAATGGCTGTAGCCGTACCACCGGGCGACATTGAAGCACTTGCTGGCGTATTGACGTCACTGCAGCACGACGATGCAACGGTTGCTCGCATGAGCCGTGCCGCTGGCGCAGGAGCCCGGGCGCTCGCGCCGACGCCTGCCGAATGGTGCGACACCCTATTGGCCCTCTACCGCCGCAAGATAGTTGCCCTTTAGGCGCCGCGGCTGCAGGCTTGCCGGTTCAATTCAACGGTGCGCGCGAACGCATCGTCAATTTCGCGACGGAATCGCTCGGGCCTGAAGCGCAATGCATTTTGACGGCAGGCAGCGCTTGTGAACATCGCACGGTTGTCGCCAAACCACGCGACTGCGTCCTTGATGACGTCGGCGGTCTGACGGCCGAAGAGAATGCCGGTAGGGCGAGCGGACTTACCGGGAGGCTGGACAATATCCGTGGCACCACCCCGGCCGAATGCGATCAGCGGCGTTCCCCAAGCTTGGGCCTCCGCGAGAGCGATGCCGAAGTCTTCGCAACCGGCAAAAACGAGCGCCTGAGCAGAACCGACTGTTTTGACGTATGCTTCCCGAGGCAGATAGCCCGTGAAGGTGATGTTTGGCCCAGCCAACGCGCGAAGGTGCTTGGATTGCTGGCCATCCCCGACGACAACAAGCCGCTTCTCCGGCATCGCATTGAAGGCCGTAATGACGAGGTCGGTTCGCTTGTAAGGGGCGAGGAACGAAGCCGTTACAAAATAATCGTCCTTCTCAGTCCGGGTTTCGACTTCCTCAACCTCGACGGGGGGAAAAATGACCTCTGCGTCCCGACCATAGATGCGGCGGATGCGCGAACGCACGAATGTCGAGTTGGCGACCATCAGGTCGGGACCGTGAGCGGTACGCGTGTCCCAGGTTCGCATCCGATGCAGAAAGTATCGAAACAGAAGCCCCTTGGGGCCATAGCCCATGCGGCCTTGTTGCAGGTAGGAGAACTGTTCGTCCCAGGCATAGCGCATCGGACTGTGCACATAGCACATATGGGGTTGATCGGGCCGTGTCAGAACTCCGCGCGCAAAGGCGGCGGAGGATGAGATCACGGCATCAAACTCCGTCACGTCGAACTGTTCGATCAAAAAAGGACACGCGAAAAAAAGGGAGCGATAAAAGCGCTCGACGAATGGCAAATGATCGGCGATCGACGTGTGAAACGGAATGCCGGAAAAGTGCTCGTTCTTGACCTCGTCAGGCAGGAAATCAAAAAGCGTGAAGACCTCGCATCCGTGGTTCAACCGGGAAAGTTCAGCAAGGACGCGCTCACCCCCCCGAAAGGACGGGCACCAATCATGGACAAGCGCGACGCGGGGGTCGCCGCCAGGACTTCCCAGAATGGCTTCCAGACCGCTCGCGCTTGCGGTCGTCATGCCGGAAGGCGTTACTGTTAGATTCATTCATCCTCAGCCTGGTTGCGGGAGCGCCGGATGCCGACAATTCTATTCAAATCCAATGCCGGGCCGGATGATCCTCGCGTCTCGGCGTTATGCGCAAGGCAAACAAGGTAAGGTTTTTCCCAACCATTGTCCCTGGGGGTCCGTCAATGGACGGTTCGCTGGTAAATCATCGGAGCCGCAAGGCTCCCTCTTTTTGCCTAAGGGATTAAGTCTACGGGATGATGGGGCAATCGAAGACTTTGTGTTCGAATGGATAGGGCTCACTGACGCGTCTCAGGGGCTAAGATGGCGCGGGCCAACCTGATCTGGCACGGTTCTGGAAAGGGCCGCCTTGGTTGCCTCTGCGGGTTTACCGATCATTTTGCTTTTGAAAGAGTGGTGCTCGTCATGAAGGTGGCAGTTATCATCGTCACCTATGGCCGTAAGGAACTCGTCAGCCAAACGGTCGCCCGCCTGGCCAGCCAGACGCGTCGCCCGGATGCGATCATCGTGGGTGCGCCCGACCAAAGTCACGTGTCGCCGGTGCGTCCGGGCGACCTTCCGGTCTCATACGTCTTTGGTGCGACCGGATCGTCGGCGCAGAGGAATCTCGCGCTCGAGCGCGTGCCAACAGATTGTAATATAGTAGTTTTTTTTGATGACGACTTCCTTCCGGCGCACGACTACGTTGAGCGCACAGTCGAGGCTTTCGAGCGAAACGCTGACTGGCACGTTCTTACCGGACACGTGCTGCGCGATGGGGTTAACGGCCGCGGCTTAACCATCCAACAGGGGGATGATGTCCTGGCGGGGGACGCCAGTCTCTCTTTGGGGGCAGGGGAGGCGCAAGATTGGCACGGCGGCTATGGCTGCAACATGGCTGTTCGTGTGTCGGCCATGGGGCTCGAGCGCTTCGATGAACGTCTTGCTCTCTACGGTTGGCAGGAGGACGTAGATTTCACACGCCGCGTGGCTCAACGTGGCAGAATTATCCGCCACAGCTCACTGCGCGGTGTTCACCTGGGGCAAAAGTCGGGACGCACGAGCGGGGTGCGCTTTGGCTATTCGCAAATGGCTAATCCGGCCTATCTGGTGCGAAAGGGAACCTTCACGCCAGCGATGGCCGCACGACTTATGGTTCGCAACGTATTGGCCAATGTGAGCCGGAGCTTTTGGCCTGAGCCCTGGATTGATCGGCGGGGTCGGCTGAAGGGGAACGCCATAGCCATTTGTCATTTGCTCGGTGGCCGCTTCCAGCCTGAGCACATTCTTAAGCTATAGCCAGTTCGGCGAAGGACCGTATCATAATGAGCAGTGAGGGCGTGATGTCTGGGCAGCGGCGGTCGCGGCTTGGTTCAAAATGGACCGGTCGCTGGGTTCTGAGCGTGATGGCGGCGTGCATGGCAGCCGCCATGCTTGTGCTTCCGCCGAGCGCGGGCGTGGCGCAGGACGCCACCTCCGAGTACCGGTTGGGACCGCAGGACAAGATCCGTCTGAGCGTCTACGAATGGCGCGCATCCCGTGACGAGGTCTACGAGTGGAAAGCCCTCAACACGGAATACGTCGTGAACGGCTCTGGGCGGCTATCGATTCCCTTGATCGGGGAAATCCCCGCGGCTGGCAAAACCACCGCCGTTCTGGCGCAGGAAATTGGCGAAAAGCTGCGCGAACGCATGGGGTTTGTCACGGCTCCCGATATCTCCGTCGAGGTCGCTCAATTCCGGCCGTTCTACGTGACCGGTGATGTGGAGAAGCCCGGGGAGTATTCCTATCGGCCAGGCCTGACGGTCCTCCAGGCTGTCACTATTGCGGGCGGTCCACAGAAGGGCGCGGCGCAAGGCCAAGCGAGGCTTGAGCGGGAAGCGATTGCGGCGCGAGGCGAACTGCAACTCTACTCCAATGAGATGAGTGCTCTTCTTGCGCGTAGCGCTCGTTTGACGGCAGAGCTGAGAGAGAGTGAAAACATAGACTTCCCGGCGGCGCTGCGCGAGCGGCAGTCGGACACCTCGGTCGCGACCATACTGGCGCAGGAAGAGCTCATCCACGAAACCAAGCAGCGCACGTTCGACAATCAGGTGTCGGCTCTGGAGAAGCTCAAGGACTATCTGGTCAAGGAAGTCGCATCCATTTCGTCCCAGATCGAGGTTCACGACAAGCAAGTCGAATCCATGAAGAAGGAGCTTGGTGACGTCAAATCGCTCGTTGCGAAAGGGCTGTCGACCGTGGCACGTCAAGGGTTGCTGGAGCGTGCAGAGGCCCAATTGCTCGGCGACCGGTTGCGCCTCGAAAGCAACCTGATGAAGGCACGCCAGGAGATAGGCCGCGTCGACGTCAGCATCCTGGAGTTGCGAAGCAAGCGCAGCACGGAGACTACGACGGAACTGAGGGCTACCCAACAACGGCTCGAGGAGTTGGGCCAGCGCATGTCAACGACAGCCAAGCTCCTATACGAGAGCGAGGTCATCGCCCCCCTTTACGTGAGGCAGGGCGGCCGGCCCGATGCGCTGTCGCCGATCTACACGATCGTTCGGGTAAATGACGGACTGTCTTTCGAACTTGGAGCCACCCAGACAACGCTCGTGGTGCCAGGAGACACGATAAAGGTCGAGTTGCCGGCGCCGCGCGCGAGCGATCTGGGAATTCAACAGCAGGCGAAGGACCCCACATTGCCGCGGTCCGATAATCGTTCGCCGCAAAGGCCGCGTGCGGCCGAGCTGCGGAGCCAGTAGATCTTGGCGGCGTCGGCAGGCAACCTAAAGCCGGCCGGCGTCTGCGTTTTGGATCGCGGCGTCAGCTCATCTCCCGGAATACAACAAGCCGCGCCATGAGAAAATTGAAGGCGAGGACAACGCCCGTGGCGATTACCTGCGCCACGAGGTAGGGAAATTCCCAACGCGCCAGAACCGCTACGATGACGGCATTCATGGCTAGGCCCGCGGACAAAGCCACATAATATTTCGCTAGTCCCTGAGCGAACGGCGGGCTTTGTTCAAATGTATATTGGCGGTTGAGCGTGTAGCTGACGAATGCGCCTGCGACAAATCCGACGCTCGTCGCCAGGACAGGATAGATCTTACAAACCTCGACCAATGCTACGAGAATTGCGTAGTGCACAGCTGTGGCCACAAGGCCAACGGAAGCGAACCGCAGGAACTGGAACGCGGGTGTTGAGAGCCGCTCAGGGCCTGATAGTCGAGAACGAAAAATCACCGTGATAACAACTAATTGTCGCGGGACGCGGGAGGCTTGCCGAGCCTTTCATTGACCCGTTCCGCCGACACGCGGATTTGAACCTTAATGCGAGAACTGTGAATAAGCTTCACCTTTTAGCTCGCGCGAACCGGAATTAAGTAGGAGCTATGGCAGCGGCGCAGGAAATGCGCTGTTCCATGGAACTTTTGTCCTCCGCGTTCGTTCTTGGGGCGTCAGCGCGTTGCCCGCCATCATTTTGCCGATAGTGGCGCGCGAAATTTAACCGGTGTGGGATATCTCGGGACTAACAGCAGTAGCAAATCGCTGCGACGCGGGAGACATCACCAATGTTTTGGGTTGCGATCAGCATAGCAGGCGTCTTCATCGGCGTCGTGAGCAGAGTGCTCACAGTAGCGGTTGCGTCAGCAATTGCTGTGGTTGTTGTTGCGGTTGGATCAATCTATGCAGGTTATTCGGTGCTCATGACCGTGGCACTTGTGGCCGGTGCACTGACACTGTTGCAGGCATCGTATCTCACCGGATTATTGCTAGGTGCCCGGCTGAACGCCACGAAGCAACCCGAAGGCAGCCCCAAAGCTCTTGGGCGTGAGTTGCTCAATACCCCAACGCTGCCTTGATGGCGGCCAGTTCCGTCCTCGGCTCGGCATACGCCTCATAGGCTTGACTCGAACGCCTGTACCAGTAGCGGCTGTTGCTTTCATCACCTTCGATCTTGTGCAGCACTGCGTGCACCCAGCAGGCTGACGCATCATCCTCGTGCTTCTGGACGATGCTATGCGCGGCCTCCCAATCGCCGGCCAGCGCCAGATCCACGGCCCGCATCAGTTCCCTTCTCATGTCTGGCCTTTGTGCCATTCCTCCCATCCTTTCGCCCTGAGATCACACGCGGGACATGTGCCGCAGCCGATCCCCCATGCGTATTGTGTTTCGCGATCACCAAGATAACAGGTGTGAGTCGCTTCAACGATAAGTTGGACGAGAGCGCCGCCGCCCAGTTTGTGCGCCAGTTCCCAGGTGCCGGCCTTATCGATCCACATTAGCGGCGTCTCTATGGCGAACGGCGCATCCATCCCCAGCGCAAGAGCTTTGCCCAGAGTTTGCAACGTGGCGTTTCGGCAATCGGGGTAGCCGGAAAAATCCGTCTCGCACATGCCGCCAATGAGGGTTCGAATGCCGCGCCGGTAGGCCAGCGCCGCCGCATATGTGAAGAAGAGGAGATTGCGCCCGGGCACGAACGTGTTGGGAAGACCCGCGGCCGTCATCTCGAACGCCACGTCGCGCGTCAGCGACGTTTCGCTGATTTGGCCGAGCGTGCCGAGTTCGAGGACATGATCTTCTCCTAATCGCTCCTGCCATGAAGGTCGCATGCCGACGAGGGCCGTGCGAATGGACGGACGTTGCGTTAGCTCGATCTCATGGCGTTGTCCGTAGGCGTATCCGATTGTCTCGACGCGATCGTAACGCTCCAACGCCCAGGCCAGGCAGACAGTGGAATCTTGCCCTCCTGAGAACAGGACCAGCGCCGAGGTCTCGGTCACGCTCAGCGGCTCCGCCCGTCGAACGGAGTGGTCTTCAGCACCGCGATGTCTACGCCGTCGAGGCAGCGCACATTCAACGCGACCATCTTTTTGCCGTCAGGTGCCGTGCCATAGGCAAACGGTTCGGTGCCGCAGGTCTGGCAGAACTGGTGACGTATCTTGTGCGTGTTGAACAAGTACTCCTTGAGATTACCCTCGCCCGAGAGCAGCGCGAAATTGCCGTCCGGTACAAACGAGATCAGCAGCCCGTGCTTGCTGCAAATCGAACAGTTACATTCGATGACCTGCCCGAGGTCGGTCTCTGCCGTATAGCGCACGGCTCCGCAGTGACAGGCGCCCTGGTGTGTTTGCAACTCTGACATGAACGCCTCCTGCCGGATGGGGCCAGATCGGGGCTTGCGCCCCGCGCTCGACCCTTTAAAACCGCCGCAACATTGCACGCGGCAGCGTATTCCCACAACCTGACGTCGCCTGAGAGGTTCCGACATGACAGCCATCGTCGACATCATCGGCCGCGAGGTCCTGGACAGCCGCGGCAATCCAACAGTCGAGGTGGATGTGGTGCTGGAGGACGGCTGCATGGGCCGCGCCATCGTCCCGTCCGGCGCATCAACGGGCGCACACGAGGCGGTGGAGTTGCGTGACGGAGACAAGGCCCGCTACTTGGGCAAGGGCGTGCTCAAGGCGGTGGAGGCGGTCAACGGTGAGATATTCAACGCACTGCGCGGTATGGATGGCGAAGACCAGCGTCGTATCGACGCCGCGTTGATCACGCTCGATGGCACCAAGAACAAAAGCCGCCTCGGCGCCAACGCCATCCTTGGCGTGTCGCTCGCCACCGCCAAAGCAGCGGCCGATGCATCCGGCCTGTCGCTCTATCGCTACGTCGGCGGCACATCGGCCCATGTTCTTCCGGTGCCGATGATGAACATCATCAACGGCGGCGCGCATGCCGACAACCCCATCGACATCCAGGAATTCATGATCATGCCGGTCGGCGCTGCCACGTGCCGTGACGCGGTCCGGGTCGGCTCCGAGATATTCCATACGTTGCGCAAGGCACTGAAGGATGCCGGGCACAACACCAACGTCGGCGACGAGGGCGGCTTCGCCCCCAACCTCAAGAGCGCAGACGAGGCGCTGGGCTTCATCACCAAGTCCATCGAGACCGCCGGCTACAAGCCCGGCGACGATGTGGTGCTGGCGCTCGACTGCGCCGCCACCGAGTTTTTCAAGGATGGCGCCTATCACATCGAAGGCGAGGGTAAGACGCTCAACCCGAGCCAGATGGCCAAGTACCTCGCCGATCTCGTGTCGCGCTATCCGATTGTCTCCATCGAGGACGGCATGTCGGAGGATGATTGGCAGGGTTGGAAGCTGCTCACGGACGCCGTGGGTGCCAAATGCCAGCTTGTGGGCGACGATCTGTTCGTGACCAATACGGAGCGCCTATCACGCGGCATTGCGGAAGGCATAGGCAACTCTATCCTCATCAAGGTCAACCAGATCGGCTCGCTGACCGAGACGCTGGCCGCCGTCACCATGGCCCAATCGGCGAGCTACACCGCCGTGATGTCGCATCGTTCGGGTGAAACGGAAGACGCCACCATCGCCGACTTGGCCGTCGCCACCAACTGCGGCCAGATCAAAACCGGTTCGCTCAGCCGATCGGACCGCCTTGCCAAATACAACCAGCTCATCCGCATCGAGGAGGAACTGGGCGATACCGGCAGCTATGCCGGCCGGTCGGTGATCCGCGGAAGTCGTTCCAAGAGGTAAACTTCCGTCGACGGAACAGTACTTTACGTGCGTTTAACCGCCTTGCGCTAGAACATTGAGCGTCGGTAGCTCAGCGTCTTCGTGAGTTCGTGTTTTGCGTCATTCCCGACATGATGACTTCAAGTCTCCGCGGCGGCAGATCCCGGTGTTGCTCATCTGCGCGTGCCTGGCCGGGTACTTTGGTTATCACGCAATCCAAGGCAAGCACGGGCTCGAAGCGCGCTCCCGTTTGATCGAACGCTCCAAAGTCGTCGAGCGCGAGATCAGGAGCCTCGAGCTCGTGCTTGCGACCATCGAGCGCGAGGTCGCGCTCCTGTCTCCCGCGAAACCCGACCCTGACTACATCGACGAGTTGGCCCGGGATATCCTTGGTTTCGCCCGTCCCGATGATCGGATTTTAACGGGCCCGCTGGCACGCCGCTGACCGCGAACGGCCCTCCTGATGCCGTTCCGCCCCCCCCCGGATTAGCGGTGCCGATCCAACTGGCAAAGGCCCAAGGGCTCATGTAGGTTCGGGCGAGATCAACCAGCCCTTTCACCTCATGACGGCAAGGAGGCTCCGGCGATGACCGAAGGTGTTGCACACGGGGCAAGAGCAACACGTACCGTGGCGACACCGCGCGGACCGGTGGCGGAGTTCAGCCGCGCCGGCGAACTCAAGGCTTACCGAGACATGCTGCTTATTCGGCGTTTCGAGGAGAAAGCCGGACAGCTCTACGGTATGGGGTTCATCGGCGGTTTTTGCCACCTGTACATCGGCCAGGAAGCCGTGGTGGTCGGCATGCAGATGGCCATCAAGCCGGGTGACCAGGTTATTACAACTTATCGCGATCACGGCCACATGCTGGCTTGCGGGATGGATCCCAAGGGCGTGATGGCCGAACTGACCGGCCGCCGCGGGGGCTACTCCAAGGGCAAGGGCGGCTCGATGCACATGTTCTCGAAGTCCAAGGCCTTCTATGGCGGCCATGGCATCGTCGGCGCCAATGTGCCTTTAGGCGCGGGGCTGGCGTTTGCAAACAAGTATCGCGGCAATGACCATGTCAGCCTCACCTACTTTGGCGATGGCGCCGCCAACCAGGGGCAGGTCTACGAAAGCTTCAACATGGCGAAGCTCTGGTCGCTGCCGGTCATCTTCATTATCGAGAACAACCGATATGCCATGGGCACGTCGGTGGAGCGTGCGGCCGCCACCGTCGATTTCTCTCATCGCGGCGCATCCTTCGATATTCCGGGAGAGCAAGTCGACGGCATGGACGTGCGCGCGGTGAAGGCCGCGGGCGACAAGGCCGTTGCGGCAGCACGTGCCGGCAAAGGCCCCTACATCCTGGAAATGCTCACCTACCGCTATCGCGGCCATTCCATGTCGGATCCGGCGAAGTACCGCACCCGCGAAGAGGTGGATCGCGTGCGTGAGGAGAGCGATCCCATCGAACGTGTGAAGAAGCGCGTTGTGGACGGCGGAATGATCAAAGAGGACGAGCTAAGGGCGATCGACGTTGAGATCCGCGGCATCGTCAATGCGGCTGCGGAATTCGCGCAGAACGATGCCGAGCCCGACGTGGCGGAACTTTACACCGACGTGTTCGTCTGATCCGCCTCGCGGCGTCTGGATAGCTACAAGAAACTGCACTGCGGCACACTTGGAAACGCCTGAAGGTCTAACGGATGTCCACTCAGATTCTCATGCCGGCCCTGTCTCCGACTATGGAGGAGGGCAAACTGGCGAAATGGCTCATCAAGGAAGGAAGCCGCATCAAGCCGGGTGATGTCATCGCCGAGATCGAGACCGACAAGGCGACGATGGAAGTGGAGTCGGTGGAGGAAGGCGTCATTTCCCGGATCCTGATCGCCGAGGGCACCGAGAATGTTAAGGTCAATACGCCGATCGCGGTCGTCAGCGCCGATGGCGAGGACAAGGGCGAGGCGTCGCGCCCCAACGGCGGCGGGGCCGCCCACACGACAGCCGCGGCCGCCCGTCCCGCCGCCAAGCAGGAGCCCGCGCAGCCCAGGCCAATGCCGCGGCAAGAGCCGGTCGCCGCCGAGGTCAGTCCCGGCGGCGAAACGATCACGCAAACGATGCGCGAAGCTCTGCGCGATGCCATTGCCGAGGAGATGCGCCGCGATCCCGATGTCTTCCTCATGGGCGAGGAGGTGGCGCAGTATCAGGGCGCCTACAAGATCAGTCAGGGACTGCTCGACGAATTCGGGGCGCGCCGCGTCATCGATACGCCGATTACCGAGCAAGGCTTTGCGGGCGTCGGCGTCGGCGCTGCTTTTGCGGGACTTAAGCCTATCGTAGAGTTCATGACCTGGAACTTCGCCATGCAGGCGATCGACCAGATCATCAACTCCGCGGCCAAGACGCTCTACATGTCGGGCGGCCAGATGGGCAGCCCGATTGTTTTTCGCGGACCCAACGGCGCGGCCGCCCGCGTTGCTGCTCAGCACAGCCAGTGCTTCTCGGCCTGGTATGCGCACGTGCCAGGGCTGAAGGTGGTGGCGCCGTCGAATCCTGCCGACGCCAAAGGCCTGCTCAAATCGGCGATCCGCGATCCAAACCCCGTGCTGGTGCTCGAGAACGAAATCCTTTACGGCGCGAGCGGCCCCGTGCCGAAGGTCGAGGACTGGCTGGTCCCCATCGGCAAGGCGCGTATTGCTCGCGAGGGCACCGACGTCACCGTCGTCTCGTTCGCGCGCGGCATGGTCTATGCCCTGGATGCGGCCGAGCGTTTGGCGAAGGAGGGCATTTCCGCTGAGGTCATCGATCTGCGCTCGCTGCGCCCGCTCGACATCGACACCATCCTGCAGTCCGTGCGCAAGACCAACCGGCTCGTCACCGTTGAGGAAGCGTGGCCGGTGTGCTCGGTCGGCTCAGAGATCTGCGCCCAGGTTGCCATCCAGGCCTTCGACTATCTCGATGCGCCGCCGGCCAAAGTCAGCGGTGCGGACGTGCCGATGCCCTACGCGGCCAATCTCGAGAGGCTTGCGCTGCCGAACGCCGACCATGTGGTCGAGGCGGTGAAGTCAGTCCTCTACAAGGATTAGCGCGGAACGGCGGATTGATCGCATGGCACGCGTCGTCACCGTACACAAGAAGGAAGGCGGCGGCATCACGGTGCGCTGCGGCAGCGAGGTCGTGGGTTTCGTCACGCGGCTCGATGGCGGTGACGAGCGCATGTCGGGCAATTTCGCAGCCGGCCCGGCGCACAAGCAGCATCAGGCCGTGCTCGCGGCGGGTGACACGACTCAGATCGAAGAAGCCGGCCTCCACGTTTATTCGTCGGTTCACGACATGCGCATCGACAACGAGGGGTCACTGGCAGTTGAAGGCGATAAGGTTCATTTCCGGCCGGCGTCGGCATTCATCGTGCTGCGGTCGGGTGGTCTCGGGTAGGCGGCAGCGCAGCAGAGAGATGGCGCCATGGGCTCGACGTACATGCTCCGGGGGGAATGCCATTGCGGCGCCATCCAGGCGATGCTCGTTGCTAGCAAGGCCACTGATGCCTTGCAGATGCGTGCCTGTCAGTGCGGGTTCTGCACGCGCCATGGTGCCATGACCGTTTCAGATCCCGAGGGCCACGCCACCTTCGTCATGCGTGAAGGCCAGCTGCAGGCCTATCAGTTCGCGACCCGCACGGGTACGAGCCTCATCTGCAAGACGTGCGGCGTTTATGTCGGGGTCATGCTCAAGGACGGCGGCGACGTGTGGTCGGTCATCAACGCGCGCGGGCTTGCGATTTGGGAATTGCTTAACCGCGTGGCCGAGCCAGTTACCTACGACAACGAGACGGCCGAGCAGCGTATCGCGCGCCGCAAGGCGAAATGGACGCCTACCGAAATCCGGTTGACCCGCTAGGCGCACAACAAGAGCAGGAACGCCAATGCCCACTCCCATTTTGATGCCGGCACTCTCTCCGACGATGGAGGAAGGCAAGCTTTCCAAATGGCTCGTCAAGGAAGGCCAGAAGGTTCGTGCCGGCGACATCATCGCCGAGATCGAAACCGACAAGGCGACCATGGAGGTGGAGGCCGTCGATGAGGGTACGGTCGCGCGCCTCCTGATCGACGAAGGCACCGACAAGGTGAAGGTCAACACGCCGATCGCGATGTTGCTGGAGGAGGGTGAAAACGCCAGCGCACTGGGTGCAACCGCGGCAGCCCCGTCAAGCTCCACCTCCCAGAAGCCCACGGGATCTTCGGCTTCCCCCGTGAAGCCCGCAAAGGATGAGGCTGCACCCCGCGGCCAGCCGGCGGCCGCATCGACGGCAGCTCGACCCAACGGGCATGCCGAGGCCCGCATCTTCGCGTCGCCGCTCGCACGCCGTTTGGCCAAGGGCGGCAATCTCGACATGGCGCGGATCCAGGGCTCAGGTCCGCACGGCCGCATTGTCAAACGTGATGTCGAGGCGGCCTTGAAGGGTGGCAGCGGCCAACGCGCGCCGGCGGCCGCGGCGCAGAGCACCGCCATTGTCACCCAGCCAACCACCGCCACTTCCATCCAGGCGATGCCCGACGACAAGGTGCTCGCGCTCTACGAGACAGGCAGCTATGAGGTCGTGCCGCATGATGGCATGCGCAGGATCATTGCCCAGCGACTAACGCAGTCCAAGCAGACCATTCCGCATTTCTATATGTCGGTCGATTGCCGGCTCGACATCCTGCTGGCGGCCCGAGAGCGTATCAACAAGATCGCGCCCAAGGAGGGTCCTCGGGCGTACAAGCTCTCGGTCAATGACTTCGTCATCAAGGCGTTGGCTCTGGCCCTGCAGCAGGTACCTGCAGCGAATGCGACCTGGACGGAAGCCGGTATGCTGCGGCACCGGCATTCTGATGTGGGCGTTGCGGTAGCGGTGGAGGGTGGTCTCTTCACGCCGGTCATCCATCACGCCGAACTCAAGACTCTAGGTGAGATCTCCAACGAGATGAAGGACTTGGCAGAGCGCGCCCGCAAGCGCCGGCTGGCGCCGCACGAGTATCAGGGCGGGACGACATCAATCTCCAATCTGGGCATGTACGGCATCAAGGCGTTCGATGCCGTCATCAATCCTCCGCACGCAACCATTCTCGCTGTTGGTGCCGGCGAGAAGCGCGCCGTCGTCAACGGCGACCGGGTGGAAGTTGCGACGATCATGACGTGCACGCTGTCGTGCGATCACCGCGTAGTTGATGGTGCGGTTGGCGCTGATCTGCTGAATGCCTTCCGCGCGCTCGTGGAAGATCCGGTGCGGATGCTCGTCTAGCAATAGAGATACAAGGCCAAAACGAAA
>CADEFX010000118.1 GCA_902826715.1 uncultured Hyphomicrobiales bacterium | reverse complement strand
GATGCGGCCGGCCGAACGTTCACATTGCTCTGGTCGGAACTCGGTGAGTGGGTGGGCCAGCGCTCGCAGTCAGGCCGTCTGGCACCCAAGGGCTTCCCGCGCTCGAACAAGTTCGGCCCTGCCTTCTGAGACCAAGCCGCGTTATCGAGCGGCGACGGACAATCCATCCGGTACGCGGCTGATCGTGCAGGCGTCGGTGGTCGGGATCCACGAAGTGTTGTTCATGAACAGGTCGCAACGCGTCATCACCGTCCCCATGTGGGTCTGCATGCACACCACCTCACCGAGCCTGTAATCCTGCCCCTGATAGCGGCACCGGCAGGGAATGATCTGGCCATAGCCGTTCTGCATGCCATGCCATGGCGATGTCCGCCAGTTCTCTACCGGCGCTGCTTGAGACGACGACGGCGGATCGGCTTGTGCACTTTGCAAGCAAAGGGGGTACAGGGCCATGGCCGCCAGGGCGGTGGCGCAGACCAACACGAGCTTTCGTTTCGTTACCCCATGTCTGCAGGCTATCATGCCGGCTGGTCCGTGACAAAAGGCTTAGGGAGGTCGCATGCGCGCCTGGCAAATCGTTTCTCCGAACGGTATCGATGCGCTCGAGCTGTCGGAGCAGCGCTCACCCGAGCCGGGTCCAGGCAAGGTCAAGGTACGCATCCGCGCGTCGTCCATCAACTATCGGGACCTCGGCACGGTGCGGGACCCCGTCTCGCGCAAGCTCCCTTACCCTCGTATTCCCAACTCCGACGGAGCGGGCGAGATCATTGCCGTCGGGTCCGGCGTGACGGGCCTCAGTAAAGGCGCACGCGTCGCCTCCACCTTCTTCCAACGCTGGACCGATGGGCAATGCTCCGCCGAGGCGATGGCAAGTGCGCTAGGAGGTGCACTCGACGGCGTGTTGGCCGAGGAAGCCGTGCTCGGCGCCGACGGCGTGGTGCCTATCCCGGACCACTTGTCGTTCGAGGAGGCGGCGACGCTGCCGTGTGCGGCCCTGACGGCCTGGAACGCGCTGGTAGAAGCCGCGCGCGTGAAGGCCGGAGACACAGTACTCCTGCTCGGGACCGGTGGCGTGTCCATCTTCGCGCTGCAGTTCGCCAAGCATATGGGGGCGCGTCCCATCATTATATCGTCCAGCGACGCGAAGCTCGAGCGTGCGAAAGCACTCGGCGCGGCGCACACCATCAACTATCGTAAGACGCCCGACTGGGATCGCGCGGTTCTCGATCTGACGAACGGCGTCGGGGTCGATGCGACCGTCGAGGTTGGCGGCGCCGGGACACTGCCCAAGAGCATCGCAGCCACGCGCGTTGCCGGCACCATCTCACTCATCGGCGTGCTGGCCGGCGGGCAGATCGATCCGGCGCAGTTCATGCGCAAGTCGATCAAGATGCAGGGCATCTACGTCGGGTCTCGCCGCATGTTCCTGGATATGAATCGCGCTATTGCCGTCGGCGGTCTGAAGCCTGTGATCGACCAGACGTTCGCATTTGAGAAAGCCCGGGACGCGTTCCACACCATGGAAGCTGCGGGACATTTCGGAAAAATAGTCATCCGGGTTTGACCAGCTCAAGAAGGATTTTTTGGCAGGGGATCGCTGAGGGAATGCCCAACACAGACGTGAGACGGATGGCGCTCGACTATCACGAGGCCGATCCACCGGGGAAGATCGCCATAGCGGCGACCAAGCCGCTCGCCAATCAGGCCGATCTGGCGCTTGCCTATTCCCCGGGGGTCGCGCACGCGTGCGAGGAAATCGCGCGTGATCCGGAAGCTGTCTCGCGCCTGACAGCGCGCGGCAATCTTGTCGGCGTCATCACGAACGGAACGGCCGTGCTTGGGCTCGGCAACATCGGTCCCCTCGCCTCCAAGCCGGTCATGGAGGGCAAGGCCGTTCTCTTCAAGAAGTTCGCTGGTATCGATGTGTATGACATCGAAGTCGCCGAAATGGAGGTGGAAGCCTTCGTCGAGGCGGTTGCTCGCCTCGAGCCGACCTTTGGCGGCATCAATCTGGAAGACATCAAGGCACCCGAGTGCTTCGAGATCGAAAAACGTCTCAAAGAACGGATGCGCATTCCCGTCTTCCACGACGACCAGCACGGGACAGCGATCGTCGTAGCGGCCGGCATTCTTAACGGCCTTAAGATCGTGGGCAAAACGATCGAGCAGGCTCGCCTTGTCTGCTCAGGCGCGGGCGCAGCCGCACTGGCTTGCCTCAATCTCCTGTGTGCGCTCGGCTTGAAGCGGCAGAACGTGTGGGTCGCCGATATCAAGGGCGTGGTCTACAAGGGCCGCAACGAGCTGATGGATCCCCTCAAGGAGACGTACGCGCAGGAAACATCCAAGCGCACGCTGGCTGAGATCATGCCGGGTGCAGATGTTTTTCTCGGTCTCTCGGCTGCTCGCATCGTGTCCAAGGAGATGGTTGCCAGCATGGCCGACCGGCCGCTGGTCTTTGCCCTTGCCAATCCGACGCCCGAGATATTGCCGGAGGATGTGCGTGCAGTAAGACCGGACGCCATCATCGCCTCCGGCCGGACGGACTACCCCAACCAGATCAACAACGTCCTGTGCTTCCCCTTCATCTTCCGCGGGGCGCTGGATGTGGGCGCTACGACCATCAACGAGGAGATGAAGAAGGCGGCCGTCACCGCCCTCGCGAGCCTGGCGGAAAGCGAAGCCTCCGACATCGTGCTGACGGCCTATCGCGCCGATACGCTGGTGTTCGGGCCTGAATACATCCTGCCCAAGCCCTTCGATCCGCGCCTCATCCTGGAGATCGCGCCGGCTGTCGCTAAGGCAGCGATGGAGTCGGGCGTCGCGACACGGCCCATCACCGATTTCGAGGCCTATCGGGAGAAGCTGACAAGCTTTGTTTTCCGCTCCGGCTTCGTCATGCGGCCGTACTTCGAGGGAGCGCGGCGCGCGTCCGCAACCGTCCCGAAGCGCCTGGTGTTCGCTGAGGGCGATCACCCCTACGTCCTGCAAGCCGCCCAGCAACTTGTGTCGGAGCACATGGCGCGTCCGGTGCTCATCGGGCGGCGCGATGCCATCGTGCGCATGCTGCCGCATCTCGGGCTCAGAATGCGGCCGGAAAAGGACTTCGACATCGTCGATCCCGAGACCGATGCGCGCTTGCCCGTGCTGGCCGAGGAATACTACCGCCTAGTCGAGCGCAGAGGCGTGTCGCCATCGCATGCGCGCCGCGTCGCCCGCAATGGCTCGACCGTGCTCGCCGGGCTCTTGCTGCGGCGCGGCGATGCCGACGCGATGATCTGCGGCGCCGTCGGCCGCTACCACACGCACCTGCGCCACATCTCACAGGTTATCGGCAAGCTGGATGGCGTTGGCGCCTTTGCGACCGTCTCGGCACTTATCTTGCCCAACGGTCCGCTCTTTATCGCGGATACGTACGTCTCTTACGATCCGCTTCCCGAGCGGCTGGCCGAAATTACCCTGCTGGCGGCCGAAGAGGTGCGCCGCTTTGGCCTGGAGCCGAAGGTCGCCTTGATCTCGCATTCGAATTTCGGCTCGGAGGATACGCCTTCGGCGCGCAAGATGCGGAGCGTGCTGGCGATCCTGAACCAGAAATCCCCCGGCCTTGAGGTCGAAGGCGAGATGCACGCCGACGCCGCCCTGTCGGCCTTCATCCGCGAGGAGATCTTTCCGAGCTCGCGCCTGACCGGGGCCGCCAATCTCATGGTCATGCCTTCATTGGACGCCGCCAATATCGCGTTCAACATGTTGAAGGTCGTGTCGAACAGCGTGGCCATTAGCCCGATCCTGCTCGGCGCGGCTCTGCCCGTGCACATCGTGACGCCCTCCGTCACGGTGCGCGGACTACTGAATATGTCGGCCATTGCGGTGGTCGACGCGGCCCGCCGCGCTGCGGCGGTCTGATCGCTCCGGTCCTACCCTGCCTACATCTTCTTTCCGGCCGTCCAGCCGCCGTCCACGACCAGCGTCGTGCCGGTGATGAAGCTGGCGTCGTCCGAGGCCAGGAAAAGGATCGCCTTGGCGATCTCCGAGGCTTCGGCCCAACGGCCGAGGGCATGCAGACTGCGCACGGTCTGGGCATACGTTTCGTCCTGGAAGTAGCGCTCCGTCAGCGCGGTACGCGTCACCCCCGGTCCAACGGCATTGACGCGAATGCCCCGGTCGCCAAGCTCCAGGCCCATCTCTTTCGTAAGGCCGACCACGGCGTGCTTGGAGGCCGTGTAAGCAGCGCGATTGGGTGCGGCTGTCACGCCGAGCGTGGAGGCGAGATTGACGATGGCGCCCGACTTGCCTGCCTTGACGACGTGACGGCCGAAGGCCTGGGAGCAGAGGAACAGGCCGGTGACATTAATTCCCATCACCCGGTTCCATTCCTCGAGCGGAAGCTCGAGCACTGGACTGATCTCGCGCACGCCGGCGCTGTTGACGAGCACGTCGAGGCGCCCGAGCCGGCGTGCCGCCGCATCGACGAAAACGGTAACGGCCTTGGGATCGATCACGTCCAGCGCGAAGGCGTGCGCGGAGCCGCCCCGCTTGCGCGCTTCCTCAACGGTGCTCTCAGCCGCGCGCAGGTCGACGTCGGCGACCGCGACATGGGCGCCTTCGGCCGCAAATCCCAACGCCACTTCGCGTCCGATGCCGCTGCCGCCACCGGTGACGATGCATCCCTGGTCCTTGAAGCGCATGGTCATCCCTCCGTTTGTCGGCCGGACCTTGGCCCGCCGATTATTGCTGTTGCACGTTAGCTTAGCCGTGGCCCGCGCGCGTTGTCACGGGGCATGGAAACGACAGAGCAGCCGCGAACGGCTGCTCATGTGCGGTTCCGAAATTTCTCCGGGAGTGCGGTCTAGAACAGGCCTTCGATCTGCCCCGTCTCGTTCAGTCGGATGTTCTCCGCGCTCGGCACCCGCGGCAGGCCGGGCATGGTCATGATTTCACCGGTGATGACCACGATGAACTCCGCGCCGGCCGACAGCCTCAGCTCGCGCACCGGAACCACATGACCGGTCGGCGCGCCGCGCAGGTTCGGATTGGTCGAAAACGAGTACTGTGTCTTGGCCATGCAGACGGGGAGGTGCCCATAGCCGCTATCCTGCAACTCCTTGAAGCGCGCCTCCACCGATGCGTCGCAAGAGATGTCGGCAGCACGATAGATCTCGGTGGCGATGGTCTTGACCTTGTCGCGCAGCGGCATGCTGTCGGGATACAGCGGCTTGAATTCAGCTTTGCCGGCATCGCACATCTCGACCACATGCCGCGCCAGCGCCTCGGTTCCCTTGCCGCCGTCGGCCCAGTGCGTGCAGACAAAAGCTTTGCTGCCTGCGCTCTCGGCGGCCTTCATGACCTCCTGCATTTCTGCATCGGTGTCCGTGATGAAGCGGTTGATCGCGACCACCGGCGGCACGCCGAACTTGCGCACGTTCTCCAGATGCCGCAGCAGATTGGCGCACCCTTTGGTGACCGCGGCGACATTCTCATTCTTCAAATCGTCTTTCGCCACGCCGCCATGCATCTTGAGCGCGCGCACGGTCGCCACCACCACGGTGGCCGATGGCGCAAGGCCAGCCTTGCGGCATTTGATGTCGAAGAACTTCTCCGCGCCCAGGTCCGCGCCGAAGCCGGCCTCCGTAACGACATAGTCGCAAAGCTTGAGCGCCGTTTGTGTGGCCAGCACCGAGTTGCAGCCGTGAGCGATGTTGGCAAACGGACCGCCGTGGATGAAAACCGGATTGTTCTCCAGCGTCTGCACGAGGTTCGGCATCAGCGCATCCTTCAGCAGGACCGTCATGGCGCCGTCGGCCTTCAGATCGCGGGCCTTCACCGGTTTGCGATCTCGGGTGTAGCCGACCACGATCGAACCGATGCGCCGCTCCAGGTCTTTCAGGTCGGTCGCCAGGCAGAAGATCGCCATGATCTCCGAGGCAACCGTGATGTCGAACCCGTCCTCGCGCGGGAAGCCGTTGGCCGTGCCGCCTAGCGAGTTTACGATCGAGCGCAGCGCGCGATCGTTCATGTCCATGACGCGGCGCCAGGCGATGCGGCGCGCGTCGAGGCCGTTGGGATTGCCCCAGTAGATGTTGTTGTCGAGCATGGCCGACAGCAGGTTGTGTGCGCTGGTGATGGCGTGGAAGTCGCCGGTGAAGTGGAGGTTGATGTCTTCCATAGGCACGACCTGCGCGTAACCGCCGCCGGCCGCGCCGCCTTTCATGCCGAAGCAGGGGCCGAGCGAGGGCTCGCGCAGGCAGCTCATGGCCTTCTTGCCGATGCGATTGAGTCCGTCGCCAAGGCCGACAGTCGTCGTCGTCTTGCCCTCCCCCGCCGGCGTCGGGCTGATGGCTGTCACCAGGATCAGCTTGCCGTTCTTTTTCTTCTGCACGCCGTTGATGAAGTCGAAGGAGACCTTGGCTTTTGTCGGACCGTAGTTGAGCAGCGCGTCGGCAGGGATGCCGATTTTCTGCCCCACCTCGGCGATCGGCTTCATTTTGGCTTCGCGTGCGATCTCGATGTCGGACTTGACGGCCATTGGAGGGTCTCCCGGAAACGACGCAGATGCAGAAATTTGTCAGGCGGCAGGCTTAGGGGCTGGGCCATCGAACGTGTCGCCGGCTTTGAGCCCCGCTGATTTTGCGAAGTCGGCCGCGGCGATCTTCTTGCCGTCGCTGCCGCGCACGCGCTTGGCGAGGATGGCACCGCCTTGCGCCGCGATGGTCAGACCTTGCTCGCTCGTGGAAAGGATTTCACCCGGCTTGCCCGAGCCGGTGGTCCTGGCGCTATCGAAAAAATCGACTTTCTGGCCCTTGATCGTGCTCCAGGCGCCGGGCGCGGGATTGGCCGCACGGATCATGTTGTAGACGTCCGCAACCGGCTTGGACCAATCGATCTCGGTCAGGTCCTTCTTGAACCAGCTTTCGTAGGAGCCGTCGGCCAAATTTTGTTCATGCCTCAACATCGCGCCGGCGCGAACAAGCTCCAGTCCCTCGATCATGGCATCGACGCCCATCGGGAACAGCTTCTTGAAGTACACATCGCCCAGGGTTTCGTCCGCGCCGATCTCGACGGATTTCTGAATCAGGACGGGACCCTCATCGAGGCCTTCGTTAGGCCAGAAGATTGTCAGGCCCGTGCGAGTCTTGCCCATTGCGATCGGCCAATTGATCGAAGACGGTCCGCGATGCGCGGGCAGGAGAGAGGGATGGTATTGGAATGTCCCGAGCTTCGGCGCGTTCAACACCGGCTGCGGTACAAAGAGCAGCACGTATGCCATCATGCACACGTCGGCATTGAAGGATCTCATGAGTTCGAGCGCTTCTGGCGTCTTCCAGCTCTTGGGCTGATGGACGGGCAGGCCCTTCTCGATGGCAAACAGCTTGAGCGGATCCTCTGGCCGCCCCGCCTTGTCCGGTGCGCAGCACACGGCCACCACGTTCTCTTTGCGCTCGAGCAGTTTCTCGAGGACGGCCTTGCCGAAGGCCTCCTGCCCATGGACAACGATCCGCATTCAACTGCTCCGATTGTGACGCTTCAAACTCGGGATAGGGCGAGCGCGCATTCTACTCCGCCGCCACTTTCTTCACAGTAGCGGTTGCTCCAGCTTGCGCCAGCGCAGTGATCTCGTCAGAGGCATAGCCAAGCTCGGTGAGCACCGCATCGGTGTGCTCGCCGAGCAGTGGCGAGCGCTCTACCTCCGACGGTGAGGCAGAAAGTTTGATGGGATTGCCGACCGACAGATATTTGCCGCGCGTCGGGTGATCGACTTCGACCATCGTGCCTGTCCCGCGAAGCGAAGCATCCTCGGCAAGCTCCTTCATCGACAGGATCGGGCCGCACGGAATGTCATACTTGTTCAGCATCTCCATGGCCTCGAACTTTGTCTTGGTCATGGTCCATTTCTCGATGCGCGCGAAGATCTCGTTGAGCCGCGGCAGACGTGCAGCCGGCTTGGCATAGTCGGGATGCATCTTCCACTCAGGCTCGCCGATGACGTCGCAGATGGCCTCCCACACCGGTGCTTGCGTGATGAAATAGATGTAGGCGTTGGGATCGTTCTCCCAACCCTTGCACTTGAGGATGCGCCCCGGCTGGCCGCCGCCGGAATCGTTGCCGGCGCGAGGCACCGCATCGCCGAATGGAATTCCCTCGCCGTACTGGCTGTATTCCGTAAGGGGGCCGTGGGTCAGGCGCTGCTGATCACGCATCTTGACGCGCGCCAGATTCAGCACGCCGTCCTGCATGGCGCAGGTAACGCGTTGGCCCTTGCCGCTGTGCGTGCGATGGAAGAGCGCGGTGACGATGCCGAGCGCCAGATGCAGTCCCGTTCCGGAATCGCCGATCTGCGCGCCGGTGACGAGGGGAGGGCCGTCGCGGAAGCCGGTGGTGGAGGCCGATCCGCCGGTGCATTGGGCCACGTTCTCATAAACCTTGCAATCCTCGTACGGGCCGGGGCCGAACCCTTTCACCGACGCGTAGATCATGCGCGGATTCAGCTCCTGGATGCGCTCCCACGTCAGCCCCATTCGGTCCAGCGCGCCGGGCGCGAAGTTCTCGACCAGCACATCGCAGGTCTTCACAAGGCGCTCGAGGATCTCCATGCCCTTCTTGTTCTTGCTGTCGATGGTGATGGAGCGTTTGTTATGGTTCAGCATCGTGAAATAGAGGCTGTCCACCTTGGGAATGTCCTGGAGCTGGCCGCGCGTGATGTCGCCGACGCCCGGGCGCTCGACCTTGATGACATCGGCGCCGAACCAGGCGAGGAGTTGCGTGCATGTCGGTCCGGACTGGACGTGCGTGAAGTCCAGGATGCGGACGCCTTCGAGTGCCTTGCCCATGCGGAGCCTCCCTATTTTGTCTTGAGTGCGCTTTGCGGGTTGAGATTGCCGATACGGCCACTCTCGCTGCCCGCGGCGGGATCAATGACGGCGTTGATGAGGGTGGGCTTGCCGGAGTCCATTGCGGAGTTGACGGCACGCCTCAGGTCGTCAGGTGTCGTGGCATTCACGCCGGCACCGCCGAAGGCTTCCATCATCTTGTCGTAGCGCGAGCCCTTGACGAATACGGTCGTCGCCGGGTCGTCGCCGGCATTGTTGATGTCTGTGCCGCGATAGATGCCGTTGTTGTTGAAGATGACGACGCAGACTGGGAGATTGTACCGGCAGATGGTCTCGACCTCCATGCCTGAGAAGCCAAAGGCCGAGTCTCCTTCGACCGCGAGAACCGGCTTGCCGGTCTCGACGGCGGCGGCGATGGCATAACCCATGCCGATGCCCATGATGCCCCAGGTGCCGACATCGATGCGCTTGCGCGGCTGATACATGTCGATGATCCCGCGCGCCAGGTCGAGCGTATTGGCGCCTTCGTTGACGAGGATCGCTTCGGGACGCTCCTTGATGACGGTGCGCAGAACGCCGAGGGCGCCGTGGTAGTCCATCGGCGAGTTGTTGTTCATCAGCCGCGGCGCCATCTTGGAAACATTCTCGTCGCGCTTCTTGCCGACCGCTGCAACCCACTCGGGCGGCGGCGCTGATCCCTTGGTGCCCATGCCCTCAATCAACGCTGCAACGCACGATCCAATGTCGCCAACCACCGGCGCCATGATCTCGACGTTCGAGTCCATCTCCTTCGGCTCGATATCGACCTGGATGAATTTCTTGGGCGCTTCGCCCCACGCCTTGCCCTTGCCGTGTGACAACAGCCAGTTGAGCCGCGCGCCAATCAGCATCACCACATCGGAGTCCTTCAGCACCGTGGAGCGCGCGGCGCCCGCACACTGCGGATGTGTATCCGGCAGAAGGCCCTTGCCCATGCTCATCGGCAGGAACGGCGCGCCGCTCATTTCCACGAACTTGCGGATCGCATCATCGGCCTGGGCGTAGGCGGCGCCTTTGCCGAGAATGATCAATGGCCGTTTGGCGCCTTTCAGCACATCAAGCGCGCGCTTGATCGCATCCGGTGCCGGGATCTGCGCCGGCGCGGCGTCGATCACCTTCACCAGCGATTTCCGGCCCGTTTCCGCGTTTATAACTTGGCCGAAGAGCTTAGCGGGCAGATCGAGATAGACGCCGCCCGGGCGGCCTGACACGGCCGCGCGGATCGCCCGGGCCAACCCGATGCCAATGTCCTGCGCGTGCAGGATGCGATAGGCCGCTTTGCACAAGGGCTTGGCAATCGCGAGCTGATCCATTTCCTCGTAGTCGCCCTGCTGCAGGTCGACGATCTCGCGCTCGGACGAACCGGAGATCAGGATCATCGGGAAGCAGTTGGTGGTGGCGTGCGCCAGCGCGGTTAGTCCATTCAGGAAGCCGGGCGCCGAGACTGTCAGGCAGACGCCGGGCTTCTTGGTGAGGAAGCCTGCGATCGATGCGGCATAGCCGGCGTTCTGCTCGTGGCGGAAGGACAGAACGCGGATGCCGGCAGCCTGCGCCATGCGGCCGAAGTCCGTGATCGGGATGCCCGGCACACCGTATATCGTCGTCAGGTCGTTGAGCTTGAGTGCATCGATGATCAGGTGGAAGCCGTCCGTCAGCTCCTGCGCGTCTTCAGTCGTCGTGGTTGCCCTGGCGGCTTCAGCCATCGACAAATCTCCTCCCAGTAGTGTTTTGTCAGTCGAGATTGACGAAACGCTCGACGTGATCACGAAGCTTCAGTGTGTGGTCGCGCACCAGCCGCTCGGCTCGCTCAGTATCGCGAGCTTCGAGCGCGGCCACGATCTCTTTGTGGTCGACAATAGAGCGCTTGGCGCGATCCGCCTCTCCGATCGTGCGCTGGCGGATGGCGCGAACGTGATAAAACAGATCGTCCGTCATGCGTGAAATCAGGGCGCACTTTCCGAGGCTTATGATTGCCTGATGGAACTTGATGTTGGCGTCCGAGTACTCCCCCATTTTGCGGGCGATCTCGTCGCTGGAGAATGAATCGACGAGGTCATGCAGGCGAGCGATCTCCTCGTCGGCCGCCTCCTTTGTCGCGAGCCGCGCGGCCATGCTTTCAAGTGCGGCCCACACCGTAATCATTTCCAGGATTTCGAGCTTCGTTTTGCGGACGATGAAGATGCCCCGCCGCGCGACGATCCGGACCAGGCCCTCGGAATCAAGCTGTGCAAGCGCCTCGCGCAGAGGGGTTCGACTTACGCCAAAGCGCTGCGACAGGTCGCGCTCGTCCAAGCGTAACTCAGCGTCCGGCGCGTAGATGTTCAGGTTGGTGATCGCCGACTTCAGCGCCTCATAGGCGCGTGCCTTCAAGCTCAGGCTCTCCGCAATCGGTTGTATTCTGAGAACGGTATCTGGCATGCGCCCGGTCCTTTGCGGCTTCGTCTTGGTGCTTGCGCGTACCCTTGGCAATCCAGCACATTGTAGTTCTTGGTATGCCATACACCAGCGCCCGTGACCCTGGCAATGAAAAACCGTGTTCTAATGAGGCCGGAAATACGTCGGCAAGCGGATCGTCTGCCCAATGCCATTCAAGGACGTTGTGTGGTTACCGTCGCGGGTATATGGTATGCCAGCTTGCCGCTCAAGTTGAAGGCTGCAAAAACTATAATTCTGGGCAGGAAGAGACGTCTCAGGAGGAAAAGTGGAAGAGATTGCGGCGCTGCTGCAGGGCTTCTCTGTTGTCCTCACGCCCTACAACATCGGCTTGATGCTGATAGGAATTTTGCTCGGGGTCATTATCGGCGTCCTGCCCGGGCTCGGCGGCGCCAACGGGGTCGCGATCCTGCTGCCGCTGACCTTCAGCATGCCGCCATCCTCGGCCATCATCATGCTGTCATGCATCTACTGGGGCGCACTCTTCGGCGGTGCCATCACGTCGATCCTGTTCAACATTCCGGGCGAGCCCTGGTCGGTCGCGACCACGTTCGACGGCCACCCCATGGCCCAACAGGGCAAGGCCGATGCGGCGCTCACCGCCGCCTTCACCTCCTCCTTCGTCGGCGCCATCGTCGCCGTTGTCGTCATCACGTTTCTGGCGCCGCTGGTTGCGAAGTTCGCGCTCCGCTTTGGTCCCCCCGAATTCTTCGCTGTGCAGTTCCTGACATTCGCGAGCTTCATCGGCATGGGCCGCGGCTCGCCCTTCAAGACGTTGGCCTCCATGTGCCTGGGCTTTGCGCTGGCCTCGGTCGGCCTCGACAACGTCACCGGCCAGCTGCGCATGACGTTCGATCAGGAGTTCCTGCTCAACGGCTTCAAGTTCCTCGTTGCCGTCATTGGTCTTTTCGGCATCGGCGAGATCTTGTCCTCCATGGAGGGCGGCCTCAGCTTCTCTGGCGCCCGCGCCAAGATCAGCATGCGCGCCGTGCTCGATACCTGGAAGCAGTTGCCGCGCCTGTGGTTCACGTTCCTGCGGAGTTGCATCGTCGGTTGCTGGATGGGTATCACACCGGGCGGTGCCACGCCCGCTTCCTTCATGAGCTACGGCCTGGCAAAGCGCTTCTCCAGACGCGGCGCGAACTTCGGCAAGGGAGAGATCGAGGGCGTCGTCGCGCCTGAGACCGCCGCGCATGCCGCCGGCACCAGCGCGCTCCTGCCCATGCTGACGCTCGGCATTCCTGGATCGCCGACGGCCGCCGTCCTGCTCGGAGGCCTTCTCATCTGGGGCCTGCAGCCCGGACCCATGCTGTTCGTCGAGCAGAAGGACTTCGTCTGGGGCCTGATCGCCTCGATGTATCTGGGCAATGTCGTCGGTCTCATCATCGTACTGACCTGCGTGCCGCTGTTCGCCGCCATCCTGCGCATTCCGTTCTCGATCATCGCCCCTGTCATTCTGGTCATCTGCGCCGTCGGCGCGTACACTGTGAACAACGCCATGTTCGATGTCTGGATGATGCTGATCTTCGGCGTGCTCGGCTACTGCTTCAACAAGCTCGGCTATCCGCTGCCACCTCTCGTGCTGGCCCTCGTGCTTGGCGACATGGCCGAAGGCTCGTTCCGCCAGGCCATGCTTATCAGCCAGGGCAGCCTCTCGGTCTTCTTCTCCAACTGGCTCGTCGGCGGCATCATGATGCTGGGCTTCGTGCTCTTGTTTTTACCGATGATTGCATGGTTGATGGGCATGATCAGACCGGCATTGCAGCGGGCGTGAGGCACCCGGCGTGAAGTTCACTGAGGCAGGCAACAAAATAACGGAGGAGACAAAGTGATGGCCAATCGAATGTTACGACGCACGACGTTGGCAGCAGTGCTGGCACTCGCCACCAGCACATACGCATCCGCCGCCTGGGAGCCGACCAAAGCTGTGACTTTCGTCATTCCGGCCGGCACTGGCGGTGGTGCCGACCAGATGGCGCGTTTCATTCAGGGCATCGTGACCAAGCACAGCCTGATGAAACAGCCAATGATCGTGATCAACAAGGCCGGCGGTGCAGGCGCCGAAGGGTTCCTCGAGATAAAAAACAGCCCGAACGACCCGCATAAGCTCATCATCACGTTGTCGAACCTGTTCACCACGCCCATGGGCACCGGCACACCCTTCAGCTGGAAGGATCTGACACCCGTGGCCATGCTGGCTCTCGACCAGTTCGTATTGTGGGTGCCATCGGATGCGCCCTACAAAACGGCCAAGGACTATGTCGAGGCGGTGAAGGCCGGTGACGACAGGAAGTTCAAGATGGGTGGCACCGGCTCCAAGCAGGAGGACCAGATCATCACCGTTGCGCTGGAGCGGCAGACAGCTAACAAGAAGTTCACCTACATTCCCTATCAGGGTGGCGGCGCCGTCGCCGTGCAACTCGTCGGCAAGCATGTCGATTCTTCGGTCAACAATCCGATCGAGGCCGCGCAGCAATGGAAGGCCGGCGCGTTGAGGCCATTGTGCATCTTCGACGGCAAGCGCAGCGTCTACACTGCAAAAGTCACGGCGGATATGGCCTGGAGTGACATTCCCACCTGCAAGGAGTCGGGACTGCCGGTCGAATATCAGATGCTTCGCGGTATCTTCATGGCCGGTGGCGCCACGGCCGACCAGGTGAAGTTCTACGTCGATC
>CADEFX010000117.1 GCA_902826715.1 uncultured Hyphomicrobiales bacterium | reverse complement strand
CGTCAGGCCCGCGGATATGGCACGCTCGCCCAGCGGCTCGACCTTATCGAAGCGCTCCGTCACGGGCGACGCATCGCGCCGGACGCTGATCAGCAGCACCGGCTCCACCGCGCCCGCCTTGAACGGACGCGTCAACTCGAAGTGATCGTGCGGACGCCCGCCTTCCCACCAGGCCCGCACCGGCGTCTGATCGTGACGCATGTAGTACAGCAGCTCTGCCGTCAGCGAACGATCATCAGTGATGACCGTTCCAAACGGGCGGCCTTCCCGGCGCGCTGCTTCAAGCGTTTCGTGCGTCCCCCGAGCCAGGGCTTTCCAGCCCAGGGTGCGCGCAAACGGATCGGCGCCGAACGGCAGCTTGAACTGGCCCGCCTGCCATGCTGCCAGTCCAACGATGGCGACCATGGCCGTATGCAGGGCAAAGGATCCCTTGAGCCATCCGCGCCGCGGCGTGCGCAGGAGCACCGCAATCACCAGGACGGTTCCCGCCACATACGCGGTTGCGGCCCAATTGGCATGCGCGCGCGATACGAACGCTTGTGCCGCCACGGCCACCAGGACCGGCAGTGTGAACGCCAGCAACATCCGGTCCGGCTCCGGCAGCCGCTCGCGCCATGCCGTCCACGATATCGACAGCAGCGCCGCAAACAACACCGGACCGAACACGCCGAACTGCGCGCCGACAAACTCGAACCCCTTGCCGATATTGAGCAAAGACCCGCCCCATTTGGCGTTGTCGGCCGTATGCGCAAACGTCGCAAAGCTGTTGGCGAGGTTCCAGATCAGGTTGGGCGCGATCAGCGCGACCCCGAGGCCCAAGGCCACATACAGCCGCACGTCACGCAGAAGCGTTCGCGCAGGCGGCGTTACAAAGAAGTAGACCAGCATCGAGAGCGCGAAGAACGCCATCGCATATTTGGCATTGAGTCCGAGGCCGATGCCGATGCCCAGCAGCATCGCCGGCCACCACGCGCGGGTATCAGCGAGGCCGATAAAGCCGAGCAGCGCCAGCGCCCAGAAGAACAGCAAGGGCACGTCGGTCGAGATGATGCCCGCCGATACCGACACGCCGGGCAGCGTCGCGAAGGCCAGCGCCGCCCATACGCCTGTCGTCTGCCCGTAGAGCCGCCGCCCAATTCCGTAGATGACGAGCGCGGTCGCAGTGTGAATGAGCGGCGACGGCAACCGGATGCAGAACTCGCTCGTGCCGCACACGCTTGTCGCAACACCTATGATCCAGGCGATCAGCGGCGGCTTGGAGTAATATCCGAACGCCGGTTCGAGGCTCCAGTACCAATACTGTGCCTCGTCGAAGAACAGATCGGTGGCATTGTATCGCAGCGCCACCAACCGCACGGCCAGCAGCAGCGCCAGGCCGCCCCACAGCATCGCCGGCACGCCTGTGCGCGCATCCCGAGTGCGGTTATCCACTAGGGCCGTGCTCATCTGCCGCTGCCTCAGCCTCGCATGCTGTCTGCCATCATCATGCCCACGGGGCCCAGCCCGCATTCGAGGCGGCACGAAACCGACAACGAGCCGTACGATAAACATAGTCTCCGCCCGTTCGAGCGATTCTGTGCAAATCGGAACGCGCCCTTGTCCCGGCCCATTTACTAGGTTGAGTGCACCGGAGGAAGCTTGATATGAGTGGTGCGGCGGGTTGGCTTCGGATGAGCTTGGCGCGACGCGGGCATCCTACGGTGTCCTGAGGGCATTGTGTGCCGCGGCTGCCCTTCCGAGAGGAGCTGATTGATATGCGGGTATCCGTCGTGATCCCGGCGCTCAACGAAGCCGGCAACATCGGCCGGCTTGTCGAGGAGACCTACGCAGCCGTCTCCGCCGACGTTCTCGCGGAAGTGATCGTGGTGGACGATTTTAGCACCGATGGGACCGGCGCGGAGATCAAGACCCTGTTGGCACGCGAAACGCTGCCCGGACTGCGTTACCTCAGGCACAGCGAGCGCAGCGGTCAGAGTGCCGCGGTCCGCACCGGCGTGTTGGCAGCCACGAGCCCCGTCATCGCCACCATGGATGGCGACGGACAGAACAACCCGCACGATCTGCCGCGCCTGATCGACCGGCTCTCCCCGCCGGGCGGCAGCGGCCCGGCACTTGTCGGCGGCATCCGCACGAACCGCCAGGCCGAAAGCTCCAAACGCCTCGCCTCCCGCGCCGCCAACTGGATCCGCGATCGCGTCTTGCGCGACGATTGTCCCGACACCGGCTGCGGCATCAAGGTGTTCTGGCGCGAGGCGTTCTTGCGTCTCCCTTTCTTCAGTGGCATGCACCGCTACCTGCCGGCCCTCTTCCAGACCTACGGGCACGGCACCGCCTACGTGCCGGTCAGCGACAGGCCGCGCGTGGCCGGCGTCTCCAAATACAGCAACTTAGGCCGCGCGCTGATCGGCATTCACGACCTCATCGGCGTGAGTTGGCTGAGGAAGCGCACGAAAGTGCCGATGATCGTGGAGGATTTGCCTGAAGGGCGGCAGGTCTCCGACCTGTCGAGCCGCATCGGGCGACGCGGCGATGCGGGGCGACGCGCCAACGACCGTACGTGACCCCGATCGCCTGAAACGCGAACACGAGATCAACTGCTGGACCGGCGTCATGCCGGCCCGGCCGCAGCGCGGAAACCCTGATGGCATTTTCAAAGCTGGCCACATGGTGGGCCACGACGCCCACGGCCGAACTCGTCTGGCTCGCGATCGGCCTGTCGGCGCAAGTTATGTTTTCGATGCGCTTCATCCTGCAATGGCTGGCGAGCGAACGCGCACGCCGCTCCATTGTGCCGGAAACCTTCTGGTATTTCAGCTTCGCGGGCGGCTTGATGTTGTTCGCCTATGCCCTTTACCGCATGGATCCTGTTTTCATTCTGGGCCAGGGCGGCGGCCTGCTCATCTATGCGCGAAACATCCATTTCATCTGGAAGAGCAAATCCGAGGAGCAGTCCCTCGCCGGCGCAAAAGGCCCGACATCTCCCTCCCGCCCAAGCTGAGACGAACGTCGCAAGCCCGCTTCCATAGCGGCAAAATCGTAAGCCCCAACAAGGAAGTTCACAGCCCGCCAAAAGCTGCTATAAGGGCGCCGTTGAGGCTTGCCGCCGCCTGTCGTGACGGCAGCTGGCATCATGGTGACGCGGGGTGGAGCAGCCCTGTAGCTCGTCAGGCTCATAACCTGAAGGTCTTAGGTTCAAATCCTATCCCCGCAACCATCTTTATTCGCCGGTCCAGATCGTCGGTTTTCGGCAAACGAAATCCAAGGCCAGTTCCCGCATTGATCTGGTTGTACCGTTCAGTTTGAGTGCAAACGCGCAGTTTGTGCTCCAACGGCGAGCAAGAAGACCTAGATGACGCCCCCTGTGCGTAGGCGCTGCAGATCCTCCAAGCCGAGGCCGAGCAGGCCGGAATAGACGTCCTGATTGTGCTGACCGAGGTCCGGGCCGAGCGTGTCGACGCTGCCGGGTGTTTCCGACAGGCGGGCCACGACATTGTGCACGACGAGCTTGCCGGCCTTGGCTTGGTCGCGCTCGATGAGATTTTCTCGGGCTTTGACCGTCGGATCGAGGAAGATGTCGGCGACGCTGTTAATTGGACCCGCCGGCACGTCGCCCTCGAGGCAACGCCGCACGATCTCGTCACAGGTAAACTTGCGCATCCAGTCGGCGACGATGCCGTTGACCTCCTCGCGCCGGTCGACACGCTGCGCCACGGTGGCGAAGCGATCGGGCGCGATGAGGTCTTCGCGATCCATTACGCGCGCCAGGCGCTCGAACATCTTGTCGCTCGAGCAGGCAAGCGCGATCCAGCGGCCATCCTTGGTCTCGTAGTGGCTGTGGGGAACGGCGTTGACGGTGTCGGCGCCCATGCGCTCACGGATGGTGCCGTCGCGGGCGTAGAGCGTTGCCATCTCGTCGAGCATGCGGAACACGCCTTCATAGAGGCTGACATCGACCATCTGGCCGACCTTGAACCGGTCGCGCGCGATGATCGACATCAGCGCGCCGATGGCTCCGAATGCGCCCGTGATGTAGTCCGCAAGCGATGTCGAGCCGGGGATCACGGGCGGCCCGTCGGGCTCGCCCGCCAGATAGGTGAGGCCTGAGAATCCATGCGCGACGCGGGCATAGCCGGGGCGGTTCTTGTAAGGCCCCGTCTGCCCGTAAGCCGAGACGCGCACCATGATTAAGTCGGATTTGATCGCCTTCAGTGCGTCGAAGCCGAGGCCCCATTTCTCCAGCGTACCGGGGCGGAAGTTCTCAATGAGAACATCGCTCTTGGCGACCAGTTGCCGGAGCAGATCGGCACCTTCGGGCTTGCGTAGGTCGAGCGTGATCGACTTTTTGTTGCGCGCCTCGTTGAGCCAGTTCAGCGTGGAGCCGGCTTCCGTCATGGTACCGAAGTAGCGCCAAGGATCGCCCTTGCCCGGCATCTCGACCTTGATCACCTCGGCGCCGAACTCGCCGAGAATGCTGGCGCAATAAGGCGCGGCTATCATGGTGGCGAGATCGAGCACGCGTATTCCGTGCAATGGCTGCTGGCGGGCGGCGATCATCGTGTGTCCAATCTCGCTATCAATCAGGGACAAAGGGAGCTTTGCGCCGCGCCAGCTATTCGAGCAGCTTGCAGGAGGCAGGTGGCAAACGGAGCCAGACGCTCTCGCCGACCGATGCGCGCATGGCGGGACGCGCAGAGACACGGACCGTCTGCCCGTTGATAAGGTCGACGAGGTAGTCGCGCGCGTCGCCGAGGAACGATTGGCGGGTCACGGTGCCCGGCAAAATGTTGGTCGTGTCGCTCGGCCTGGCGGTCTGCGAATAGAGTTCGATTTCGTGCGGACGGATGGCCAGCACGAGAGACCCGTTGGTGTTGGTCTGTGTGGCACCTTCGACGGCGAGCGGCGTATCTGCGATGATGGCTTTGCCGGACGCCAGACGGCAATCGAGCAGGTTGTTCATGCCGATGAAGCTCGCCACGAAGCGCGTGGCGGGGCGGTCGTAGATGTCCTCGGGCGAGCCTACCTGCTCGATACGCCCGGCATTCATGACGACAACGCGGTCGGCGGTGACCATGGCCTCAGCCTGGTCATGGGTCACGTAGATGCTGGTGATGCCGAACTCGTCGTGCAGGCGGCGAATCTCGAAACGCATCTCCTCGCGCAGGTTGGCGTCGAGATTGGATAGCGGCTCGTCGAGGAGCAGCGTCTCGGGCTCGTTGGCAAGTGCGCGGGCTAGCGCAACACGCTGCTGCTGGCCGCCGGAGAGCTCGGCGGGATAACGGGCGGCCAGCGTCTTGAGGTGCACGATGTCGAGCATGCGGTCGACGCGCTGCTTCACGTCGGACGCAGAGAGCTTGCGCATCTTGAGGCCGAAGGCGACGTTGTCGAACACGGTCATGTGCGGCCAGACGGCATAACTCTGGAAGATCATCGACATGCGGCGATGCTCGGGCGGCACCACGCCGTCCTTGCCCGAGACCACGCGGTCACCGACACGAATCTCGCCGCGCGTGGGCGGAATGAAGCCGGCGATCATGCGCAACGTCGTGGTCTTGCCGCAGCCCGACGGCCCGAGCAGCGCGATGAGTTCGCCGTCGCGGATGTCGAGCGACACATCGGTCACCGGCTTGGCACCGGGGAATTCCTTCGTCAAATCGGTCAGGGTGACGCTTGCCATATCCGTCTCTCAGGGCCGCTCGCCGACGAAGCTCTTACCGAGCACGACATAGCCGACCGCAACGACCACCGTATTGATGAGCAGAAGAATGAAGCCGAGTGCGCTGAGCTGCGGCCAGGCGCCGGTCTCGTAGAGATCATAGACCGCAACCGAGGCCACCACCGTGTTGTTCGTAAACAGGAGGATGGAGGAGCTCAGCTCGCGCAGCGAGTAGATGAAGACGAGGAACCAGCCGGACAGCAGCCCCTGTTTGACGAGTGGCACGGTAATCCGGCCGAAGGTGGTCAGCCCGCCGGCGCCGGAGATGCGCGCAGCCTCCTCGAGATCGGGGCTCACGGACTTGATGGCCGTTGCCGAGTTCATGTAGGCGAGCGGCAGGAACTTGGTGAGGTAGGCCACAAATAGAATCCAAAGCGTGCCGTAGAGAATGAGCGGCGGGCGCGTATAGGCCGAGAACAGGCCCACCGCGAAGACGATGCCGGGGATGACCATCGGCGCCATGGCGAGGAAGCCGACGGCCCAGGCGCCGCGCAACAGGCGGCGTTCCGAAACATAGGCCAGGATGCCGCCCAGCACGACGGCGACAGTCGCCGCGCCCAGCGCGAGAATGAGGCTGTTCTTCAAACCCTTCTGCGCCGAATCGAGATCGAACAGAACCAGCCGAAAGTTCTCGAAGGTGAAGTTCGCACCGATCGGGAGCTGGCCCCACACCTTCGATGCCGCGTAGGAAAACAGGACGACGTACGTGAGCCCTGCCGAGGCGATGACGACCAGCAGGCAGAACACGAACATCGGCCAGCGCCCCCAGCCCAGATCGATGACGCGCGCGGCACTTGCTTTGCCCGTGACGGTGACGTAGCCGCGGCGCCCAAGCAGCCGACGCTGAACGAACAGCAGCGCCATGGTCACAAGCAGCAGCGGCAGCGACAGCGCGGACGCGACGCCGAGTTGCGGCGGGAATTGGAACAACGCCCAGATCTGCGTGGTGAGCACGTAGGTGCGCGCGGGAACGCCGATGATGGCGGGACTGCTGAAAAGCACGAGAGCTTCCAGGAAGGCCAGGACGAAGCCGGCCAGGATTGCCGGCCTGACCAGCGGCAATGTGATGACCCACATGGTGCGCGCCGTGCTGGCGCCGGAGATGTTGGCGGCGTCCTCAAGCTCGGCCGAAATGTTCTGCAGTGCGCTCGAGATGATGATGAAGGCGAAGGGGAAGCACTCGAGCAGCGTGACGAAGATCATCCCTTGCATGGAGAGGATATTGAACAAGGGCCCCTCTAAACCCGTCACCGAGCGGAAGAGCTGGTTGAGAAGTCCCGCGTTCGGACCGGCGAGAAGAATCCAGGCGACCGCCGTGAGGAAGCCCGGCGTGATGAGCGAGGCAAGCGCCATCACCTGTATGAAGCGGCGGCCCGGCATGTTGGTGCGGGCGATGGCCCAGGCGAGCGGCGTGGCGACGAGAACGCTGAGCACGCCGACACTCGTGCTCAGGATGAGCGAATTGACGGCGGCATCCCAGTACCGCTGCGCGCTGGCGGCCCGGATGTAATTGGCGAGCGTGAAGCCGCCCTGGCCATCCTCAAAACTCATCAGGACAAGCCAGCCGATCGGCCAGGCGATGAGCAGAGCCAGCAGGACAACGGCCAGCCACCAAGAAGCTTGGGCGGCAAAGTCGCCGCCCGCGCGTCCGGTCAATGGTGTCATACCCGAAGCCTGGCCGACCGCCTGAACGGCCACATCAGCCCCCGAAGATATCGCTGAACTTTTCTCGGGCCTCGGTTGCCGACTGCGCTTCGGTGCCCGGCAGCGTCAGAATCTTGAGGTCCTTCAGCGGCACGCGATCGGCAGGATATTTCGCATCGGGATGCGGTACGAGCCAATAGCTGGCGGCGACCGTCGTCTGGTACGACGCACTGTGCAGCCACTCCATGAGGACCTTGCCGGCATTCGGACTGGGGCCATCGGCAACGAGGCCGGCAAAAATCTGATTTATGACCGTGCCTTCCTCGGGATAGATGATTCCGACCGGCTTGCCCTGCTTGGCTTCGGTGAGGAACAGAGCATCCGCACCATGCAGTGCGACCTGGCGCTCGCCGTTGACGATGATGGGCTTGAGGTTGAACTGCGAGCCGATGGTGACCAGCGGCTGATTGGCATTGAGTTTCTGGAAAAACTCCCAGCCGAACATCTTCGAGAGGATGGTCACGGCTTCATTGAAGCCGCCGCTGTGCTTGGGATGGGGCATGGCGATCTTGCCCTTCCAGCGCGGGTCGAGGAGATCGGTGTACTTCTTCGGTGCATCGGCGGCCGACACCTGGCTCGTGTTGTAGCCGAAGCCGTTGGCGATCATCCAATGCGCGGCATAGAAGCCTTCTGGATCCTTGTACTCCTTGGCGTACGTCTTCACGCCTTCGGCGACATACTGCACGAGCCATTTCTTCGGCTTGTAGATCGTCTCCCACACCGGCGGGTCGCCGTGGCTGATGATGTCGACGGAGTGGATGTTCGCGGAACGCTCCTTTGTGATGCGGGTCAGAATGCCGCCCGTGCTCAGGCGCACGAACTCCACCTTGATCTTCGAAAACTCCTCGAACCTCTTGGCGGCCTGGGCGCACTCAGGCTCGGTGAGACTGCACCAGTAGGAGACCTTGCCCTCCTTCTGGGCCTTGGCGAGCAGCTCCTTGTCGACCGAGAACCCCGGCTCGAGCTCCACTGTTGCCTGCGCCACGGCGGCACCCGTCCACAACAGCGTTGCCGCAACGGCGCCCAACATCTTCACCTTAAACACAGAATCCTCCCAGATTGTTGTTCTGCTTCAGAGCGATCGCTGCGCGATCAGATTGGCGACGCGCAAAGTCTCCTGCGCGCTGGTGAACTGATGGACCGTGAGGAATTTTCCATCGAGCGAGATAGCTGCAAGGCCTTCCTTGCGGCCTTTCGTGTACGTATCGACGACACGCTCCGCCCAGCCGACTTCGTCCTTGGAGGGGGACATCACCTCGTTGATCATGGGGACGTGCGGCGGATAGAAGCTCATCAGCCCCGTGAAACCCATGCGGCGGGACCGCTCCATGGCCCGGCGCATGCGCACCTGATCCTTGAGATCGGCGGTGAAGACGGCGTCGGCCGGCTGCAAACCGTAAGCCTTGGCTACCAACAGCACCTTGGAGCGCGTGTAGATGAAGCCGTCGGTGAATTCGTCGGCGTCGTCGAACATGGAGATGCCGGTCTCCATGCTGAGGTCGCCGGGTCCGACCAGCAGAACGGTAACGCCGGGGCAGGAGGCAATGGCCTCAAGTTGGAGGACAGCTTGCGGCGTCTCGATGATCAGCATGATCTCGGGCGTGGACCCGCGCTCGTCGAAGATGCGCTTGACCTCGCGCATCTCGTCGACGCTACGCACCTTGGGATAAATCACAAACGGTGCCTTGGCGTCGGCGACGGCTTCCAGATCCTCGCGTCCCCACTCCGTCGAGAGGTTGTTGGGGCGGACGACAAATTCGCGCCCGCCGAGGTAGCCAGGATCCTTGATGAGATCGACGATGCGGTGGCGCGCCTCGACTTTGGACACAGGCGGGGTGCTGTCCTCCATGTCGAGCATGAAAACGTCGGCATGGATCTCGGGAATCTTCGCCCACTTTTTCTCCACCATGATCGGGCATTCGAAATAACTGCGGCGAACTTTCGGCGGTCGAGCGCTCTTCTGGGTCATTGGATCGTCCTGGATCAGGCTGGAAACAGTATGTGCCGGGGCGGCTATCGCTTCTTGCTGGGCGGTCGGCTGAGCTTGGCTTCGATGAGGCATGGTCCAGGCGTGGCGATGGCCTCGCGCAGATGGTCGTTGAACTCTTCGGCGGTCGAGGCGGAAACGGCGCGCACGCCGAAGCCCTTGGAGAGGGACACCCAGTCGACACTCGGCGAGCCCAGGTCGAACAACGATGCACCCTTGGGGCCGAGGCCGATGCCGTGACGTCTGGCCTCGTAATCGAGGATACCGTAGCGGCCGTTGCTGAGGATGACGTTGACGATGTTGAGTTTCTCGCGCGCCTGCGTCCACAGCGCCTGCAGCGTGTAAAGACCGCCGCCGTCGCCTTGCACGGCGAACACCTTGCAGTCCGGCCGCGCCACGGCCGCACCT
Source organism: uncultured Hyphomicrobiales bacterium (assembly GCA_902826715.1). Lineage (GTDB taxonomy): Bacteria > Pseudomonadota > Alphaproteobacteria > Rhizobiales > Hyphomicrobiaceae > CADEFX01. The sequence continues at coordinate 4,190 of CADEFX010000117.1, read as the reverse complement.
GCAGCAACGGACAAGGCCTGGCCGATCGATCCGCCGGTGAGATTGAGCCAGTCGTGCCGCGCAGCAACGCTCATGGCCTCGTCGGCTCCGCGGCTCGACATGCCGGCCTCGTCGGAGACGATGGAGCCTTCCGGCATGAAATGATTGAGGGCCGCCCAGATCGCATTGGGGCCCAAGGCGCCCGACTGCAGCGAGAGCACCTCGCGCGCAGCCCCACCGATCTTGGCCGGCACCTTGATCTCGTTGGCAAGCGCGCGCAGCACATCGAGCGGATCGACCGCGGCGTCGAACGAGACAACTTGACATTCGGGAGCGACGAGATTGCTCGGGTGCACCGGGGAGGCAAAAAAGCTTGTCGGCCGCTTGGAACCGATCAGCACAATGCGCGCGAACTTGGAGAGGAACGGGACGGCGAGCTCGGGAAAATAGGGAATGCGCGAAATAGCAGGCAGACCCGCGCCGCGTGTGTGGCGCGCGTTGAATGTTTCCGAGACGATGGTCGCGCCGGTTACACGGGCAATGGCGCCGGCCAATCGCAGTCCCTCCTCGGACAACCCATTGCGGCCGAGCACGACGGCGGTTGGCTGCCCCGACCGTAGCGCATCCACCGTCCGTCGAATATGGGCCGGATCAGCCGCGGGTCTGCGCTGCGTGGCGTCCGTGCTCGCGCGTTGTGCCGCGGCGGCCGGCGACCACATGACATCGGCACCAGCAACAATAGTGGCAATGCCGGTCGGCGGCGCCAGCGTCAACGCCACCGACTCGCGGGCAACGTTGGCGATATCGTCTCCCGCGCGCAGACGCCAAGTCTGTTTCGAATAGAACGGAGGCAGGCTGTCGAGGTCGCTCTTGAGAGGACTATCGTAGGCCAGGTGATCGGCCCCGTGTTCGCCGACGACAACCACCATCGGCGTGCCGGCCTGACGCGCATTGTGGAGATTGGCCATGCCGTTGGCGAGGCCGGGGCCGAGATGCAGCAAGACGCCGCCGGGTCGTCCGGCGATGCGCCCATAGCCGTCGGCCGCGCCCGTTGCCACGCCTTCAAAGAGGCACAGGATGCCGCGTGCAGTGGCGCTCGTGTCGATGGCGGAGACGGCGTGCAGCTCGGACGTTCCGGGGTTGGTGAAGAACGGCCCAACGCCGTTTTCGACGAGGCTTTCGACCAGACGCTGCGCGCCCGTGGGCGAAACCTTGCGGTCCGTGCTCTCCATGCGCTTCCCCTTGTATCCGCCGATTACTTTTCAGCGGGTTTTACACTGCAGCAGCTCAAGTGCTCTTTGCGCGCAACAAGCGTACCCGTGATTGCAATGCCCTCGCCAACACCGATTCAATATGAATATATAAGCATCGCTTATGGTTTGATCGGCGTGCGCGCTCGCTTTTGCCTTTTTGGCGCATCGTATCTTATGAAATACATCTGTATGGAAACTAGGCGCCTCGAATATTTCATGAAGATCATCGAGTTCGGCAGCATCAGCCGGGCGGCGGCGCATTTCAAGCTGGCGCAACCAGCTCTCAGCCAGCAGCTTGCCGTGCTCGAAACCGAGATGCATGCGAAGCTCGCGACCCGCTCCGTTCACGGCGTATCGCCGACGCAGGCCGGGCTCGCGCTTTATCGCCATGCACAGGTGCTGGTACGCCATCTCGAGCAGGCACAGGCCGAGGTTTCGGAGCTTGCCGGCGCGTCCAGCACGCCAGTTTCGATCGGATTGCCGCTGAGCACGGCGTGCTTGATGAGCATGCCGCTACTTGAGGAGGTGCGCCGACGCCACGGAAACATCCGCCTGCAGCTGCTGGAAGACCTAAGCGGCAGCCTCGCCAACATGATGCTGAGCAACACGCTCGACCTCGCTGTGCTTTTCGAGAATGCGCAGACCGAAGGGTTCAAGATGGACCCGCTCTGGACCGAGGAACTTTTCCTCGTCGTGCCGGCGCAGACGCGACTGGCCGATCCGACGCCGATCCGCGATTTCGCACGCATGGATCTGGTGCTGCCGAGTGGCAAAAACGGATCGCGGCTGGTGCTTGAGGCCGCACTCGCGCGGGTGAAAATCGAGCCGCGCATCGTTGCCGAGCTCGATTCCATTCCGACACTGAAGTCCGCTGTGGCTCAAGGCATCGGCTACACCGTGCTGCCTTGGTCGGCCATCTACGCCGATGTGACCAGCCGCAAGCTCAAGGCCGTGCGTATCACCGGCAAGGGATTCATTCGCACAGTTTCGCTGTGTGCTTCGCGCACACTGTCGCCGACGCCGGCGGTCGAATGCGTGTCGCGCATCGTGCGGGAGTTGGCGACGGCCAACGCCGTCAATGGAAAGTCGCGCGGCATGAGCCTGCCAAACGCATAAAGCGGATCGGATATGTATCCTATAGCATACTTGTGATTTCTATTGCATCCTTAGATCGACCGTAGCAATCTCTGCGCAAATCTGGAACGCGGAGGCAGCGCCGGTGCACAAGGATAAGATCGCCGTCGGAGATCACAGGGTCGAGGCATGGCGCGGGGGCTCCGGAAAGCCGCTCGTCTTCCTACACGGCGGCGGTGTATTCTCACAAAACATCCCGTTTCTTGAATTGCTGGCTGCGCGCGCGAGCGTGCTGGCGCCGCGCCATCCGGCGTTCGGCGGCTCGGCCCAGCCAGCAACCATCCGCACGGTCGATGACATCGCCTATTTCTATCTCGACATGCTCGATGCGCTCGATCTCAAGAACGTCGTGCTCGTCGGGTCGTCATTCGGAGGGTGGATCGCGAGCGAGATCTGCATCCGCTCGACGGAACGCATCGCGGGGCTCGTTCTGATCGATGCCGTCGGCTGCAAGTTCGGCGGGCGCGAGGAGCGCGAGATCGCCGATATCTACGCGCTCCCCGAGGAGGAAGTGCTGCGTCGCACATATGCAGAACCTGACCGCTGGGCGCCAGACTACACCAAATTACCCGAGGCCGAGGTCACGGAGATCGTGCACGACCGCGTGGCGCTGACGCGATTTGGCTGGCGCCCCTACATGCACAACCCGGCGCTCGCCAATTGGCTGCATCGGATCAAGGTGCCCACGCTGGTGGTGTGGGGAGAGAAGGACGGGATCGCGCCCCCGGAATACGGCCACAAGCTCGCGACGCGCATTCCCGGCGCCTCGTTCGTGAGCGAGCCCGGCGCGGGACATTTTCCCCAGATCGAGAAGCCCGCCGAGGTCGCTAAGAGGGTCGAAGTATTCGCCGCTGCAGCGGCCGACCGCCACTAACGAGGAACTGTTCTCATGAAGGTTTGGCATTTCAGCGAGATGGCCTATCACCCGGGATGGGAAGCGGCCGGCAACTCGATGCGCAACACCATCCCGAGCCGGATCTTCGATCCCAAGGTCGGTGCCGATCTCTACAATCGCTACCTCGACGAGTGGGCGATGTGCGACGATCTCGGCCTTAACATCATGATCAACGAGCACCACGCCACGGCTACCTGCACGACCTCGGTCGTCACCGTGCCGCTTGCGATCCTGGCACGGCAGACGCAGAAGGTGCGGCTGCTGTCGCTCGGCATGCCGATCGCCAACCGGACAGAGCCGATCCGCGTCGCCGAGGAATACGCGATGATCGACGTGATCTCGCGCGGCCGTCTGGAGATGGGCTTCGTCAAAGGCGCCCCCTATGAGGTGACGCCGGCAAACAGCAATCCCACGACGCTGATGGAGCGCTTCTGGGAAGCGCACGATCTCATCCTCAAGGCGATGACGACGCATGACGGGCCCTTTAACTGGGAGGGCAACCACTTCCACTATCGCCAAGTCAACTGCTGGCCGCGGCCCTACCAGGCGCCGCATCCGCCGATCTGGATCACAGCGGGAAGCCCGGAAAGCGCTGTCCAGGTGGCCGAGAAAGGTTACGTAATCGCCACGCTCAATACGGGGTTCCGCACGCGCGGATTGTTCGACACCTATCGCCAGCGTGCGCATAGCCTCGGCTGGGAGGCGAAGCCCGACCGCTTCGCGTACCTCGCGCTCGTAGGTGTCGGCAGTACTAAGGAAGAGGGCTTCCGCCGCGCTGATCAAATCCTTGACTACATCAGGACTAATCCGTCCGTGGCACCGCAATTTACCAACCCGCCGGGGTACTCACCCGAGGCGAGCGTGGCAGCGGGATTGCGCCAGGGCGCGAAAGGTCCGATCAGCGCCGTGCACATGGCCAAGACGCGCGA
>CADEFX010000116.1 GCA_902826715.1 uncultured Hyphomicrobiales bacterium | reverse complement strand
AACTTCATCTATTCGGCGCTCCACAACACCAATGATCAGATTGCTATCCGGCCACGCGACGAGATGGTGCCGATCTGCGCCACCAACACAGACTACATCGGCATGGCCGTGTCGCTGAGGCTTCCGGTCTCCTCACTTGCCGAGTTCAAGAGCTATGCGCAGGCGCACCCCGATACGCTCAACTGGTATGCGCCGACCGGATCGACGCTCTGGCTCCTGTTCTCGGATTTTGTACAGAAAGCTGATGCGCGAATGCTGTTCGTCCCCTATCGCGGCGCACCGCAGGCCATCATCGACCTAATCGAGGACCGCCTTCATATTGTGATGATGCCGCTGGCGCCACTGATCAGCCAGGCAGAGGCCGGCAAGGTCCGGCTGATCGCCACCATGGGCTCGCGCCGTCCGCCGGCAGTGCCCGGCATCCCAACGGCTTCCGAGCAGGGCATGCCGGAGATGAGCGTAGAGGGCTTGTTCGGCCTGTACGGCCCAAAGACGATGTCCGTTGAGCTGATGGATCAGATCGACGCCGACGTGCGCCGGGTTGCGGCCGACGCAGACCTGCCTGGCCGGTTTGAGCGCATCGGCCAAAGTCTGCGGCCTATGGCCAGGGATGCGTTCACGACCGAATTGCTCGCCAACGAGCAAAAAACCGCGGAGCTGGCGCGCAAGTACAAGGCCCAGCCCAACTGATCGAGACGCGCGGCGTCTCGTTGACGGCCCCATGACGATCCCATGACGCCAGTGCCCGATTCATATCGGACCGGCCAACGATCTCTATTGCCCAGCGTGTCATTAGCACCCAGGAGAAGACCATGCGTGCCTTCGCAGCCCTCTTCCTCACGACCATGCTCGTCGCGACCACAGCACATGCCAACGACATCGCCCAGTGCTCGCAACGCGCCGATGCGCAAATGACCATCGACGCCTGCACGCGCGTTCTGCACCGCGCCACGCTGGACGACCGGCTGATGGCAATGGTGCTTAACAATCGTGCCAACGCCTATGGCGCCCTTGCAGCCTACGATCTGGCGCTGGCCGACTATGACCAAGCCATCAGGCTCGACCCGATCTACGCGCACGGCTACTTCAACCGCGGCTCGACGTACCTCGAGGCCGGCCGGCACGATCTTGCGGTTGCAGACTTCACTCGTGCTTTGGAAATCGATCCCGGGCTTGTTCAAGCCTTCGTCAATCGCGGCCTCGCCCGCTTGAGTACTGGCATGCTTGAACCAGCCATCGACGACTTTACAGCGGCGCTTGCCCTGGAGCCTCGATCGGCAATCTCTCACAACAATCGTGGCGTCGCGTACAAGCGCAAAGGCCAGTTCGACCGAGCGATCGCAGATTTCGAAGCGGCGCTCGAGCTCGACCCCGATTATCACACCGCACAAAGCAATCGGGACGCGGTGCTGGAGCTGTCAAGCCGGCCACGTCACATGCAGCCAGACGGGCACAATTCAGCCTCGTCCGACCTCACCTTTGAAAACATCCGGCGCAATTTGCTCCTGGTCCCGGACGACAAGTGAGGGGTTTTCCCATGAGGATCTAGATGGGTGTGCTCTCAATGTCGATTGCCAACGCGGATCTCTTAGGGCTGGTTTTTGGCTTCTTCAATGTTCTGCGCCTCGTGTCCTACTTCCCACAGATCGTCGCCGTGGCGCGTGACCAACATGGGGCATCGGCGATCTCTTTCTCGTGCTGGTCGATCTGGATCGGCGCCAACGGCAGCACCGGGCTCTATGCCTGGGTCAAGCTCGCTGACATGCCTCTAGCGTTGATCAGCGGCTTCAACGCTGCCTGCTGCGCCGCCGTTCTTCTGCTGGCCATTTACAAGCGCGCCACATCGAGCAGAAACTCGAAAAAGATGGTCGGGGAGGAAGGGCATGCCTGACATGAAGGGGCGGGCGGTCTATCGCACGTGGATCGCAGACAGCCGCCGATGGGATGCTTACCGCCCGCGGGCGGGCGACACAATCGTTGCCACCTACCCCAAATGCGGCACGACATGGATGCAGCGGATCGTCGACCTGTTGATCTTTCAGACGCCTGAACCGCGGGATATTGGCGAGCTTGCGCCATGGATAGATCGGCGGATCGGGCCGCCAGCCGAAGCTCTGTTCATGCGGCTCGAGGCGCAGACGCACCGCCGCGCGATGAAATCGCACATGCCGTTCGATGCGCTGCCAGTGTCCGACGAGGTGCGCTACATCCACGTGGCGCGCGACGGTCGCGATGCGTGCATGTCGTATCACAACCAGATTACGCGCTTTAAACCGGAGATACTGGAGGCGTTGAGCAAATCAGGCATGGAGGACGAGACCATCGGCAGGCCGTATCCGGCGTTCCCTGACGATGTCGCTGCATACTTTCACACTTGGCTCCACGAAGGCCTGGGCGATGCAAGCGACGGAATGCCGTTCGTCTCTTACTTCGATTGCGAAGCCAGCTATTGGGCGGAACGCCACCGGCCGAACCTGCTGATGGTGCATTACCGCGATTTGAAAGCGGATCTGGCCGGCGAAATGCGCCGTGTCGCAAAGTTTCTCGATATCGCAGTGCCCGATGGCATATTTCTGTCCCTGGTCAAGGCGGCCACGTTCGCAGAGATGCGGCGCGATGGCGACAGGCTGATGCCGAGGCTGCTGGCGACATTCCAGGGCGGGACGGATCGCTTCTTCTACAAAGGCGAGAACGAACGCTGGCGCGGCGTTCTCCGGGAAGAAGACCTCGCCACGTATGACCGAATACTGAAATCCCGCGTCTCTCCCGACTGCGCCACGTGGCTTGAATTCGGCCGTCTCGCCGGCACGGACCCCCGTGCGGCAAGGAGCTAACTCACCTCGTTGGGGTCGTAAGAGAGGCCCGCCGTTTGAAAGCCGCCGTCCACGTTCAGGATCGTCCCTGTGACCCAGTCGCATTCATCCGAAGCCAGATATAGCGCAGCATTAGCGACGGCATCGACATTGCCGTAGCGGCGCGCCGGAATGCGATCGAGATACTTCTGTCTGCGCGTCGGGCCGTGCTTGCTGATGCCGGTCTCGATAGGCCCTGGTGCGATAGCATTCACCATGACACCCCGATCAGAAAGCTCTACGGCCAGCACTTTGCAGATGTGCATGACAGCAGCCTTCGACGCACCATAGGCGACGCCGGCCATGTTGCCGCGCTGGCCGGAGATCGATCCAAGCTGGATGATGCGCCCGCCGCCACGCTCGACCATGACGCGCGCTGCCGCCTGCGCGGTCAGGAACGAGCCCGTGAGATTGATACGCAGGACGCGCTCCCAATCTTCAAGACTTGTATCCAGCGCCAGTTTGTGAAGGGCGATGCCCGCGTTGTTGACGAGAATGTCGATGCCCCCGAAGCACTTTACCGTTTCGGCGACCTGCTCGGCGCAATCGCGCGCATCGGCGACGTCGGCGCGGAACGCTTGTGCCTTGCCACCAGACTTCACGACGCTCGCCGCTGTCGCCTCGGCTTTGGCAAGCTCGCGATCCGTGCACAGCACAGCCGCTCCCTCTTCAGCGAAGCGTCTCGTGATGGCCGTGCCCAGGCCACCACCTGCGCCCGTTACGAGCGCTACCTTGCCTTTGAGCCGCATGCGTCAAGTCCTCCCAACAGGTTTAGGTGCATTACCGCATGATGCCAGCGGCATATGCTCCGGAAGTGTATTTATAACCAGGGACAATTTCACATTTTTCGCCGCCGAAGCCGCGCTTGCGGCAAGGCTCCAATCCTGTAGCTTCGCCGCGGTGTCTGCGCAATTTCGCGGGTAGAGCCTCTGGAACTGTCGGACATGTTGGAGGTTTACGCGAGTCGGAACTCGCTCGGCGCAGCCTGGGCGGTTCGCATTTACAGGAGGAAACATGAAAGTCGCATTGAGTGCGGGTGCTCTGCTTCTCGCTTCGGCGTTCGGAATGGGCTTCACGACACTCAGCGCCGCTCCGGGCGGCTCCGACCTGCGGCTAGCCACTCCGGCGCCGATTGTCGAGCAGGTGCAGTCCGCGCGCACCTGCCGCCGCTTACGTCGTGATTGCGTACGGCGCGACGGCGTTGGTGACAGGGCCGATTGCCGCCGCTATCGCCGCGTCTGCGAGCGGTGGTGGCGATAACGAGATGCGGGGCGCGCCTTTTGTCGAGGCGCGCCCCGTTCAGTTGCGGGTTTGCCGAAAGAACCGGTTGGGCGGTCTAGGCAGGCCAAGATTTTCTCGCAGCGTCCGGCCTTCATATTCACGCCTGAAGATACCGCGCCGCTGCAGTTCAGGCACGACGCGATCAACGAAGTCGTCCAGCCCAGCGGGCAGATAGGGAAACATTACGTTAAACCCGTCGCTGCCTTCCGTGACCAGCCATTCCTCCATCCCATCGGCGATGGTCTGAGGCGTTCCCACGAACGCAAAGCCAGAGTAGCCGCCGAGGCGCTGCGCGAGCTGCCGCACGGTCAGGTTATCGCGCTTGGCCAAGGCAATAGCACGTTCGCGCCCGCTCCTGCTCGCGTTGCTTTCCGGGATGTCCGGGAGGGGACCATCCGGATCGAACTTGGAGGCGTCGTGGCCGAGCGCGATGGAGAGTGACGCGATCGCGCTGTCGTAGTGCACGAGGCTGTCCAAGAGTGCCCGCTTCGCGCGAGCCTCCTCCACGGTGTCGCCGACCACGACAAACGCCCCGGGAAGAATCTTGAGATGGTCGCGCGACCGTCCGAGCTTGTCGAGCCTGCCCTTCACGTCGGCATAGAAGCGCTGCGCCTCGATCAATGTCCCGTGCGCGGCAAAGATGACTTCGGCAGTCTCGGCTGCGAGCTGGCGGCCGGCATCGGACGCGCCAGCCTGCACGATCACCGGCCATCCTTGGACTGGCCGCGCCACGTTGAGCGGCCCGCGCACCGACAGGTACGGCCCCTTGTGATTGAGGACATGAAGCTTCTCGGGATCGAAGAAGATGCCGCTGGCAGCGTCGCGCACGAAGGCATCGTCGGCGAAGCTGTCCCACAGGCCCGTAACGACGTCGACGAACTCGCGCGCACGGTCGTAGCGCTCGCCGTGGTGCATGTGTTCGTCCATGCCGAAATTCAGGGCTGCGTCTGGATTCGAGGTCGTCACGACATTCCAGCCGGCGCGGCCGCCGCTCAGATGATCGAGCGAAGCGAAGCGACGCGCGATGTGGTAAGGCGCTTCAAAGGTCGTCGATGCCGTTGCAATCAGCCCCAGCCGCTCCGTCACGGCGGCCAGCGCGGGGAGCAGTGTCGCCGGATCGAACGATGTTACGGTGGCGCTGCGCTTCAGCGCCTCCGTGGGCATGTTCAGCACGGCCAGATGATCGGCCATGAAGAATGCATCGAACTTGCCGCGCTCCAGGGTCTGCGCGAAGCGCTTGATATGAGCAAAGTTGAAGTTGGCGTCGGGCAGGCCGCCGGGATAGCGCCATGCTGCCGTGTGGATGCTGATCGGCCGCATAAAGGCGCCAAGGCGCATTTGCCGCTTCGTCATGGATACCTCGGGCGCGCATACCGGCCATTCTCAGGAACGCCGCAGTACACCAGCACCCAAGGACCGACCAAGACAACAATTCTTGAAATCCAGGATTGCGGCCAGATGGGCTTTCGCGCCACGGCGCGCGGAGCCGACATGGTCCAAGTCTCCGCGCAGCTGCCTTGCGTCCCCTTAAACGGCGATCTCCACAGACTTTGTACCGTCAAGCTCAAGCTTCGTGAGCACAGCGACGGCAACGGTCTGCGCCGCTATGAACGCGTAGCCCCACGCGTTCGGCGCGATCCAAGGGCCGATCGTCAGGGAGACGCTGGCCACGACCCAAAGCGCATTACCGGCAACGATGATCCATACCGCCAGCGGCGACAGGGCGGCGCGTGTCGCAGTGATGGCCATGAAGCCCGCGACCAGGAGGAGAAACATACCCGCATAGAACAAGAGCGCTGCCGGGATCGCCGTAAGCTGCGCCAGAAGTCGGGCGCCGAATATAAGCAGCGCGCCGGTCAAAACGCAGGTCGCGGCATCGACGAGCAATACGTTACGGAGACAAAGCATCTTTGATGGCATTTGAAATCCTTTTGGAGCTTTAGCAGCCAGCCCGTTGGCCGACTTTCCGAGACCCAATCTGAAGGATCGCGTGCGCGCGGTCGATTACGTCACAGGTAAGGACCGGGCCATAAGGACGCGCAGGTGCCGCCGGGCCAAAAACGATCGCGCTTGTGGAGAAGCGCCGTTTACCGTGGAGAACACATCCAATGACGCTTGTGGAATGTGACAACCACGATATCGGTTGTGTGTTGTCACGGTCGGCATCATTGCTGCGGCCGCGCTTTGTCTTGCAACGGTTTGCGGGGCCGTATGCATCCAGTCGTATTGATCACGGGAGGATCAGCGGGTATCGGTCTTGCCATCGCGCACGAGTTTGCGGAGCACGGCCACAATTTACTTCTTGTCGCGCGCAAAGCCGATCCTCTCGAAAATGCCGCGCGTGAATTGAGCGGCCGCTTTGCGGTACAAGTGCATACGCTCGCGCTCGACGTCACGTCCACAGATGCGGTCGACCGCATCTCCGAGAAACTCAACTCGTCCAGCCTCTTCGCAAGCCACCTCATCAACAATGCGGGAATGTGGCTCGGCGGGCCTATTGTCGATGCAGATGTGCGCCAGCTCGAACAGGTGTTCAGCGCCAACGTCCTGGCCGTACACGCCATCAGCCGCGCGATGCTGCCTGATATGATCAGGCGCGGGCAAGGTTCCATTCTCAACGTCGGCTCTCTGGCAGGAATGCTGCCGACGCCAGGCTTTGCCTTTTACGGCGCTTCGAAAGCCTTTCTTCATTGCGTGACAACGGCTCTTCGCGAGGAAATCAGAAACACAGGTGTTTCTGTGTCCCTGTTGACACCTGGCGTGGTCCGAACGGCATTCGTCACCCCCACATCTGGGTTTTCACCTCTGTCGCTGGTAGCAAGCTCACCGCAGACCGTGGCTCGCGCCGCATATCGGGGCATGCAATCGAACCAGTCGATTATTGTTCCGGGCCTCCTCTGGCTTGTGGTTCGGCTAGGCCTGCAGATTCTTCCACGATACATTTCAACACGCACTCTAAGCGCCATCACACTCGCATCTGCTGCGGGCACGGCAGCCAGCGTCGCCACGCGACCTGAGTTGGCTCGGCCAAGCACGGCCTCGGTGCGCGTGACGGCCCGATGAGCGCCTATATCGCAACCCGCACCACAGCGCTTTTCGCAAACGCTCGCAATGACCTGTCGGGTCGGATCAGGACAGGCATTGTGCTGCTCCTGGCGTTTATCGCGGTGGGGGTGACTGTTCGTGCCGCAACAGTAGCGCGCGGCAACAGTACCATCGACATCGAAAGCATGCAGGTCGCGAGCGATCTACACCGCAACCTGACATCGGACCATGCCGTGCCCAGGGCGGGGCCACACTATCGCATGCCCGGCTTTGCGCTGATGCTAGCGGTTGTTGCAACCGTCGATCCCAACGTCCAGCAAGGACTCGCCTGCAACACAGCCGATCGCACACACTGCCGGGCTGCGCTGTTCGCAAGCATTCTTGTGCTGCAGATCGTGGCTGCTGTCGCATCTTTCGCGATGCTTTTGCTGATTGCCCGGCGTTTGTCAGGATCGTGGGAAGTTGCGCTGATCACGGCCACTTTGACATTCATTGCCACTCGCCCCGGTGATCTGGCCGGACTGGTGCGGCCGATGATCTGGTATCACTTTCTCCTTACGCTTAGCCTGTTCCTGGCCGTCATGGCGCAGCGGCGTTCTGTGATCTTTTCATTTGGATCCGGGCTGGCGCTCGGAACGAGCGCGCTGTTCGAACCGGCGACCGTGCTGCTGATCCCTGTTGCAGCGGGTCTGTTCCTGCTTGGAGAACCAGGTAAGACGATAAGGATTCCGATTCAGGTGGGTTGTGCGGTGAGTTTCACGTGTGGGGCGATTATTGGTCTCGCGGGCTTCTTCGCGGCGGTCAACCTGTCCTACGATATCGACGCCTCAATCGGCCATGCCATCCTCCATCTGGCCGAACGCGCGGCCTTCAACACCATGGACGCCACGACGTGGGCGCAAAGTTTAGTCGTTCCCATCCCACTCATCGGCGACTGGTTTCAAGGCTTTTCCGGGTCGCTCGCTACCAAATTCGGCGTCCCACGACCCGGCTCAATCGCATTCAATGGTCTGACGAAGATCTATCCCGAAAGCTTCATCAACGGCGGGTCGGCGTCGGGTGCCGCGCTTTGGCTCGTGCGCGAGAAGATTTTGGGCGACATCATTGCTTATGCGGCGTCGACGCCATCCATCATTTGCCGAGGTCTGTGGGCTGGCGGCGGCGTAGTCGCACTGTTCGGCATTTTTCACGTCCGCCGCATGCTCGCTTACGCCCGCGCGGATCATAGCATCACTGATCACCTAACCGTGCTCATACCCGTTGCCATCCTTTTCATTGCCAATGTACTCCTCACGTCCAATACATACTGGATGAATCCCTTGCTGCCTTTCGTCTACAGCTATGCCATCGCCTACGTGGCATCGGGAATTTGACCGTCCGTTCGTAGGCCCTTCGCAAGGCCGAGAGCCTTAACCCTTCGGCACGCCATGGACCTTGATCGGGGGCCCGTCATGGCATCACCCCGCCCATTCAACGCCCGGGAACTTTCGGAACTTTGCCGCGCTGACAGTGTTGATGACTAGGACTAACGCGAAAGGAAAGGCTATGAACGAGTATCTCGATCCTCGCCCGGACCCGACGCGCGAGCGCGAGCTGGAAAATCGTTTGCGCGAGGGCATGACGGAGTCCGAGGCCGGCTATTTCGGTCCCATTATTGCGGTCGTAGTCGCACTATTGGTCGGCGTGATGGTGTTTACCAACTGGGGCAGCAGCCCGAGCCAAAATACCCAGGTCGGGCAAAACGTGGAAAAGACGCAAACACCGGATACGCCGCGCGACCCCAACAGATCACAGTAGATGGCAGTGCACGACCTAGGCCCCGCATCCGGCGGGGCTTTTTTTAATGGCCGAGCCGTCCAAGGTTCGACCAGCTCGCGCTGCGCGAGCCTCCTGTTTGCCGATGAGGAACGAAGAAAACTGGCGCGGCGTTTGCTCATCGATTAAATCCGCGAGGATGTTCGATGTCCGACGATGCCTTGATCGCAGAGCTCCGCGCCGCAACGTCAAGCATGGTCACGGCGATGGCTTCGGCAGAGTCCGGCGATTGGACCGTAGCCGAGCAAGGCGTTATCGATGCCCAGCAGCGCTCAGCCAGGCTCCTCCAGGAACTGGGCCGCCGGCTTCTCAAGGATTTCGGCGCGTCCGAGCCGCCACTGCCCGTAAAAGACCGTTGAACATCGGAACAATGTGGTTCCGCCAAGGGTTGTAGCGGCAGGAGCATGGGATATGACACCCAACGCCATTACCGACAAGATGTTGGCTCTGAAGGGCCAGATGACCAAGGTCATCGATGCGGCCGACGAGGGCAATCTGCTGCGGGCACAAAAGCTTCTTCAGGAAATGCAGCGCACCAACGTTGCGCTTCTTCGGCTGCTTGAGATGCAGGTCAGCGGCGTGAGCGGCGCACCACGCGTCGCTATACGGAGACCGAGCGCCAATAGTGAGCGTCGCGGCGTTCCCGTGCCGCAGTTCCCGAAACCCAACCGCTGAGCGCGATCCCTGCAACGAGTTCTGGCAGTTTGCAATTGTCAGCGGACTGATGAGAGGGATAGGGTGTGCCCGCGCAAGCAGGGGGGCACCCGTGGTATTTGCCAAACCGAGCTTTGACTTCGATGCCTACAAAGCTGCGGTCGAAAGCCTTGACATCGACGCGTGGTGCGAGTTTTACGCTGCCAATGCCGAGTGGGTGTCCTATCGCCACACGAACCCGCCTCGCGACCCGCACATCCTGACCGGTCGCCTCCAGATCAAAGCCTTCCTTAGCCGCGTGAAAACGAACGAGGTCCGTCTCTCGATCAGCGACGAGGTCTTAAATCGGCAGCGTTCGGCCTTCTGCGTGACATGTACGTTGCCGAGCGATTATCGCGTCATCGAGCATGTCATCGTCCATCATCCCGAGGGGATTATCGTTCGGCAGGTCGATGTCGAAGCGTGGGACTGAGTTAGGCAGCCGATCGCGCGATAGTCCCAATCGCGAAGTCAGGGTGCGGGCCGCCATGGGCCCAGACGTCTGCCGATATCCCGGTCTTGGGCAAGTTCTGCACTATCAAAGCTGACAGTCCACCCTTCGTCGCGATAAGCTGTCAGTCGTGGACCCAACGAATTTGCGCCGGGGCGGACGGATGGACTTTGGTATCGCACTGCCGACGGCCGCCGACTCATGGAAGCTTGCCAAGCGCGCCGAGGAGCTAGGCTTCACGCATGCCTGGTTCTACGATACTCAGATGCTGAGTGCGGACTGCTTCGTCGCTATGGGAGCGGCAGCCGTCAACACGCGTCGCATCCGCCTCGGCACAGGCGTCCTGGTGCCATCGAACCGCATTGCACCCGTGACGGCCAATGCGCTGGCGACGCTGAACAAACTGGCGCCCGGCCGCATCGACTTCGGCGTCGGCACCGGCTTTACGGCGCGGCGTGCCATGGGCTTCGGCGCTATCAAGATCAGCACCATGGAGGCCTACATCGCGCAGGTTTATGGCCTGCTGCGCTGCGAGACCGTCGCGTTCGACATGGAGGGACAGACGCGCAAGATCCGCTTCCTCAATCCCGAGTTGGATCTCATCAACACATCCGATCCGATCGCATTGCACGTTTCCGCGTATGGGCCGCGCACGCGCGCTCTGGTGGCGCGTCTCGGTGCCGGCTGGATCGACTTCGTCGGCAACGTCGAGGCGGGTGTCCGCGAGGTTCAGGCCATGCGTGAAGAATGGTCGCAGGCGGGGCGGTCGCAGGTGGCACTATCGGCGACTGCTTTTGCCCTCGGGTGCGTATTGCAAGAGGGTGAGCCGGCGGACTCGGAGCGAGCCATTGCCCAGGCTGGGCCGCGGGCTGCCGTGTCGCTGCATCGCGCCGCCGACGAGGCGTTGTCGGGACTGGCGCCGGGAACCAGCATGCCAACCAGTCTGCGTAACGAGCTGGAGGGCTACGTCGCACTCGCGCGCACCTTCGAGCCGGCGGACGCACCCTACCTCGAGAACCATCGTGGACACCTGATGCTGGTGAAACCGGAGGAACGCCCCTTCGTGACGGCAGACCTCATCCGCGCCACGTCGTTCACGGCGACGGAGGCGGAGATCAAGCAGCGGATCGACACACTTCGCGCGGCCGGCTTCACGCAATTCACGTTGCAACTCGTGCCCGGGCAGGAGGATGCGCTCGCCGACTGGGCACGTATCCGCAAGGCGTTTGCCTGAGCGCAAAACGGGCGCAGAGCATCCATCCCAAGCCGCCTTCATTTGACCATTGAGATGATTTTTCTCGGGGCAATCGGCGGCAATCAGTGGCAAGGGGATCGTGTCCTTACGCGTGTGTCGTGGGTCAGATTAAGGCGGGGAAGAGATCGTTTATCGGTGCCCTGGCAGATCGCGCCAAGCGACGTGAACCCGTGGACCACGGTGGTTACAAATCTGCACTTCGGCGGCGATGACGCGACCGGCGACAGGGCGTTGTTCACGTTCTTTGCGCCCGGCGAGTGGCGCAGGATCGCCGAAGGCAGCGGCCTGCTGCGCGAGCTGACGGAACGCAGCTCAGGCCGCACTGCGCCCCCATAGTACGTCCGAGGCGATGCGTGCGCCTTCCGCGGCTGCCGCAAGCTTCAGCCACACGACGTCCTCGGCGACGTATTCGCGGCCAGCAAATGTGCCAAAGCCACAGTCGGTCCCGGCGATCACTCGCTCCCGATCGCCGACGGCTGCTACTGCCTCGTGCAGTCGGCGCGCGACAACCTGCGGATGTTCGACGAAATTTGTCGTCGTATCCAGAACGCCCGGGACGAGAAGCATGTGTGCCGGCAACGGATGGGCGCGCAGGGCCTCATATTCGTGCTGATGGCGCGGGTTGGCGAACTCGATCGATAACGCACCGACGTTGGCACGATAAAGCTCAGGCAGAATGGTCGCCATGGCAATGTCGTAAATGTGCGGGCCGTCGTTGTTGCCCCAGCAGACGTGAAGACGAACGCGCTCGCGCGGAATACCGGTGATGCCCGTGTTGATGGCGCCGACGTGCAGCTCCAGTTGTTTCAGGAATGCGCGTTCATCCAGGTGGCCGAAGAACCGGTGCCGCTCCATGGCGAGGTCCGGGCTATCGATCTGCAGCACATGGCCGGCCTCGTAGATGGCTCGGTATTCGTTGGCCAGCGCCGCCGCGAGCGCCATCATGTAGGCTTCGTGGCTGTCATAGTGCTGGTTGAGCATGGTGGTGGCCACGATCCCAGGCGACGGAGCGGTCATGAAGGTTTCGCGAAACCCCGATCCAAGCTGGCGCAGCCGGTCCGCGTCCTCGCGAATGGGTGCGCCATTGACGTAATCCACAGCTGAGAGCGCGGCGGGTGCGTTGGACAAGCGCGCGGAATGCGGAAAGCGGGCCGCCATCTGGCGCGCGTAGCTTGGAAACTCAATCTGATCGCGCGCCGGCGGGCGCTTCGACTCGCCGCCGAAGCCGCACATGCAGCGCGGCACGTAGGTTTGAAAGCCGACGCGGGATTGTTCGCCGTCGTTACCGACGTCGACGCCCGACTTCACCTGGCGCTCGATCACATAGCGCGTCGCAGCATCGATTTCGTGCGCCAGCAGGGCTGTATCGATGGATTCCCCGGCTTCCTGGCGGATCAACATATCGGCCAGCTTTTCGTTGCGCGGCAGGCTGCCGACATGGGTGGTCAGGATGCGATCGGTGCTCGTCAGCATGGGGGATCCTTTCGGTGGCCACGGCACTGCCTGCGCGGCTCGCTGGCAATCACGTTAGAACAGGGTCGTTGCGGATGGAATCACTTCGCTTCAGGCAAGGCTCAGCTCCTGGTAGCCCTTCGCCGCCACCTCGTCACAGCGGGCGCGATAGGCCGGAGCGCTACCGCTGTAGCGCGCAATGATGCGGGTCTGCTTGCCGTCAATGTTGGAATTGATGCCCGTCATCCACGAGTTGACCTCGTTGGACAGCAGGCCGACGCCGGCCGATTTGACATGCTCGGTCCAGGCCACGACGGCCTCCGGGCGAGCATCGGCGCGCGTCAGATCGCGCTCACGCATGTATCCGATGAGGCCCGTCACCCATTCGACGTTGTACTCGATGCTGCGCGGTATGTTGCCCAGAGCGGTATGTGGCCCCATGAGCATGAACATGTTGGGGAAGCTTTCGACCTGGACCCCCACGAAGGTTTGCAAGCCGCGCGCCCACTTGTCCTTCAGCTTCAATTCACTCAAACCGCGGATATCGATGCGGTCGAAGCTGCCGGTGATGGCATCAAAGCCGGTCGCATAGATGATGATGTCGAATTCGTAGTCGGCATCGCTCGTCTTGATCCCCGTCGGCGTGATGCGCTCGATGGGCGTCTGCTTGATGTCCACGAGGTGGACGTTAGGCTGGTTGTAGACTTCGTAATATTTGGTCTCCATGGGCACACGGCGAGTGCCGAAGCCGTGATCCTTGGGGATCAGCTTCTCAGCAACCTTCTGGTCTTTCACACGCTCGCGGATCTTGCGCGCGACGAAGTCGCTGACGATCGCATTGGCTTCGCGGTCGATCAGCATGTCGCGGAAGTTGCCCTGCCACATGGCAAAGCCGGGCGTTGTGTAGAGCTTCTCGAGAAAGGCTTCGCGCTCCTGCGGCGTCACCTCGAATATGCCGCGCGGATCGACCGTATGAATAAAGCAGGCGTAGGTTTCCTTGCACCGCTTGAACAGCTCATCATAGTTGGCCTTGATCCGGGCCTGGGTCTCCGCATCGATCGGACCATTGTGCAGCGGCTTGCACCAGTTGGGTGTGCGCTGGAACACGGTGAGATGGCCGGCAGTCTTCGCGATCTCGGCGATGGTCTGCACGCCGGTGGCACCGGTGCCGATCACGGCAACGCGCTTGC
>CADEFX010000115.1 GCA_902826715.1 uncultured Hyphomicrobiales bacterium | reverse complement strand
CCTTGATCACGGCAACACCGCCGGCGAGCTTCGCCAGACGCTCCTGCAGCTTCTCGCGGTCGTAATCGGAGGTCGTCTCTTCGATCTGCGCCTTGATCTGCTTCACGCGCGCCTCAATGTCGGCCTTCTTGCCGGCACCGTCGACGATGGTCGTGTTGTCCTTGTCGATCGATACGCGCTTGGCCTTGCCCAGCATGTTGATGCCGACGCTCTCGAGCTTGATGCCGAGATCGTCGGAGATCACCTGGCCGCCGGCCAGGACGGCGATGTCCTCCAGCATGGCCTTGCGGCGATCGCCGAAGCCCGGGGCCTTGACGGCCGCGACCTTCAAGCCGCCACGCAGCTTGTTGACCACGAGCGTGGCGAGCGCTTCGCCTTCCACTTCCTCGGCGATGATGAGCAGCGGCTTGCCCGTCTGCACCACGGCTTCGAGCAACGGCAACATCGGCTGCAGGCCCGACAGCTTCTTCTCGTGGATGAGGATGTAGGGAGAGTCGAGTTCCGTCGTCATCTTGTCGGCGTTCGTGATGAAGTACGGGGAGATATAGCCGCGGTCGAACTGCATGCCTTCCACGACGTCGAGCTCCGTCTCCAGGCCCTTGGCCTCCTCGACCGTGATGACGCCCTCGTTGCCGACCTTCTGCATGGCCTTGGCGATGATCTGGCCGATTTCCTTGTCGCCGTTGGCCGAAATCGTGCCGACCTGGGCGATCTCGTCGTTGGAGGTGACCTTCTTGGCCTTGGCCTTCAGCTCTTCGATGACGACGCCGACGGCCTTATCGATGCCGCGACGCAAGTCCATCGGGTTGGCGCCTGCCGCCACCGACTTGGCACCTTCCTTGACGATGGCTTGAGCCAGCACGGTTGCCGTCGTCGTGCCGTCACCGGCCACATCCGATGTCTTGGACGCGACTTCGCGCAGCATTTGCGCGCCCATGTTCTCGAACTTGTCCTCGAGCTCGATTTCCTTGGCGACTGTTACACCATCCTTAGTGATGCGCGGTGCGCCGAAGCTCTTTTCAAGGACGACGTTGCGGCCCTTGGGACCGAGCGTGACCTTCACGGCGTTGGCGAGAATGTCGACGCCGCGCAGCATCCTTTCGCGGGCGTCCTGCGAAAAGCGTACATCTTTGGCTGCCATCTGGGGCTACTCCTGGGGATTGGGAATTTGGAACGTTGCGTGAGGCGATCAGGCGGCGGCGCGAACGGAGACTTTGCCGTCGATGACGCCGAAAATGTCGCTTTCCTTCATGATCAGCAGATCCTTGCCGTCGATCTTCACCTCGGTGCCGGACCATTTGCCGAACAACACCCGATCACCTGGCTTGAGGTCCAGCGGAACGAGCCTGCCAGCCTCATCACGGCCTCCGGGACCGACGGCGACGATCTCACCCTGGATGGGTTTTTCCTTGGCCGTGTCCGGGATGATGATACCGCCGGCAGTTTTGGCTTCCTCTTCCGTGCGGCGCACTACGACGCGATCGTGCAGAGGGCGAAATTTCATGCTCAACCCCTTCATATGCATACAGTTTTTGAGTCCGCCGCGCGCGGATCCTAGCCGCGCTTGCAGGGTGCGACGGCCGGAAGGACATCTAAAACGGCGCGTCCGGCGTACGCAGGCGCTATATGCGAGAGCCTAATTGGCACTGTCAAGGGTGGAGTGCCAAGCGCGACGGCGAGTTTGATCTGCAATCAGAAAAATTTTCGCGGCCGTGAACCGGTTCCAGTCCTGCAGCGACAGAGGTTCCAGTGGAGGCCACCCCAGCCACCCGAAATACCTAGTCAACTTGAGAGTATGGCGGAGAGACAGATGTCAATATCGGTAAAATCAACGAAAGTCCGGAATGCGTTTTTTGCAATCGCTACGGTCACTGTGGCAATCGGCGCGACGGTCGGCGTTGCGGAAGCCAAGCACAAAAAGCACTTCGGCGTCGTGATCGACCTGGGCAGCCCCTACTACGGCGCCTATTCAGGGAATGGCTACGGCTATAATTCGTCCTGCCGCTGGCTCAAGCGCAAGGCCATTCACACCGGCAGCTCTTATTGGTGGAGGCGTTACGAATACTGCATCTACGGCTGATGCCAATCAGAAAGCCTGTAAAACAGTTTCCGGCGCATGTCGGCCCGCTGGCTGATGGTGCCGGAACTGGAAATGCAAAACGCCCGGCTCCGGCAGGAGACGCGGGCGCTTTTTACCCCGACCGCCAGTCGTGGCGATCACGTACAACCTTAAATCGAAAAGTCGGCGAGTTTCGAGCCCTTGGCCAGCTTTGCCGCAAGCCATTTCGGCTGCCGCCCGCGTCCCGTCCAGGTCTCGGCCGGATTGTCCTTGTTGCGATATTTGACCGCAACTTTGCCGCCCTTGCCGCGGCCGCTGCCGAAAAGCTCGCTCACCGAAAAGCCGGCATTTTCTGCCAGTGACGCAATCTTGTTTTTCAGGTCGGCCCGCTCGCGCTCCTTGGCATTCATAATGGCCTTTTTGACCCGCGTTTCGATGTCCAGAAGCTCTTTGAGCGACATCTTATCGACATTCACACTCGCCATGTATTCATCCCTTCCGTTCTTCCATCGGCGATTTCGGAAGGCGTTCTATAAACCCCTAAATTAGCGATTGCATCAGGAATTTCGGGGAGCAATCCAATATATTCAACAGACATTGGCATTGACCGATATCTTTAGGGAGCGTTGCACTCCAGATGAAACTGGCATTTGACGCCGCGCGTGCGCATGCTTGATGAGGCCCGGCATTGCGTATCGAGGCCTGTTAGCAGCGTCGATGCGTGGCTGCTAAGACTTTGATTTTCGGTGTGAAACCGATTGAATGCGCTCGGAGTTGTCATATTCTTTAACTCGGTCGAGTCGCGATTTCAACGCGCAGGAGATCCAGCGCATGGGACCAGGAGACTTTGCGGCGCAGCTCAGAGGCTTCAGCCTCACGACTGCGGAAATTCTTTATCGAATGCCCGATCATCCGTCTCTTCTTCAAAGCTATATCTGGCAAGAGTACGATCTGCATCCGCTGTTCCCGAAGTTGAAGGGTTTCCTCAATTTCTGGTCCGAGAACCTCGAGGGGGCGCTGTATCGTATACGGGTGACGCACAAGGCGCTCATCCATCCCCGCGAATACGACTTCGTGGCCAGCGAGTTCCGCCTGCACTGACGGGAATCAAGCTGAGCGGTGCTCTTTTTTCCGGCCTGCGCGCTGCCGCTAGCTGGACGCGCTCTTGGATCGTGGGATATGGCTCGCTGGCCTGTCTTCCTGTCTCAGCATCGAGCCCATGTCGCGCGCCATCCAAACCTTCGAAGTCAGCCTGAAGGCCTTCATTGTTCGCGACGGACGTGCGCTGCTCGTTCGCGAGGCGGACTCGGGATTTTGGGAGCTTCCCGGCGGCCGCATCGATGTCGGCGAGGAGTGGGATGGGCATGACCGGATTCTGGCGCGGGAGATCGCGGAGGAGCTTGGTGCAGCGTTTCGTGTGGAGGCAACCGACGTCGCGGTGACGTGGACACGCCGGCGGCCAAGCGATGGTGTCTTCCAGTTCATCGTCGGTCGCGTCTGCCACCATGCCGAAGGCGAGCCGGTTCTTTCTGCCGAGCATGACGCGCTGGCCTGGCTCGGCCCTGGCGAGCTCTCCGGCCTGACCTTTCCCACGGAGTCCGGCTACGCGGCCGCGCTGGCGGAGCTCTGGCGACGCGTCAAGGCTTGCGCGTAAACAACCGGTCCCAAAAATAGAGAACAAGTGCATCCGCGACGGCTGCGAGCAGGAATGCAGATGTCAGCAGGCGTGCGGTTGCTGCGTCCAAGCCGAGCCGCTCTGCCAGAAGGTAGAGGGCGAGACCGATTATCAGCGATCCGAGCGCCAAGCCGGAAAACAGAAGGCGTACCGTGCGCGCTCCGCGATGTAATGCCGGTTCCTGCTGTGACGGAATCATTGCAGCCGCTCAACGCGCCATCTCGGCAAGGCGCTGCCGCAGGGCTGCCTGGTCCGCCGTGAAATCACTTTCGATCCACCAGGCTTCGACGCTCGCGAGAAGCTCGCCAACGCGCGGCCCCGGTGCGATGCCGAGGGCCAGTGCGTCGGCGCCGCGCAGCGGGAATGGAGGCACCTGCCATGACTGGGGCAGCGCATGGAGCGTCCGCCACCGCGTTCCTGCACCGGCAGCGGCGGCGGCGAGCGCGCGCCGCTGCCACTGCCGTGCCCCATCGGTGTAGAGTGTGCGGCGCGCCGCCGCATCCGATAACGCCGTCAAAGTCGCCGCGTTGTGATCGATGACGATGAGGTCATCGCGCTCGGCGTTCGACAGGCGCAGCCGTTCGGCGAGCGGCGCGATGTCATCTGCCGTCGCCACCGCCAGGGCTGACAGCCGCAAGATGGCGTCGATGGAGGCAGAGACCTCTCGCTCCGCAACCACCAGCCGCGACAGCAGCCCAGGCCTTGGTGCGGCGCGCAGCAGCGGCGAGAGCAGGCCGAAATCGAACATCGGTCCGACGCCGGCCAGCGGATCGGCCGCCGACAGAAGCTTGATGAGTTCGCTGCGCACGCGCTCAGCCGAAAGGTTTGCGAGGCCATGGCGCTCGCGCACGCAGGCGTCAAGCGCGGCGCCGTCCGGCGCTCCCTGTCCCACCTCCGCCTGAAACCTGAAGAAGCGCAGAATGCGCAGATAATCCTCACGGATGCGCTCCGCCGGGTCGCCGATGAAACGGATCCGGCGCGCCACGAGATCGGGCCATCCGCCGAGAGGATCGCTGACCGTTCCGTCGGCGGCGCAGTAGAGTGCGTTCATCGTGAAGTCGCGGCGGCGTGCGTCGGCGGTCCAGTCCGCCGTATAGGCGACCGTGGCATGGCGGCCGAATGTCTCGACGTCCTCGCGCAATGTCGTGACTTCAAAGGCAGAGCCGTCGGAAAGCACCGTCACCGTGCCGTGCGCCAGGCCTGTAGGTACGCACTTCAGACCCGCGGCCTCGCAGGCCTTGATGGTCTCCTCGGGCTTGGCCGTCGTTGCGATGTCGACGTCTCCAACCGGCAGACCCATGAGCGCATTTCGCACCGCGCCACCCACGGCGCGGGCTTCGTACCCGCCTGC
This sequence comes from uncultured Hyphomicrobiales bacterium, assembly GCA_902826715.1. Classification (GTDB taxonomy): domain Bacteria; phylum Pseudomonadota; class Alphaproteobacteria; order Rhizobiales; family Hyphomicrobiaceae; genus CADEFX01. Next base: position 8,963 of record CADEFX010000115.1, on the reverse strand, counting down.
AGCCAGCGCGCGCATGACGGTCTGCGAGCGGGCCAGCCAGTCCCGTCCCGCCAGGGACGGCAGCATTGCGGAATGTCCGGTTTGGGCCATGGCACGTACAGTTCTACTGGATTCTGCCGGGCTCGATACGGCCGTCCTTCATGGACGGGGGATCGTAATGTTGCCCCGGCCGGCCTCCCGAGGTCGAGCCGAACGCAACCAAAACAATGACCACAAGCAGAGTGCCGGCGGCAAACAGCCAGATCAGCGGTGCTCCCGACAGCAGATCTTTTTTGGCGGCGGGATCCCGCGTCAGGAACACATAGCCGACGTAGAAGAGCGTCGGCAGCAGAAACAGCAGGATATTCTCGATGATGACGCGGATCATCGGACGAACAGTCTTTCGTGCATGTTCTTGATCATGCCGGCGGTAGCGCCCCAAATATAGCGTCCGCCGAAAGGCATCGCATAGAAGAAGCGCTGGCGCCCAAGCCATTCGCGCGAATGCTTCTGGTGATTGGCTTCATCCATGAGGAAGCGCAGGGGCACTTCGAACGTATCGGCGACTTCGCTGGGGTCGATCTTGAGCACGAAGCCCGGCCGCACGACCGACACCACAGGCACCACCATGAAACCCGTGCCGGTGCGATAGCTGTCGAGAAATCCCAGCACGTCCACGTAACGGCGTTCGAGCGAGATCTCCTCCTCGGCTTCGCGCAGCGCGGCTTCGACAGAGGTCTCGCCGGATTCCACTTTGCCGCCGGGAAAGGCGATCTGGCCGGCGTGCGTCGATAGCGTTTCGGTGCGCTGCGTGAGAAGAACGGTGAGTTCATCACGCGCAATGATGGGGACGAGCACGGCAGCCGGACGCGCCGGCGGCATCACGGCGAAGTCGGCCATCAGCTCGGGGTTCAAATCCCAATCGCCGCGGCCCCAGGTGCGCCCCGTGCGTGGATCGAAAACCGCCTCCGACGGCTGGGCATGCAGCTTCTCCGCCGCGATCCGCCGGAAGGCGGCCTCGGTAAATGGCGGCGCACTGTTGTCTGGTTCCATGCGGCGCAATGGTATGACCCGCTGGACGCGGCTTGGCAACGTTCCCTCATGCTGCGGCTGCAACCGGAAACGCCACGCCCGCGCTCCACACCACCAGCATATCTGTGCCGTCTTTGGCCGGCACGGCCAGCTCGATCAGGTCATAGTAAAGGGCGCGCGTCACCAGAGCCTCGAGCCGGCCGCGGACCAGCAGGTAGGGCTTCAAGCCGCCGTCCGGCGGCTCGGCGACAAATTTCAACCCATGATCCGGCCCGCAGCGCACGACGTCATCGACGTTAGTGCGGAAGGTCATAACTTGGGTCTCGCCCGCTCCAGTCACCTCCATTTCCACCGCCAGGAACGGTGCATCGTCCACCGCCACATCGACTTTCTCGACCGGCGTGACCAGGTAATGACGTCCGTCCTCGTCCTTCCTCAGCACCCGTGAAAACAGCTTCACCAGGGGCTTACGCCCGATGGGGCTGCCTTGGTAGAACCACACCCCATCGTTGCGGATGCGCATGCCGATATCGCCGCAGTAAGGCGGGTTCCACCTCTCTACCGGCGGCAGGCGATCGCCTGCTTGATCTTTCAGCAGCGCTTCCAGGCCGGAGAGCCCGGAGGCCTCTTTTTTCTTGTCTGCATCCATGAGTTACCTACGCGTGTTTGCCAGGCAATCAACGCGCGGCAGTGCCGGACAGCACACGCTGCTGTGACTGGCAGATAGCCGCAGTCCTTCATATTCTGAACATCTTCTCCAGCGCAGGATTTCGCAAAAGCGAAAAGCGGGCTTATATTCACATCATGACAACCCTGATCGATAGTCACGATAACATCGTCGCGCGTGTGGAAGCTGCCGGTGAGCGGATACAACGAGTCCACAAGGCGGCGTCCTCCGTTATCTTCGGGCAGGACGAGGTCATCGAGCGCACGCTGGTCACGATCTTGTCCGGCGGCCATGCCCTGCTTATCGGTGTCCCGGGCCTCGCCAAGACGCTGCTGGTTGAGACCCTCGGCAGGGTGCTGGGGCTAGACGCCAAGCGCATCCAGTTCACGCCCGACCTGATGCCGTCCGATATCATCGGCTCGGAGGTCCTGGAGGATGCAGCCGGCCGGCGTGGCTTTCGTTTCATCAAGGGCCCGATCTTTGGCCAGCTTCTGATGGCCGACGAGATCAACCGTGCGAGCCCCAGAACCCAGTCCGCGCTGCTGCAGGCGATGCAGGAGCATCACGTCACCGTGGCTGGTCAACGCCATGACCTGCCCGCACCGTTCCATGTGCTCGCCACGCAGAATCCACTGGAGCAGGAAGGCACCTATCCTCTGCCCGAAGCTCAGCTTGATCGCTTCCTCCTGCAGATCGATGTCGGCTATCCCGGCGAAGCGGCCGAGCGGCGCATGCTGTTTGCCACCACCGGAGTCGAGGAGCGCAAGCTCGAGGCGGTGCTCTCGGGCGAGGAGCTGATGTCCATCCAGCGCCTTGTGCGCCAGATTCCTGTCCCCGATAAAGTCGTCGAGGCGATCCTCCGCCTTGTGCGGTCGGCGCGTCCCGGCCCCGACGCCAGTGCGCGCACGAACGAGCTGATCGAATGGGGCCCGGGCCCGCGCGCCAGCCAGGCGCTCATGCTCGCCGTCCGCGCCAAGGCGCTGATCGACGGCCGGCTCGCGCCGTCCATCGACGACGTGGTGGCGCTGGCCGAGCCGGTGCTCAAGCATCGCATGGCGCTCACGTTCGCGGCGCGCACAGGCAAGACTCCGCAAAGCGTTGGCGACATTATTTCCGATCTCAAGCACGTATTGGAGTAAAGCCAGGTGGGGCTCTCGCCAAGAGCAAACCCGGATGCTGGCAAGACTGCGCGCCATTTTGACTACGAGCGTGAGGCTCACGGTCTTGCTGACAGCCTTCCCGATCTCCTGCTCAACGCGCTTCGCGTCGCGGTGACGGTTGCGCACGGTCTGCACGGCCGCCGCCGCTCCGGTCCCGGCGAGACGTTCTGGCAGTTCCGGCAATATCACTCCGGCGATGCTGCGCGCTTGATCGACTGGCGTCGCTCAGCGAGCTCGGACCACCTTTATGTTCGCGAGCGCGAATGGGAGGCGGCCCACACGGTCTGGCTCTGGCCGGATCTGTCGCCCTCCATGGACTTCAAGAGCCATCTGTCGAACACGACGAAGCGCGAGCGCGCCCTCGTTCTGACGCTTGCGGCGTCGGAATTGCTCGTGCGCGGCGGTGAGCGCGTGGCAATTCTCGGCCTGACGCGGCCGTCGGCCAGCCGCAACACCACGACCAAGCTTGCCGAGTCTCTTGCCGTCCACGAGGACGTGGGCGGGTCCCGCGACAGCTTGCCACCGGGCCGCCGCTTGAACCGCTTCTCGGGTGTGATCCTGGTCAGCGATTTCCTCGACCCAGTCGATGTCATCGGCGCGCGCCTGCGCGAGCTTGCTGCCGATGGCGTGTCCGGCCATCTCATTCAGGTGCTTGATCCAGCCGAAGAGACGTTGCCCTATGAAGGTCGCACCGAATTCGTGGGTGTGGAAGGCTCTGAGCGCTGGGTTGCGGACCGCGTGGAGACGCTGCGCGACGACTACGCGGCCCGGATGCAGGCGCATCGCGCGGCGCTGGAGACTCTCGCGTCCACGCTCGGCTGGTCGTTCCTGCTGCACCGGACGGACCGGTCGGCGGCCGAGCCGCTGCTGGCGCTGATCGCGAGGCTGCAATCCAACAGCCGGTTCGCTGGCGGGGTAAGCAGATGACGCTTGGCGCCTTGGCCTTTCTCAATCCATGGCTGCTCGGCGCGCTTGTCGCGCTGCCCCTGATCTACTGGCTGCTCCGCACCATTCCGCCGCGCCCGCGCCTGATCGCCTTTCCGCCGACGCGCATTCTTCTTGAGCTGATCAACAAGGAGAAGACGCCGGCCAAGACGCCGTGGTGGCTGACGCTGATCCGGATGGCCGCCGCTGCCCTCGTCATTCTTGCGCTGGCCGAACCCGTGCTCAATCCCAACCACGAGACCGCCCTCAAGGGCACCGGCCCCGTGGTTGTCGTCGTGGATAACGGCTGGGCGTCGGCCGCGCGATTTGCCGAGCGCACGCGCTTTGTCGACCGTCTTATCGCCGAGGCCGAAGGGCAGAGCCGCCCCGTACTCGTCGCGCAGACGGCGGCAGCCGGCAAGACGCAGACGCTGCGCATCGAAGCGCCAAACGCTGCGCGCTCCACGGCGGCTGCACTGCAGCCGCAGCCTTTCGAGCCGGCCCGCGGCGAAGCCGCTGTGCAGCTCGAGCGGGCTCTCAGCGGCGTCTCGCAAGCGAGCATCGTGTGGCTGGCCGACGGCATCGATCATGATGGCGCGGCGCGTGCATTTGCAGACAAACTCGTCAGTCTCGCCGGATCGGGCAGCGTCGTCGTCGTAGAAAGCCGCGCCGGCGAGGAGGCGCTTGCCGCCGCGGCTGGCCTTGGCCGAGACGGTAAGCTCGAGGCAATGATACTCCGCGCCGACGGCGGGCAGCGGAACGGCGTGGCGCTGGCTTTCTCCGCGCGCGGGCAGAGGCTGGGCGAGGCTGTGTTCGATCTTGCGCCCGGCGCACGCAGCACTGTGGCGCGCTTCGATCTCCCGCTGGAGCTCAGAAATCAAGTGACGCGCGTCGAGATCGGCGCCGAGCGCTCTGCCGGCGCCGTGCATCTCCTGGATGCGCGCTCGCGCTGGCATCGTGTGGCTCTCGTTTCGGGTGAAAGCCGGGAACAGGCCCAGCCACTGCTTGCACCGCTCTACTACATTGAGAAGGCGCTGGCGCCGTTCGCCGAGCTGGTGCGGCCGAAGGATGCCAACCTCACCGCGTCCGTCACCGAGGCGTTCAAGCAGAAGGCGTCCGTCCTCGTTATGGCCGATATCGGCACGCTGTCGGGCGACCTGATGGAACGTGTCGACACCTGGGTCAAGAAGGGCGGTGTGCTTGTGCGCTTCGCAGGCCCGAGACTCGAAAAAGGTGGCGACGATCTGATTCCAGTCGGTCTGCGTCTCGGTGGCCGTACGCTGGGCGGCGCTTTGTCCTGGTCGACGCCGCAACCGCTTGCACCGTTTGACGACGGCAGCCTGTTCGCAGGCCTTGCGACGACGCCCGATGTTCTCGTCAACCGTCAGGTTCTCGCCGACCCCGCGCGCCTTACCCAGGACGTCAAGGTCTGGGCCCGATTGAAAGATGGAACGCCACTCGTCACGGCCGCCAAGCGCGGCGAAGGCCAGGTTGTGCTGTTTCACGTGACGGCCAACTCGGACTGGTCGAACCTGCCGATGTCTGGCCTGTTCGTGGAGATGCTGCGGCGCATTTCGACGCTCGGACCGAGCGGCGGCGTGGCTGCCGGCGGAGTCGAGACCGCCGATACCGCGACCGACGCCAGTCTGACGGCCGAGGTGCTCAACCCGATTCAGGTTCTGGACGGATTTGGCACGCTGAAGCCGCCGCCACCCACCGCCCAGCCGATCGTTTCCGCGCGCATCGATGCGTTGAAGACGAGCGTCGATCATCCGCCAGGCTACTATGGAACGGAAAGCACCCCGCGCGCGCTCAACGTGGTTGGCATGAAAACCGAGCTGAAGCCCTTGCCGGGTCTGGCCGGCAGCGTCGAGCGCCGCACCTTCGAGGGCGAGACGTCACAGTTGCTGAAGCCTTGGCTGCTCGGCGCGGCGCTCGCTCTGCTGTTCATCGACGTGGTTGCCGTCATGCTCCTCCAAGCCGGTCCGTTCGGCCGCCGCACCGCGGCGCGCACAGCTGCGGGTGCCGCGGGTCTGTTCCTCGCCGTTCTCGTTGCCAACGTGTCGCCCGCGCTGGCGCAGTCGAGCGGCCCGGCGCCAGCGCAGACGCGCGATCAGCAGATGGCCATTCAAGCCACCGGCAAAGTGACATTCGCGTATGTGGTGACGGGCGACAATGCAGCCGACCAGGCAAGCCGCACGGGATTGATGGGCTTGTGCAAGGTGCTCGGCGCACGCACGGCCGTCGAGCCGGGCGAGCCGTACGGCATCAATATCGTCACGGACGAGATTGCGTTCTTTCCCATCCTCTACTGGCCGGTGCTCGCCAACGCGCAGCCGCTGACCGATGTAACGCTCGCCAAGATCGACGCCTACATGAAGCAGGGCGGAATGATCGTGTTCGACACGCGCGATTTCGGACAGGGCGTGCCAACGGGGCTCAACGTGCAGGGCCGCGGCGGCACGCCTTTGCAGCGTCTGCTCGGACGTCTCGACACGCCTCGCCTGGAGCCTGTGCCCGAGGGGCATGTGTTGACCAAGTCGTTCTACCTGCTGCGCACATTTCCTGGGCGCTGGGATGGAGGTCAGCTCTGGGTCGAGGCTGAAAGCTCGGATCAAGGCGGCGATGCCGGCCGCAAGGCGCGCCGCGCCGATGGCGTGAGTTCCATCCTTGTCACCTCCAACGATCTGGCTGCTGCCTGGGCCCTCGATGACAGCAACCGGCCGTTGTATCCGACCGTTCCGGGCGGCGAAGCGCAGCGCGAGATGGCGTATCGCGTGGGCGTGAATATCGTGATGTATGCCCTGACGGGCAACTACAAGGCCGATCAGGTGCACGTGCCCGCGCTGCTCGAGCGGCTCGGGCAATAGAAAGAACGCGTATGAGCTGGTCCATCGACATCTCGCCGATGCTGCCCACCCCGCTGTTCTGGGGCGCGGTTGCGTTGGCAATCCTGCTGGTGGTGGCCCTGCTCGTGCGGCGCACGCGCGGCGCGGTGATGCGCGCCGTGGCGCTGGCAGCGCTGCTGGCGGCGCTCGCCAACCCGACGCTGCGGCAGGAAGAGCGCGAAAGCCTCGCCAACATCGCCGTTGTCGTCACCGACGAGAGTACCAGCCAGACCATCGGCGGCAGGCCTCAGCAGACGGCCGCCATCCGAAGCGACGTGGAAGCCAAGCTTGCGCGTATTGCGGGCCTCGAGGTGAAGTGGGTCGACGCTTCCAAGCCCACCGGCGAAGGCTCTTCGGGCACCAATCTTTTTGCCGACCTCAATCGCGCCCTCGCCAACGTGCCGCCGGACCGCCTCTCCGGCGTCATCATGATCACCGACGGCCAGGTCCACGACGTGCCTAAAAATGCCGCCGGTCTGGGCTTCGATGCGCCCGTCCATGCGCTGCTCACCGGCCAGCCCGACGAATTCGATCGTCGCATCGAAGTCTTGAAGGCTCCGAAGTTCGGCATCGTCGGCCAGGCCCGCGAGATCGAGGTGGCCGTGCGCGAGAGTGGCCGGCGCGGCCGCGCGAGCGAAAGCGTGTCACTGCGGATCCGACGCGAGGGACAGGCCGACGAGACGCGCCGCACGGAGATCGACCGCCGCATCTCCATCCGCATGCCGTTCCCGCATTCGGGCCAGAACATCCTCGAGATCGACCTGGAGCCGGTGCCAGGCGAGCTGACGCCCGCCAACAATCGCGTCGTGGTCGCGGCGGAGGGTGTGCGCGAGAACCTGCGCGTGCTTCTGGTCTCCGGCGAGCCGCACGCCGGCGAGCGCACGTGGCGCAATCTTCTGAAATCCGATGCCGCGGTCGATCTTGTGCACTTCACCATTCTGCGGCCGCCCGAGAAGCAGGACGGCACGCCGATTCACCAGCTATCGCTCATTGCGTTCCCGACGCGGGAGTTGTTCTCGGACAAGATCAAGGACTTCGACCTCATCATCTTCGATCGCTACCAGCACCGCGGCATCCTGCCTCTCGTCTACTACGACAACATCGCGCGCTATGTGGAACGGCACGGCGGCGCCCTGCTGGTGGCCGCTGGCGACGACTTCGCCGGTAACACCAGCCTGCAGCGCACCCCATTGGCATCTGTGCTGCCGGCAACGCCGTCCGGCCGCGTGCTCGAGCAGCCCTTCAAGGCGAAGGTTGCCGGAGACGGCCTGAAGCACCCGGTGACGCGTGGCTTGCCCGGCATGCGTGAGGGCAATCAGGAGCCGTCCTGGGGCCGCTGGTTCCGTCAGGTGGACGCGGCGCCTGTTCGCGGCCGCACGCTGATGAGCGGTGTCGAGGACAAGCCGTTGCTGCAACTCGACCGTATAGGGCGCGGCCGCGTGGCGCTGCTGCTGTCGGATCACGCCTGGCTCTGGGCCCGCGGCTACGATGGTGGCGGACCGCACACGGATCTGCTGCGCCGGCTCGCGCACTGGCTGATGAAAGAGCCCGACCTCGAGGAGGAGCGGCTGATCGCGACCGCGAAAGGCCTCACCCTAACCATCGAGCGCCGCTCCATGGAAGACACCGTGTTGCCCGTCACTGTTTCGTCACCGGGCGGCGAGACGTCGGAAGTGACACTCGAGAAGGCCAGTCTCGGTGTGTGGCGCACCTCCGTCGATGTCAAAGTGCCGGGCCTCTACAAGATGCAGTCCAACAGCCCGACAGGCCAACTTGCGGCCGTGGCACATGCGGGCCTCGAGGATGCGCGCGAGATGAGCGAGGTCACTGCTACCGAGGACAAGATGAAGCCCCTGGTCGAAGCGACCGGCGGCGGCATGTTCTGGACGCGCTCGGGTGGACTGCTATCTAGCGTATCGGCATCTGCGGTCGACGTGCCGCGTGTCTCCATGCTCGCGAACGCCCGTGTTTTGTCGGGCTCGGGCTGGATGGGGCTGAGAGATCGCGAGGCCTTCGTGACGCGCGGCGTCAAGCTGACGCCGATGTTCACAGGGCTGCTGGCACTTGCCGCGCTTCTGTTCTTCATCACGCTGGCCTGGTGGCGCGAGGGCCGGTAGAGCGCGTCACACCGCGCGGAACAGCAGCAGCCCGGCCAGGACGATGATGATGCCGGCGAACTCCAGCTTGCCGATGCGCTCGCCGAAATAGAACCAGGAGATGGCGAGCGTGAACACGATCTGCACTTGCGCGACCGCCGCCACATAGGCCGCATTCGCCAGTGCGGAGGCGTAAAACCAGAAGATCGGGCCGAGC
>CADEFX010000114.1 GCA_902826715.1 uncultured Hyphomicrobiales bacterium | reverse complement strand
GGGCGCGGCTGCCGGACGGATGGAGCTTCGGCGAAGTCGCGGCAGTGGCCGTAGATGCCAAGGACCAGGTGTACGTCTTCAGCCGCAGCGAGCATCCCATGACGGTGTTCGATCGCAGCGGATCGTTCCTGCGCTCGTGGGGCGAGGGACTGTTCAAACGCCCGCACGGTCTGCACATCGCGCCGGACGAGACCATCTTCTGCACCGACGACGGCGATCACATGGTGCGCAAATGCACGCTGCTCGGCGAGGTGCTTCTCACGCTCGGCGTGCCGGGCAAGCCCGCGCCGTATCTCAGCAACCAGCCCTTCCACGCCTGCACGCACACGGCGCTGTCTCCCAAAGGCGAGATTTACGTGTCCGACGGCTACGGCAACGCCTGCGTTCACAAGTTCAGCCCGGACGGCAAGTTGCTGTCCACGTGGGGCAAGCCGGGCGTAGGGCCGGGCGAGTTCAACCTGCCGCACAACATCTGCTGCGACGAGGACGGATGGGTGTTCGTCGCCGATCGCGAGAACCATCGCGTGCAGGTTTTCAACGGCGACGGCAAATACGAGTGCGAGTGGCACAACCTGCATCGCCCGAGCGCGATCTACATTCCGCCGGGACGCTGCCCGTACTGCTACATCGGCGAATGTGGACCGGTCATGTCCATCAACCGGCGCGCGACCAACCTCGGCCCGCGGCTGAGCATCGTCAGCAAGGAGGGCAAGGTTCTGGCCCGGTTGGGCGATCGCACGCCGGAGAATTTTCCCGGCCCCTTCACGTCGCCCCACGGCATCGCCGTCGATTCCCACGGCGATATCTATGTGGGCGAGGTGTCCAGGACGGGCTGGGGCAACCTGTTTCCCGGTGAGCCGCCGCCCAGTCCGCGTCCGACACTGCAGAAGCTGGTCAAAATCCCCTAGTCGTACGAGCCAGTCGCGACGGCAAGATCGTACAAGACCGGCAGCCGGCCGACCGGATAGCCTTCATTGCATGCGAGCAGACGCGAGGCGCGAATGAAAGCCAATCCCATGCGGGCGGCGCTGGAGCGTGGCGAGCTGCAGCTCGGCACCTGGATCAACCTGATCCGCAACCCGGCCATCCTGCCGCTGCTCAAAGCTGCGGGGCTCGACTTTGCCCGTTTCGACATCGAGCATTCCTCGCCGTCGATCGAGACGGTTGCCGATATGGCGGTCTTGGCGCGGGCGCTGGATTTTCCGCTGGTGGTGCGTCCGCCCAAGGCCAATCGCGAATGGATCACCCGGCTTCTCGACATCGGCGTGTGGAATCTCCACTGCCCGCAAGTGGAGACGGCGCAGCAGGCGGCCGAGATCGTTTCAGCGGCCTACTATGCGCCGCTGGGCCAGCGAGGTGCCGCGGGGCCGAGCCCCGGCAATGACTACGACACATCGGGCAGCGAGCTCGAGCGGCGGGCCTTCGCCAACTCCCAAGTCTTCGTGACCGTGATGATCGAGACCGATGGCGCATTCGATCATCTGGACGAGATTGCCCGCATGGATGGCATTCACGCGCTAACTCTGGGGCCCGCGGATCTGGCCCAGAACCTCGGCGTGTTCGGCAAGCCGGAGCAGGCCAAGGTCCTCGACGAGAAGCGCGACTTGATCGTGGCGGCGGCCAAGAAGCACGGCAAGCATTGCTCCATGCTGGTATCGAGCTACGAGCAGGCACAGCAATGGAAGAACGCAGGGGCGCTCCTGCTCGCCTACGCCAGCGATGTGCAGGTGCTGCTGGACGGCTTCAAGCGGAACATACGCGACATAAGGCTCGGACGGGGCTAACCGTCCGGAAGACAAAAACAAAACTCCGGGAGGACCACATGATGCCAATGACTTTGAGGGCCACGGCGGCACTGCTCGCCGGCGCCGCGCTGATGATCAGTGCGGAGACGGTCGCCGCCAAGGACAAGATGACGATCGTCATGTCGAGCTGGGGTGTCCTGTACTGGCCCACGCTCGCCGCCGAGCAGCTCGGATATTTCTCGGATGAGGGTATCGAGACGGAGATGGTTCGCACCGGCGGCGGCACCAAGTCTCTGGCGGCCGTGGTCGGCGGCGACGCTCAGGTCAACGTCGGGGCGCCGGCGTCCGCCTTTCGCGCGCATGTCAAAGGCAGCGATGTGATCGTCATTGCGCCTTCGATCGCGCAGTATGCCGACAATCTCGTCATGAGCACGGCCTGGGCGAAGAAGAACAATCTCTCGGAGACGAGTTCCTACGAGGACAAACTGAAAGCCCTCAAAGGCATGACCGTCGGCGTTGCGTCCATGGGCGGCGGCGCGAGCCAGCTTGTCGAATTGCTTGCCAAGGAGGCGCGTCTCGATGTGCAGCGCGACCTGACCATGACGGCCATGAATACCGGCGAGGCCATGATTGCGGCCATCGGCCAGAACCGGATCGACGGCTTCGTTTTCCCCTCGCCCGTGTCCGACGATGCCATCAGGAACCACGGCGCCAAGATGATGTTTCACACCTCGGCCGGCGAGGTGAAGCCGCTTGCGGGCTTCGTCTATATCGGTCTTGTCGTGCGCAAATCCTGGGTCGAGGCCAATCCGGACCTGACCGTGCGCTTCCTCAAGGCGCAGCAGCGGGCGCTGGAGGCCATCCACAATCCGGAGCTGACGAACAAGGCGCGCGACCTGATCGCGGCGAAGTACAGCGAAAAAACCGACAAGGCCATGTTCGACGACGTCTGGAAGACAGCCATTCCGTCATTCCCCAAGACGGTCGAGGTCAACCGGGCCATGATGGAACGCATCGTCAATTTCGTGAACGAGTACCAAAGCGGCGACCCGCTGAAGGCGTCGGTCCTCGATACGGGATGGACCAACGATTACTCGGCCAAGGCGTTGGCCGCGCTGGGACGGAAATGACGTGGGCGGCCGCATCGCACCGTTGCTTTCGCGGCCCTCCTACTCTCGACACCGTGACCCATGAGCATGGCAGGCCCGCTGATCGCTTTCCGCAAAGCCGGCAAGACGTTCCACGTCGACGGCCGTACCGTCGAGGCCGTGCGCGATATCGACCTCGACGTGGCGCGCGGTGAGTTCGTTGCCTTGGTCGGGCCTTCCGGATGCGGCAAGTCGACCTTGCTGAACATGGTCGCCGGCCTGTTCCAGCCGTCAGCGGGATCGATCACCTACGCGGGCACTGAGGTGGTGCGGGTCAATCTCAAGACCGGCTACATGACGCAGAACGATCATCTGCTGCCGTGGCGCGATGTCGTGGGCAACATCCAGGTGCCACTGGAAATCCAGGGCATGCCAGCCACGCAGATGCGCAAGCGCGTGGCATCCCTGATCGAGCTTGTCGGGCTGACCGGCTTCGAGAAGTCCTACCCCGCACAGCTCTCGGGGGGCATGCGCAAGCGCACCGCCCTTGCGCGGCTCCTGGCCTACGATCCCGAGACCCTGCTGCTGGACGAGCCGTTTGCGGCCCTCGATGCGCAGCTCCGCCTCAACATGCAGATCGAGCTTCTGGACCTCAGCCGGCGCCTTAACAAATCGGTGCTGTTCGTGACGCACGATCTGGATGAAGCTGCCGCGCTTTGCGACCGCTGTGTTGTGTTCTCGCCGCGCCCAGGCACGATACGGAAGATCATTACGTCGCCGCTGCCGCGAGATCGCAACCTCATAAGGTTGCGGCACGATCCGGCTTACCAGGCGCTGGCAGCAGAATTGTGGGATCTCATTACACCCACCCTTGCTCTCACGCGCGGCGAAGCAGGATAGGACTCTGAGGATGCGCAAGGCTGGCCAATCGCTGCGTCTCAATCTCATGCGGTGCGCGCTGCTTGTGGCAATTCTCCTCACCTGGGAGATGGCGTCGGGCGTCGTCGTCGCCGAATTCTTCGTCAGCAAGCCGTCTGCGATTGGACGGGCGTTGGGCTCCTGGCTGGCCGGGGGCAACCTTTTCTTCCATATTGGCATCACCGCACTCGAGGCCTTTACCGGCTTTTTCCTGGGTGCCAGCATCGGCGTGGTGGTCGGCGTGGTTCTCGGCCGCATCCATATTCTGGCTGACCTCCTGCACCCATTCATCATCGCCTTCTACAGCCTGCCGAAGATCGCATTGGCCCCGCTCTTCATCCTGTGGATCGGCATCGGCATCGGCATGAAAATTACGCTGACGGCCACCGTCGTGTTCTTCCTGGTGTTTCTCAACACCTACACAGGTGTGCGCAACGTCAGCCGCGAACTGGAATCCATCATGTATCTCATGGGCGCCAGCGAGCGCCACGTCTTGACCAAGGTGGTCCTGCCCTCCGCCATCACATGGGTCTTTGCGGGTTTGCGCATCTCCGTGCCCTACGCCCTGATCGGCGCCATCGTCGGAGAGCTCATAGCTTCCAACCGCGGGCTGGGCTTTCTGCTGGCGAACGCCTCGGGACAATTCGATACGGCGGGCGTGTTCGCTGCCCTGATCGTCATCATGATGCTGTCGTTTCTGCTCAACGCGCTCGTGCGCGCGGCCGAGATCCGCCTGATGCCCTGGAAGTCGGCTGAATCCCAACGCGAGGTGACGATCTAACCAGGACCAGTCACTTCGCGCGGCGCGGGCGACTAGGCGACGCCGGCCTCTCTGGCTCTTTCCGCCAGATACAGACGCCCTTCCAGCATCTGCTCGACAGTGCCCCACCCGCAGGTATAGGGCCCACGATAACCGGCCCCCTCGATCAGCCGGAACATCTCGACAAAATCCACGGTCCCGGTTCCAGGATGCATGTGGAGCTCATAGAGCCCATTGTTGTCGGCGACACGCACTTCGCCGCAGCGGCGCATGTCCATGCGCTCGACCCAGCCTTTGATGCCCAGAGGATCATAGTGCGCGTGATTGATCGTGAACGACCATCTGAGGTTCGGTGATGTAATCTGCTCCAGGAAGCTCTGCGTATCTGCGAGCGTGTCGGGCATGTAGTGCACCTCCGCGCGCTCGGGCTCGCCGTTGAGATTTTCAAGGAGGAGCTGGACGCCGGCCTTTTCAGCGCCCTCCGCGGTGCGGGCGAGGCGCTCGATCGCGGCTTGTTTGCGCAGCCTCACGTCGGCGGTGAAGTGATAGCCGCCGTGCACGATCACCCATTTGGCTTTCAGACGAGCGGCCAGCGAGACATAGGCCGCGAGGTAATCATCGGTCGCATCCCGCAGAAATGGTGAGATCTCGGCGACGTTCACCGCCGACAGCGTGTGCAGGGCAAGGGAGACCCCGAGCTTCTCGCATGCCTCAAGAACGCGCGCACAGCGCGGGCCGTCAAAGGTTTCAAGCGCATTGGGCGCAATGTCGGTCTGGACATCGACGGCCTTGACCCCATGCCGAGCCGCCCAGGCAATGGCATCTTCGATCGGCAGCTTTCTGCCGACATCGATACCGATGCGGTCGATGAACGCCATCCGTGCCTCCCAGATCTTTTGCAACCGGCCTTGCGCGTTGCGATCGCGACGCGTGACCGGCCTTGATTTCATCACGCCGTTGTATAACCCAAGCCAGGCTCGCAGACCACATGCGGCACCGCCTCCCGCCCATCACGCATCCCAAGGGGGGCGCCACCGGAAATGGCCTTCCGGCGGCTGCCCGGTTGCACGGACTGTGCTATGTGTGGAGCAGAGTTGCTTTTCCGATGAGCAGGATCCGCGATGACAACGCTTGAGCAACCCGCAGTTTGCACCCTTGACTGCCCGGATACGTGCAGCCTGACCGTGACTGTCGAGCATGGACAGATCACGAAAGTGCGCGGCTCGGAGGCGTTGCCGCTCACCGGCGGCGTCATCTGCAACAAGGTCGCGCACCACTCGGCCGACTTCGTACATGGTGCGGGCCGATTGACGGTACCGCTCAAGCGCGTCGGCCCTCGCGGCACAGGCCGCTTCGAGCGGATCTCTTGGGATCAGGCGCTCGACATCATCTACACGCGTGTGAGCAAGGTCATCGACACGCACGGGCCGGAAGCGGTGATGCCGCTGAATTACGCCGGCCCGCACGGCATGCTCGCCGGCGACAGCATGTCCTTGCGGTTCTTTCACAAGCTCGGCGCGAGCCAACTCTATCGCCGGTCCATGTGCGGAGCGGTGCGCAGCGAGGCCTGGGCTGGCACGTACGGCCTTGTCCCGGGCATCGGCCCCGAGGCAGCTGAGAACGCCAAGCTCACGATCGTGTGGGGTAACAACGCAACGGTCGCCAACCTGCATCTGGTGCGCAAGATCCGCACGAGCCTGCGCAAGGGCGGCAAACTCGTTGTCATCGATACCTTGCGCACCAAGATCGCTGAACAGGCCGACCTCCATATTGCGCCGCGACCGAGCACGGACGTGCTGCTCGCCTTCGCGCTCGCCGTGGAGCTGAAGCGCATCGGTGCCCATGACCGTGCCTTCATCGACCAGCATGTGCTTGGCTACGATGCCTTCATGGCGCGGGCTGATGAATGGCCACTGGAGAGGGCCGCTGCCGAATGCGGCATCCGACCCGATGACATCCGCAAGCTCGCTCGCTGGATGGCCGATGCCGATCCCCTTGTTGTCGCGCCTGGCAACGGCCTCGAGCGTGGCCGCAATGGCGGGAGCGGCATCCGCGCGGCCATTGCACTACCGGCACTGATGGGCCGTCTCAATGCGACGAGCGGCATCGTGTTGGGAGCCGGCAACAGCTTTCCAAAGACGATGGCAAAACTGCAGCGCCCGGACCTCCTGCCAGCGGGTACGCGTACGCTCAACATCATGGATATCGGCCGCCATCTGGCGGACGACGACGTTGCGCCGCCGCTGCGCGCGCTCGTCATCTACAATCACAATCCCGTCGTCGTGCACGCCGACCAGAACCGCATGCTGAAGGGCCTGATGCGCGAAGATGTGTTCCTCACCGGCATTGACATTGCGATGACCGAGAGCATGGCACTCTGCGATATCGTGCTGCCTGCCGCGACGCACTTCGAGTGCGACGACATCTATGCGGCCTACGGCCATCACTGGCTGCAGCGCGGCGAAGCCGCGATCCCGCCCGTTGGCGAAGCGCTGCCCAACACCGAGATCTTCCGCCGCCTGGCCGCCCGCTTCGGCTTCAACGAGCCCTGCTTCAAGGCGACCGACCGCGAGCTGATCGACGAGGCCATCGACGGCTCACACCCGCGCATGCGAGGTATCCGGCCGAGCGAGATTCCGGTGAAAGAAGCGTTGCGCATGAGCGCAGCCGACGGGCGGCCCCTCGCGCTCTTCGACACGGTGATGCCGGCCACACCCTCGGGCAAGATCGAGCTGGTCTCGGACACGCTGGCCGAGCGATGGGGGCCCGAGGTACGCGTTGCCGCCTACAGGCCTCGGGTGGCTCAACTGCCGCTGTCGCTGATCTCGCCAGCCTCCGACAAACGCATTTCCTCGACCTTGCTGGGGCTCGGCGGCAAGCCCGGCGAAGCACCGCCACTACTCATCAATCCCGCCGATGCCACCGCGCGTGGCCTCGAAAGCGTGAAGCGCGTCCGCGTCTGGAACGAGCTTGGTAACGTCGTGCTGCCGCTCGTCATCAGCGACGCCGTACCGCCGGGCGTGGTGGCGTCGGAGAAAGGCGCCTGGATCGCGACCAGCGAGACCGGGCAGACCATCAGCGCCCTCGTGTCAGCAGACGCCCAGGCCGACCTTGCCAAGGGTGCGTGCTACAACGACACCGCCGTTGAAGTCGAAGCCTGGCCGGCCTGAGGCGGCCGGTGCCGCCATTTGGGCGTCCGCCCTCCGGCTCGCAGCGCCAGGACGCCGGTGCGGGCTGGCGCCCTGCAACAGGAACTTTCGATCTGCCTGTTGGTTAATGAAGCGCGCCCGGGATCGCGGCTCGGACCGGCGCAAGGTCCATTCCGCCGGGCGGCTCGGAGGCTAGCCATGCAGCGAATGTTCGATCAGTTCTTGCAGTTCATTCAGCAGGGCGTCGCGACCATCTTCAAATTCATCCAGCTCGTCTGGGCCTGGTCGGTGTCCCAGATCGCATCGCTCTCCAGCGTCTCCTGGCAGAACTGGCCGTTCTGGAAACAGGTTCTGCTCGTCCTGATCGTGGTGGGCGTGGCCTGGGCGCTGTACAGCGTGGCCATGGAGCTGTGGGAGGCGAGCGCGCGAATTCTAACAGCGTTCGCGACGCTGATCATCGCCCTCGTCAACACGCTGCCGAGCATTCTGATGGCCGGCGTGCTGGCGCTTGGCGGTGTGTGGCTCCTCAACAATTTCGATCCGTCGTCGGTGCACATACCGTCTCGGCTGAGCTGGTCCCAGACGAGCGAATAGGTGCAGGGGCACACGCCGCAGGCGTGTGCCTGTGCCGGCGAAGGGCTTAGTCGCTGCCGCTTGCGAAGTGCAGCTGCCGAGACTCGTGAATCATGCCGCGCGCCTCGTCCTCGCATTTCGCGAGAATGAGCGAGAAGAAGATAACGAGTGCGGTCGCAGCCAATATCACCACGACGAGTAGTGCCGTCAGAATGCTCATAGCCGGGCTCCATCGGTGATTGATGCCCATGAGCTAGCCATAAGCCGCGCCTGTGCGCTGTTCCGCGCGGAACACCAAACCGTCTAGGTGCGCGCGGCCTCGCGCGTGATGCCTATTCAAGCAACGGCCTTGACAAGCATTATTACTGAGAGTAGTGATGAAAAATGAAATTTATCATTTGATGGGTCGACCTCCGAAGGCGCCGAAGAAAATGCCCCCAATTGATGAGGATAGATCTTCTCGGCTAGCGACTCTGTCACTGGAGGCGCTGGAGACGCGCAGCCGGATTCTCGAGGACGCCGAGCGGCTGTTCCGGGTCTACGGGTATTCGAAAACGACGGTCGCGGACATTGCCCAGGCCTGCCGGATGTCTCCAGCCAACGTCTACCGTTTCTTCACCTCCAAGTCCGCCATCAACAACGCCATTTGCGAGCGCATCATCGCCGAGGATGAGGAGGCGCTGAAGGGTATCGCGCGCCTGCCGATCCCCGCTAGCGAACGCATTACGCGCCTGGTTGTCGAACTCAATCGCCGCTCCGTGCAGAACTTCATCGACAACAAGAAAGTGCACGAGATGGTGATGGTGGCGCTGGAGGAGCGCTGGGAGGCGATCCGCGAGCATATTCATCGCGTCCGGGATGTGTTCGGCGTCGTGATCCAGGACGGCATCGACAGGGGCGAGTTTCGCCAGCAGGACGTCAAGCGTGCCGCCGAATGCTCATGTGCCGCCATGGCGCCGCTGCGGCATCCGATGATGCTCGTGCAGTGCATGGACGACCCTGACAAGCCCATGCCGGCCGAGATGGCTGACTTCATCATCCAAGCCTTGAAATAGCCGAGCTCCAACCAAAGGGGAGTGCTCCAAATGCGCCTTGAAACTGAAGAAAATCAAATTTCATCAGTCATTAGACGAAAGTCGGTACGCAGATTACTGTTGGTGCTGCCCATCGTTGCGTTCGTGGGCGGCTGCGAAGGCGAGGCCGGAACAAAGGCCGAGATGATACGGCCGGTCAAGGTCGCGGTCGTGGAAGCCGGGTCTGGCGCACGCACGCTGACCTACTCCGGAGTTGTAAGGCCACGCATCGAAAGCGCCGTCGGCTTTCGCGTGGCCGGCAAGATCGTCGAGCGCGCCGTCAATGTCGGCGATCGCATCGCGGTCGGGCAGGTGATCGCACGGCTCGACGAGACCGACCTGACGCTGGCGGAAAACAGCGCCAAGGCCGCCGTGGCCTCGGCCCGCAGCCGCCGCGACGTGGCAAGAGACAATCTGGAGCGCGCCAAAACACTGCTGCCGAAGGCCATCATTTCCCAGGCGGCCTACGACACGCGCAGCAACGAGTTGAATGCGGCCGAAGCGGGCCTCGAAAGCGCCGAGGCGCAGCTTCGTCAGGCCGCCAATGCGGTGGGCTACGCGACACTGAAGGCCGACAAGGCCGGCATAGTCACTGGCGTCACCGGCGAGCCAGGCCAGGTCGTCAGCGCCGGGCAGGCCGTCATCACGCTCGCCGACGCCGGCGAGACCGAGATCGCCATCGCCGTGCCCGAAACGGATGCCGGCAGGCTGGCGGCCGGGCAGAGCGCCAAGGTGACGCTTTGGGCCGGGCCGCAGGTGAGCACGCCGGGTCGCGTCCGCGAGATCGGCGGACAGGCCGATGCGGCCTCCCGCACCTATGCCGTGCGCGTCGCCGTGGACGGACCGCCGAAGGGCATGCGGCTCGGCATGACCGCCGCCGTGACCATGCGGCTCGATGAGGAAGCCGCTCCCGCCGTGGTGCCTGTGTCCGCGCTCGCGGAAGACAACGGCAATCCGGTCGTGTTCATCATCGATCCGGTTGGCAAATCCGTGCGCAAGACGCCCGTCGAGATCGCACGCGTGACGACCGACGGCGTGCAGGTCGCGGCCGGCCTGCAGTCCGGCGACATCGTGGTGACCGCCGGCGTCCAATTCCTGCGTGACGGCATGCGTGTCCGGCTGCCCGGCGAAGGCCCGGTCGCTCGCGCCGGCAAGCCAATCTAGCAACGCTGTTCCGAACCCCGCATCGGCCCACAACGCGTTAGAGGGATACAGCCATGTCCACTGGACCAACCGAGACGGACACCGCGCAAGGCTTTAACCTGTCACGGTGGGCCATCAGCCACGGCGGCTTCACCGCCTTCCTGCTGGTGCTGCTGCTGGCCGCAGGGGCGTATTCGTTCCTGCGCATCGGCCAGAAGGAAGATCCGGATTTCACGTTCCGCACGATGGTCGTCCAAGTGATGTGGCCGGGCGCGAGCGTGGAGGAGATGCAGGATCAGGTGGTCGACAAGATCGAACGCAAGCTGCAGGAGACTCCGGGGCTCGAGTTCCTGCGCTCGTATACGCGGGCGGGCTTCGCCAACGTCTTCATCAACCTGAAGGGACAGGTGCGCGGAGAGGCGGTCAAGGATGCCTTCTACCAGGCGCGCAAGAAGATCGGCGACATCCGCCAGTCGCTGCCCGTGGGCGTGATTGGCCCGTTCTTCAATGACGAGTTCGGCGACACTTACATCTCGCTCTATGCCATCACCGGGCAGGGATACGCCTATCCGGAGCTGAAGGATTTCGCCAAGAAGACGCGCGATATACTCTTGCGCGTGCCCGGCGTCGCCAAGGTCGACCTGCTTGGCACGCAGGACGAGCGCATCTTCATCGAGGTGTCGTCGGCGGCGCTGGCCGAACGCGGGCTCTCGGCGCTCGACATCCAGGCCGCCCTCAGCGGCCAGAATACCATGGACCCGGCGGGACGCATCGAGACCAGCGAGCGATCGGTCCGCATCGACGTGCAGGGTGGGCTCCGATCCGTCGAGGACATCCGCGAGCTCAGGCTGCGCGCCGGACAGCAGACGTTCCGCCTGGGCGACATCGCCGAGGTGAAGCGTGGGCTGGCAGATCCGCCTACAGCAAAGACGCGCTATCAGGGCAAGGAGGCGGTGCTGCTCGGAACGACGATGGTGCCCGGCGCCAACGTCACCGAGGTCGGGGCCGCCGTCGAGCGCACGCTGGCCCGCGCCGGTCAGGATCATCCCATCGGCGTCGAGATCGGACGCATCTCGGACCAGGCCCACGTCGTCAGCAAGTCCGTTCACGAGTTCCTCGAGGCGCTGGCGGAGGCTGTCGGCATCGTGCTCGTCGTGTCGCTGTTGGCGCTCGGGTGGCGGGCCGGCCTTGTCGTGGCGCTGACCATTCCGCTGGTGCTGGCGGCGACGTTCTTCGTCATGTCGGTGATGGGGATCGACCTGCACCGCATCTCGCTCGGCGCGCTGATCATCGCGCTCGGCCTCCTGGTCGACGACGCGATGATCGCGGTCGAGATGATGGATCGCAAGCTGGAGGAAGGGTTCGACAAACTGTCGGCGGCGACATTCGCCTACACGTCGACCGCTTTCCCGATGCTCACCGGCACGCTGATCACGGTGGCGGGCTTCATTCCCGTCGGGTTCGCGCAGAGCCAAGCCGGCGAGTACGTCAGCATGCTATTCTGGGTGACGGGCATCTCATTGATGCTTTCGTGGTTCGCCGCGGTCTATTTCACGCCGTGGATCGGCTACAAGCTGCTGAAAGTCCGCAAAGGCACTGCGGCCGGGCATCATGATGTCTATGACAGCCGCGCCTATCGCGCGATCCGCGCTGTCGTGAGCTGGTGTGTGCGGCGGCGGCGTACGGTCGTAGTGCTGACGGTCGGCGCGCTCCTGGCGAGCGTCGCGGGCTTCGCCTTCATTCCCAAGCAGTTCTTCCCGACCTCCAACCGCCCGGAAATCCTGGTCGATCTGTGGCTGCCGGAAGGCGCCTCGTTCGCCGAGACCGAGCGCGACGCCAAGCGGCTCGAGCAGCAGCTCCTGAAGGATCCCGACCTCTCCTATGTCGCGACCTTCATCGGCGAGGGCGCGCCGCGCTTCTACCTGCCGCTGGATCAGCAGCTCAGGAACCAGAACTTCGCCCAGCTCTTCCTGATGTCGACATCACTGGAAGCGCGCGAGCGGGCGCTGACACGCGTGCGTGACATCCTGGCGCGCGATTTCCCGAATGTCCGCTCCAAGGCCGACCGGCTGTTCAACGGTCCGCCGGTCGGTTGGGCCGTGCAGGTGCGCGCGACGGGGCCCGATCGTAACGAGGTGCGCCGTCTTGCCGGCGAAATCGCCGACGTCATGCGCGCAACGCCCAACCTCGACAACGTACACGATGACTGGCTGGAGCCGGTGCCGGCGATGAAGCTCGACATCGACCAGGATCGCGCCCGCGCGCTCGGGGTGACGTCGCAGAACGTGCGCCGCTCGCTACAGGCGATGCTGTCGGGCTTCCAGATCGGCGAGTTCCGCGATGGTGACGAGACCGTCAAGGTGCTGCTGCGGGAGCCGTCCGAGACGCGCAATCTGCTGTCGGCGCTGGACAATGTATACGTGAAGACAGAGACCGGCGGATCGGTGCCGCTGCGCCAGGTGGCCGGCGTCAGGATGGTGCTCGAGCCCGGCATCCAGTGGCGTCGCGACCGGCTGCCGTCGATCACCGTGCGCGGCGTGGTACCCGACAACGTGCAGTCGCCCGATGTCGCCGCCGCCGTGTTCGCCAAGCTGAAGCCGCTGCGCGATGCGCTGCCGCCGGACTATCGCATCGAACTGCAGGGCGCCGTCGAGGAGTCGGCCAAGAGCCAGGACTCGATCAACGAGAAGATGCCGGTGATGGTGCTGGTTATTCTCGTGCTGCTGATGGTGCAGCTGCAGCACTTCGGCAAGACCATGATGGTGGTGGCGACGGGGCCGCTCGGCCTCATCGGTGCGGCGGCCGCGCTGCTGGTGTTCCAGGCGCCGTTCGGGTTCGTGGCCATTCTCGGCGTCATCGCACTGGCGGGCATCATCATGCGCAACAGCGTGATCCTGGTCGATCAGATCGAGCAGGACATGGCGGCGGGGCACGATACGTTCACGGCCATCGTCGAGTCGGCCGTGCGGCGCTTCCGTCCGATCACGCTGACGGCGGCCGCGGCCGTGCTGGCGCTGATCCCGCTCGCCCGCGAGGTGTTCTGGGCGCCAATGGCACTGGCGATGATGGGCGGGCTGATCGCCGCGACCATCCTGACGCTGACGTTCCTGCCGGCACTCTACGCGCTGGTGTTCAAGGTGAAGGTGCCGGGGAGCAGCAACGCGCGGGCGGCGCGAACTGCAGACCTGGAGTCCGAAATCGAAGGCGTCAGGCAGGCCGCTTAGAGCGCGATCGTGTTGGGCGGAAGCACTTTTGGCTTCTTGAATCTTGCCAGTGCGATCCGACCAACGCAGGGTTTCCTTCACCCCTACCCCTCCCACGAGGGGGCCACGAGGGGGAGGGTGAACCGTCTCCATCCGATCCGAAAAAGCAAATGACCCCGTCCTTGGGGAAGGACGGGGTCACCTGGGACGATAGTACGCTAACGGTCCAGTCCTCAGGGGAGAGATACCAGACCAATGTCGGAGCCCGCGGGACTCCGTAACGAAGTATTACCGTGATTCGCGGGGCTGGGGTTGTGCAGGCATGCAACACCTGGACGCCGCTTATCCCCTCGAGATTTAGTCATTTGACCTTGCACCCTTTTCCGGCCGTCGCCGTGAGAGGGAAGCCCGTTGGTAGCGGCGTTTCGCGCGACAGCTCCGAGGGGGTCGGGCG
>CADEFX010000113.1 GCA_902826715.1 uncultured Hyphomicrobiales bacterium | reverse complement strand
GAAGTCTTCGGAATACCCAGCGTAGTACGGATAAATTGAACGACGCTTTTCCGAGGCGGCGATTTTGGTTGAGATGCGGTCCCTGGACCGGTTCAAAACTGCGCTCGCACTTGCTTCTGGACTTAGGTCAAGCATCGGCATTCCTGTCCCGCGATTCGTGGCTAGTTTACTCCACACAGCCTCAGGTCCCGAGGTTTTGCATGAAGCGATCGTGTGACGTGCGCGGCTAGGCGCCTGGCAGTTGCCGTGTCGCAACATCGCACCCGTCGCTTGCCTGAAGGTTTGGCGATTGCGGCAACCGATCAGCGGAGCGTGTTTCCCAGTGGATGATACCGCGCCAATGGTTTCAATTGGTTGAGGTTGGTCGAACGGCAGGGCAACAACGGGAAACGCTGTTGATTTCGCTCGATTTTACCAGGACTCTTAATCAGCGGGTCGAAGGTTCGAGTCCTTCTGCGCCCACCAATGAAATGGACAACTTACGGCGTCGCTGGGAGAGTTCCTATCGCTTCGATCCTCATTCGCGGGCAGGTCAGCTTGACTATGCTCTCAGCTGAATAACCCAATTCTTCCGCGACGACCGCCAACAAATTCATGCGTCGGTTCTGCCGATGCGCGGCGGACGCACGAAAGCAATAAATATCAAATAACATACCATCCGCGCTCGCCGAAGCAATCGGGTACGGCCTCAATCGCTGTGAGGGTCTCCGCTTCCTTGACGACGGCTGCATCGATATCGACGGCAACGTGGTCGAGCGCAGCATTCGACTGATCGCGCTCAATCGCAAACGCCGCCGGAATTCCTTCCCGCAGGTGATGATCCGAGCAACGTGCTGAGTGATGAAGTACGGAGACGACGATCGGGCTGCCGCGATTGGCCAACGAGGTCCAGCGCCAGTCGGCTATGATCGGTTATGTCAACGCCTCTACCTGATGGCAACGGCTGCCCTTGCGGCGGCGCTCACCCAGAGGAGCCGTGAGAATGATCTGGCTCGATGCGTCTTCAAGAGCCTTGCGGCCGCTCCACGAGCTCGATCATCAGTCCCTGCGGGCCACGAATGAACGCGAGCCGCAAACCCGGGCTGCGGGTCAGCGGTCCGATGGCAATATCGGCGCCCTTCGACCGCAACTCCTTGACCGCTTCATCCAGGTTGTCGATGGTCAGACCGAAATGCTCAAGGCCGTAATAGGGAAAGCGCGGCTCAGCGGCCGTTGGCTCGTCGGGATGTGGAGGCGCAATCAAGACGGTCTGACCGCCGACGCGCATGGCGACGCGCATTTGTCCGGGGTAGAGCGTGCCCGGCGGGTAGATGTCGCGTTTTACTTCGGCGCCAAACATCGTCTCGAAAAATCGAGCTGTGGTATCCGGATCGGGACTGCGCAGATGGATGTGATCGTATCTATAAGCGCGCATGACTGCCTCCGCTCTGGTCCGACATGCCTGTCGAGGTCGTGCTGAAACTCGTTTTGCGTCGTGGCTCGAGCCGGTTCAAGATAGGCCCAATGCCGCCAGGGAGGAACTGATGAAAATCGAGCGCGTGCAATCGCAGATCGTGCGGCTGCCGGCCGACGAGCCGCTAGCCGATGGCAAGGTGGCGCCAGGCACGACACGCGACATCGTCGTGGTGAGAATTCTGACGCGCGACGGCATCGAAGGCGTTGGCGTCTCGTTCTTCGGCGCTGGCATGACAAATGCGTTGAAAACGGCGGTGGATGACCTTGGGGCGGTTATTGTCGGGGAGGATCCTCATCAGGTTGAGCGCATCGTCGACAAGATTCGCACGCACGCAGGATCATCGGGACCCAGCGGCGTATTCGCATTGGCGCTGTCGGCCATCGATACGGCGCTGTGGGATATCCGCGGCAAGCTGCTTGGCGTCCCCGTAGCTAAACTGCTGGGCGGCTTTCGTGACAGCGTTCCCGCCTATGCCAGTGGCGCACTCATGCGCACGCAATCTTTGAAAGAAGTCGAGACCGCGGCCGGCCGGCTCGTCGAGCGTGGCTGGACCTCCATGAAGACCCAGCTTGCGCTTCCGGGTCATACCTCGCCCGAGATCGAGGTGGACCGCATCCGGGTGATCCGCGAGACCATCGGCCCCGACATCCAGCTCATGTGCGATATCAATCAGCGATGGAGCGTGTATCAGGCCATCAGCATCGGCCAGCGCATCGAGAAGTATCATCTGCATTGGCTAGAGGACGTGACGACATGTGACGACTACGCCGGCCTGGCGCGCGTTACGGGCAAGCTGACGACGCCAATCGCCGGTGGAGAGTACGTCTACGGCATTCAGCCCTTCCGCCAGATGCTCGAAGCGCGCTCCGTAGACTTCGTCATGATCGATCTCATTCGCGTCGGCGGCATTACGCAGTGGATGAAAGTTGCTGGCATGGCCGAGGCGTTCAACCTGCCCGTCGTCTCCCACCTGATACCCGAGGTCCACGTGCATCTGATCGCCGCGATACCGAACGGCCATATCGTCGAATACATGCCCTGGACCCGAGGGCTGTTCGACAATCCGCCGCTGCCGGTGAAAGGCGTCATGGCCGTGCCGAATGCGCCGGGACTCGGGCTGACGTTCACGCGCGAAATCAACAACGGCTTCACCCGCTGACAAACCACCGTGACTGAATGCGCGACGCGGCCGGTGATGCCATGATGCCCGACGCCGCCCTTGCGCCCGGTCGCCGGATTGCCCGACGTGCCAAAGGGCGGCTAGGCTGATCTGGGCTCTACGGGTTCCAGTTCTCCGGCCAGATCTGGCTGGGTGCCACCTTGTGCGGGGTGGGCATTGTGCTTCGCTACGGTTGGAGCATTATTGCTCGATGCTAACGCAAACGAAGGAATGGTCAGCCCATGTCAGAGCCGTTCGCCACAGGTCGCTGCCTTTGCGGCGCCGTCACCTTTTCGATTCGTGGTCAGCCGATCGGCACCGGTCAGTGTCACTGCAAGGATTGCCAGCGGGCGTCCGGTACCGGGCACATGTCGCTTGCGTTCTTCAAGCGCGAGGATGTCGAGATCAAGGGCGACACGCGCGGCTTTGCGGTGGCAGCCGACAGCGGCAACATCAACACGCGCCACTTCTGTCCGACTTGTGGTGGTCGGATCTATGGAGAAAACTCCGCACGTCCGGGCTTTGTCGGGATTTCGGCCGGCGCAGTGGATGACAACGCATGGTTCAAGCCACAGCGAGTCGTCTACCTAAAAAGCAAGCCAGCTTGGGATGTGACAGCGACCGACATCCCGAATTTTGCAAAGATGCCGCCACCGCCAAAATAACATGCAGAGAACGCCGGCGGGCCTCCACGCGGCATGGTCGCTCGGCGAGGATGAACCAACGCCATCCATTGGGCGAATCGCGGAAGCGGAAATCAGAGGCTGCCCGATCGCACAAGTGGCCTTCCCGTAAGAAGCCCGCCGTCAACCACGACGCACTCTCCCGTAATGAACTCGGCCGCATCTGAAACCAGGAACGCGACCGTGTTGGCGATGTTGGGCGCCTTGCCTGCCCGGCCGAGCGGGATGAGGCCGATCATCTGCCGTTTGTAGGCCGGCGAGACCTGATCGTCGCGCACCTCGATGAACCCCGGGGCCACCGCATTGACGCGGATACCATGCGGGCCAAGCTCCTGCGCCATCGACTTCGTCAGCATGACGACGCCGGCCTTGGAGGCGCTGTAGTGTGCCGCGCCGACCCGAGCCGAGAACCCGGCCGTGGATGCCAGGGTGACGATCGCGCCGCCACCACCGGCCGCGACGCGCTTGCGCCCGAACGCCTGGCTGCAGAGAAACGGCCCCTTCAGATTGACGTCCAGCACCCGGTCCCAGGCGGCCTCCGGCATGTCGAGCAGCGCGTGATCGGGGTAGATGCCTGCATTGTTGATCAGCGCGGTGGGAATGCCGAGGTCGCTTGCCACGGCGTCCATGACGGCGGTCACCTCTGCCGCATTGCTGACATCCAGCTTGTAGGCTTTGGCCGATTTGCCGGCCGGATCGAGAGAGGCCGCCACCGTGGCGGCCTCCTTGTCGTCGATATCGCAAAGCGCGACGGCATAGCCCTGGGCATGCAGCGTTTCGGAGATGGCGCGGCCCAGACTGCGCGCCGCGCCTGTCACAACCGCTACCGGGCGTTTCGAAGAGACCATGTGCTTTTCCCTGCGGTCATAATTTAGGTCAATTGGCGGCAATCTCGCGGGTCCAACGCTGCGTCCACTGCGGACGCACCGTCGTGACGTAATCCCAATCGGCGGGCTTCAGGCGCTCGAGATCCTTGACCGGAAGCTTGTCCGCAACCGCCGCCGGCAGCTTCACGTTGCGGTTCACCGGCGCCAGGTAGGTGTGCTCGGCGTTCGCTGCCTGCGCGGCTTCGCTCAAGACGAAATCGACGTACTTGAGGGCGGCTTCCGTGTTCTTCGAACCCTTGGCAATGCCGATGGTGGAGTCGATGATGTAGGCGCCTTCTTTCGGCACCGTCCAGCCCAGCGGCGCTCCGCCATCCATGGCTGCCTGCGCACGGTCACTCGTCCAGCTCGACATCGCCACGTCGCCCTGCGTGAACAGTTGCGCGAGCTGGGCATGCTGCGTGTAGAACGTCAGAATGTTCGGCTTGAGCTTCTTGATCAGCTCGAAGCCCGGGTCGGTGTTCTTGACGTTGCCGCCCGTCATATCGGCCGCCGTCAGAAGGAAGAACGAGCCGTGCGAGGTGGCGATGTCCGGCACTGCTATCTTGCTCTTGTAGGCGGGCTCCCACAGCACCATCCAGGAATCCGGCTTCTGTTTGACCTGATCCTTGTGCCAGACAAGCGCCTGCGCCACGTACATGAACTTGGTGTAGGCATCGCCATTGACGCGGAACTGCGGATAGAGCGCTTCGATATTCGGCACCTTGGCGGGGGCGAGCGGTTCATAGAGACCCTCGGCATTGCCCTGCGCCGCGCCGACCTCGTCCATCATGATGACATCGATCTTCACGTCGCTTTTCTGTGCGCGCATCAGGGCGATGGTCTGCTGCGTCAGGCCCGTGGCGATCTTCACCTTGATGCCGGGATTGGCCTTCTCGAACGGCCCGATGACCGACTTCTTCCAGCCCTCCTCGAAGGAGCCGCCGTAGACGATGACCGTAAGCTCGGTTTGAGCCTGCGCGGCCGTGGATAGCAGCAATGCGGCCATGCCTGCCGCGCAGCTCAATACTGTTCGCTTGATATGCATTGGATGTCCTTTCTCGCTCCGTGCTTAGATTGTCAGTAGGCGGCTGTCTTCCGGCCGCCAGGATACCGCGATGTCGTCGCCAAGCGCACGCGTCTTGGCTCCGGAGCGATCCTGCTGATGGATGAGGACGATTTCGCCCGTCGGCAGTGTGGCGGCGTATTCAATGAGGCCGCCGAGCTTGGTCACCCGGGTCACTTTCCCGGACAAGGCATCTGGCGAACCAGCGTCGGCCAACTCGACCTTCTCTGGCCGCACAGCTAGTACGGCTTCGCCATCCCCGGCCTTGGCAGGACCGCAGGGTAACTCCAAGCCGCTTTTCGAGACGAAGCGACCGCCGGCCACCCGGCCGTCAATCAGGTTACTGGTGCCAATGAAGTCGGCCACGAACCGAGTGCGGGGGTGGTCGTAGATTTCCGCAGGGGTCCCGATCTGGTCGATGCGCCCATTGTTCATCACCGCGATGCGGTCGGCGATGGTCATGGCCTCTTCCTGATCGTGCGTGACAAACAGCGACGTGATGCCGACGCCTTTCTGAAGCTCGCGAATCTCGTGCCGCATCTGCACACGCAACTTGGCGTCGAGGTTGGACAGAGGCTCGTCGAACAGCAACAGCTTAGGTTTCAGCGCCAGTACCCGGGCTAGCGCAACACGCTGCTGCTGTCCGCCGGAGAGCTGCTTGGGATAGCGATCGCCAAAGCCGGCCAACCCGACGAGATCGAGGGCGGCCGAAACTTTGGGCGCGATGTCCGCGCGGGGCACGCCGCGCGCCACAAGGCCGAAGGCGACGTTGCGCTCTACCGTCATGTGCGGGAACAGTGCGTAGCTCTGGAACACCATGCCCATGTCGCGATGGTTTGGCTTCAAGTCGGTGATGTCGTTGCCGCGCACGAGAATGGCGCCGGCTGTCGGCTCGATGAAGCCTGCCACCATACGCAGCGTCGTGGTCTTGCCGCAGCCCGACGGACCGAGAAAGGCGACGAGTTCGCCCGCCTCAACCGCGAGATTGACGTCGTCCACGGCCGTCGTCGTGCCGTAGGTCTTGGTCAGATTCTGGAGCTCGAGGTCGATCATCTTAGTGCTTTACGGACAGGAAGCGCGCATAGACAGGCACGCCGATCAGCATCCACGCGACGATCAGCACCGTCGAGATGGCGGAGATCGTCGGATCGCTTGAGAATTCGACGTACGTGTAGATTCGCACCGGCAGCGTCGTCATGTCGGGACCGGCCAGGAACAGGGTCACGACCAGTTCATCGAACGAGATGATAAAAGCAAACACGGCACCCGCCAGGACCCCGGGCCGTATGAGCGGCAGCGTGACTTGCAAGAACGTCCGCCACCATCCGGCCCCGAGGTTGCGGCTCGCCTCCTCCACGGCGGGGTCGAACTCGGCAAGACTCGCCATTACGAGGCGTATGACGAACGGTGTCGTCAGCACGCTGTGGGCGATGACGAGCCCGGCGAAGCTGCCTGACAATCCCACGCGGCTATAGAACACCAGAAGCGCCAGTCCGAAGACGATGGTTGGAAACAGGATCGGCGACAGCATGAATGCGGACATCGCCTCTCGGCCCCTGAACCGATAGCGCACCAGGGACAGCGCGCTCAAGGTGCCGAGCACGGTCGCCACTGTGGTGCTGGAAAGAGCCAGCAAGGCGCTGCGCCGGATCGCTTCGGTGAACTCCGGCATGCTGAGAAAGCGCTCAAACCATCGGAAGGTGAAACCTTGGGGCGGAAACACCGGATAGGCGGTCGTCGTAAACGCCGTTGCCACGACCACGATGACCGGCGCCACCAGGTACAGCAGGATCAGGATGTTCACGGCGATCAGCATCACGCGGCCCTCGCGAACCGATAACCGACGTAGGAGAGGACAGCCAGAAGCAAGATCAGCGTGACCAGAAGCACGAAGGCGATCGCCGCCCCGAACGGCCAGTTCAGCAGCGCGATCCCTTGCTGATAAATAGTCGTGGACATCACCGGCACGCGCGGACCGCCGATCAGCGCCGGTGTCACGTACGCGCTAATGGCGAGCGTAAAAACCAGTACCGATCCCGAGATCACGCCCGGCATGGAGAGCGGCAGCGTCACCTGGAAGAAAATGCGTACGGCGCCGGCCCCCAGGTTGCGCGCTGCATCATAAAGCTGCCGGTCTATGTTGAGCAGCGCCGCGTCCAGGGCCAGCACCATAAAGGGCAGCAGAACCTCGGCGAGCGCGATGATGATTCCTGTCTCATTGTACATCAGCCGCATAGGGCTGCTCAGAATACCGAGGTTGATCAGGGTCTTGTTCAGGAAGCCGTTGTTCGACAGCAGGATCATCCAGCCAAACGTGCGGACCACCGCACTGGTCAGGAGCGGGATGAGCACCGCAAGATACAGGACTGCACGGGCCGTGCCGCGCAACTGCGACAGCCAGTAGGCGAGGGGGAATCCCAGGATCAGGCAAACGATGGTCGTCTCAGTTGAGATGACGAGCGATCGCCACAGCACGCCAAGGAAAAACGGATCACCGAGGAATTGGGCGTAGTGGGTCAGCTCCCACGTTTCCAGGATGCCGCGCCCGCCCGGCTCGTACCCGCGCAAGCTCGTAATGGCGAGGAGGACCAGAGCCCCCGCCATGAACAAAAGCAGCCAGACAAGGTTTGGGGCGATCAGCAAATAGGGCGTGGTATTGGGCCGCTCGCGCCTGCGCAGAATGCCGTCCGCCGTGCCTTGTGTCACTCTGTGCACATCTCGTCCCGGGAGCCTGACCAGCTCCAACCCGAAGCCGACAGCGCGCCCGTGGTGCATTTCACGTATGCGAACGGTCCGCGTTGTTCAGGCTCATGCAGTATGCTCAGGTGGTCGCGCAGGTCAACCAACGCCACGGCCATATATGATTAAAGTCGCGGCGTCATGACGGTTGGAACGGCATTTGCGGGCCGGGCCGAAACGGTGCCGGCCGGCGGCGAAGAGATACGGAAAGGCAAAGATATGCACGGCGGCATTCTCATCTGGGGCGCGGGCGCCATCGGCGGCACGCTTGGGGCTTATCTCATCCGAGCCGGACAGGACGTCACGTTCGTGGACGTCGTGCCGGAGCATGTCGCCGCTATCAACAAGGGCGGCCTCAGCATCGAAGGCCCGATCGATACGTTCACCGTCAAGGCCAAAGCCTTTCTTCCTGCCGATCTGAAGGGCACCTGGAAGCGCATCTTCCTCGCCGTCAAGGCTCAGCATACCGCTGACGCGGTGCGCGCCTTGAAGCCGCACTTGGCGGAGGATGGCTATGTCCTGTCGCTCCAGAACGGCCTGTGCGAGCTCATCATTCAGGAGCATGCCGGCCGCAACCGCACGGTCGGTGCGTTCATCAACTACGGCTCCGACTGGCTTGCGCCGGGAAAGATCCTCTACAGCAATCCCGGCGCGTTCGTCGTTGGTGAACTTGACGGCGCAACGACGCCGCGCGTGCGCGAATTGTACGATGTGGTTCGCCTGTTCGAGCCCAACGCCATCCTCGCCGACGACATCTGGTCGTATCTGTGGGGCAAGCTTGTCTACGCCTCGTTTCTGTTTGCCCAGGGCCTGGGTAAAGCCTCCATTGCCGACTGTCTGGCGCGCCCGGAGCTGCTGCCGGCGTGGCGTGCGCTCGGTGCAGAAGTCCTGCGGGTCGCGCAAGCGGAAGGGATCGAGGCGCGGGGCTTCAACGGGTTCGATCCCAAGGCGTTCGTGCCAGGCGCTAGCGAAGCGGCCGCACGCGCAAGCGTCGAGGCCATGGTCGTGTTCAACAGGCCCAACCCCAAGAGTCATTCAGGCATCTGGCGCGATCTCTGGGTTCGCAAGCGCCGCAGCGAGGTCGACGCGCAGATCGCGCCCATCGCCGACATCGGGAAGAAGCATGGTCTTAAGTCACCCACCGTCCGCCGCCTCGTTTCGCTGATCCACGAGGTGGAGGGCGGCAAACGCGCCATGCGGGACGAGAACCTGCTGGAGCTGTTGGATGCGCGCTAGTCGGCAGTGCGCGTCATGAGGGTCCAGGCGATTCCGCTAACCCCCGGTTAGCGCCGGGATCAGATAGACCTCGCTGCCTTCCGGGATCGGTGCGAGGAAGGCGCCACGGTAGATGGTGCCGTTGACGGCAACAGTAACGCCGCGGTCGAGAACAGGCCTCAGCTGCGGATAGAGTTCGCCCAGCCTTGCTAGCAGCTCACGGATGGTCGCGGCGTCCACGTCGAATTCCGTGGCGCCGCCGGCTTGCGACATGAGTGGGCCGCCGAGCTTTACACGAACCATGTCGGAGAACTCGCCTAAT
This sequence comes from uncultured Hyphomicrobiales bacterium, assembly GCA_902826715.1. Taxonomy (GTDB): domain Bacteria; phylum Pseudomonadota; class Alphaproteobacteria; order Rhizobiales; family Hyphomicrobiaceae; genus CADEFX01. Next base: position 4,641 of record CADEFX010000113.1, on the reverse strand, counting down.
TCCTTACTTGTCCCCCGGCGGCCACTTCGAGCGCCTCGCCCTTCGCCTTTGACTGTTCGAGGACAGCGCGAAGCACGCGCGGCGGCGACATCGGTACATGGTTCAACCTGGTCCCGGTCGCTGCAGCAATGGCATTCGCAACCGTCGCAAGTGGCGGCACGATCGGTGTCTCGCCGACGCCGCGTACCCCATAAGGATGACCGGGATTTGGTGTCTCGACGATCACCGTATCGATCATCGGGACGTCGGATGCCACCGGGATTCGATAATCAAGGAAGCCCGGGTTCTCGAGCCGTCCATCCGCGCCGTAGACGTACTCTTCATTGAGCGCCCATCCAATACCTTGCACAGCGCCACCCTGCATTTGCCCTTCGACGTAGCTCGGATGCACGGCCTTGCCCGCGTCCTGGACCACCGTATAGCGCACGACCCGGACCGCACCTGTCTCGGGATCCACTTCGACATCGCAGATGTGGGTGCCGAAGCTCACTCCGGCACCGTCAGCGTTGTACTCGAAGTGGCCAGAGATCGGCCACCCGGTGCTGGAGAATTGCGCGGCAATCTCCTTGAGCGAGAGGGGCTCAAACTTCCCCGCATTGGCTCCTGCTGGTTTCGCTGAGCCCTTCTCCCAGGTGACAGCGTCGCCGGGGATGTCCCACATCGCAGCGGCACGTGCGCAGAGGACTTTGATGGCATTGCGCGCGGAATTGATCACGCCGATGCCGGCGGAGAACGTCACCCTGCTGCCGTCGGTAATGTCGTTGTGGCCGAGGGAAGAGGTATCGGCGATGATCGCGCGCACGCTGTCATAGGGGACACCAAGCTCCTCGGCGACCATCATGCACATCGACGCGCGCGACCCGCCGATATCAGGATTGCCGTAGGCGACTACGACGGTACCGTCGGCATTGATGCTGAGTGATGTTGACGTATTGCCGCCGAAGTTGAACCAGAAGCCCGAGGCCACGCCGCGGCCCTGGTTCTTGCCTAGCTTCGCCGTGTAGTGAGGGTGCTTCCTTGCCGCCTCGATTGTCTCCACGAGACCGATGCGCTTGTAGGTCGGCCCGTAGGGTGATTTGGTCCCCTCTTTGGCGGCGTTCTTGAGGCGCAGATCCAGCGGATCCATGCCAATGCGCACCGCAAGTTCGTCGATCACACTCTCGACAGCGAATGCTGCGATCGGCGCGCTCGGCGCCCGGTATGCCGCGAGCTTTGGCCGGTTGCACACGACGTCATAACCGACGACGCGCACGTTCTCGAGCTCGTAGCAGGCGAACGCCGCCATGGCCCCCATGTCGACGAGCGAACCTGGAAATGCACCGCCCTGAAACTTCAATTCGGCATCGCCTGCGGTAATACGCCCGTTTTTTTTGACGCCGATTTTGACGCGCATCGAACTCGACGCGGTGGGCCCGCTAGCACGGAACACTTCCTCGCGGCTCATGACCATCTTCACGGGCCGGCCGGCCTTGCGCGAAAGTGCGAGCGCGAGCGGCTCGAGGAATACGACCGTCTTGCCGCCAAAACCGCCGCCAATTTCGGATGCTGTCACCCGCAGGCGCGAGATGTCGAGGCCGAGCAGAGAGGCGCACATGGTGCGCACCATGTAATGGCCTTGTGTGCAGCACCAGATGTCACCCGAGCCGTCGGCCCTTAGGTCGGCCACACACGCGTGCGGTTCGATGTAGCCCTGGTGGGCAGCCTCCGTGCGGAAGGTGCGCTCGATCACCACGTCGGCTGCCTCGAAGCCTTTGGCAGGGTCGCCGTGGCCGAACTGATGCCGTGCTACGATGTTGGAAGGTTTGTCGGACTTCGGCTGCACTCCCTCGGTAAAGATGTGATCGTGCAGGATTGGCGCATCCGGGGCCATCGCTGCCTCGACATCGGTCACGTGAGGAAGCACCTCGTACGCGACGCTGATCAGCCTGAGCGCCTCGCGTGCGATCGCCGGACTGACCGCCGCAACAGCGGCGACAGGGTGACCGTCGTAGTAGGCTTTGCGGCGCGCCATGACGTTCTCGAGGACGTCGTGTAGCCCCTGATCGCCATTCGAGTAGTCGGGAAGGTCCGCTGACGTCAACACAGCCTTGACGCCGTCGAGGGCGAGTGCCCTTGCCGCATCGATGCGGTTGATGCGAGCATGGGCGTGGGGGCTCCTGAGGACACAGCCGTACAACATGCCAGGCACCGACATGTCGGCGCCGAACCGTGCCTTCCCGGTGACCTTGTCGATACCGTCCGGACGAAGCGGTCTAGTTCCGACAATCTTGAACTGTCGACCAGCAGCGGAGCCATCCTGTGGCATAGTGTGCCTCCTCCTACGACGCGCTATGCGCCAGCTTGCCCGTTAAGGCTACAGACCACCAAGGGGATTTTGACTAAGCTCGTGAGGTTCAAACAGAGTGGCCGGTTAGTGACATCCTGACACTAGGTCAACGGAGGATATGCTCGTCATGAAAGTCGTTACGCTAAAGAATATCCCGAACGTGCCGGCCGAGGGCGCAGCCGAGCGGACCACAGGCTGGACGGGGCCAGTGTCCAGGACCCGCCAGACCATTGTCGAGCCTGGAGACTCCAGGAATTTCAACTGCTCCGTAGTAAACTTCAGCCAAGGTTGCAACACGGGATGGCATGTCCACGATTGCGATCAGATCCTGATCGTGACCTCGGGGTCCGGCATCGTAGCGTCCGAGAGCGAGCAGCGCGAGATCAACGTCGGCGATGTTGCGCACATCAAGGCGGGTGAGCGCCACTGGCACGGCGCCAAGGCCGATTCGACCATGGGGCACATTACCGTTACGCTCGTCGGCAGCGAGTCAAAATGGGGATAGGCAATTCGATCTAAGGATTGAGCGGCACCCTTGCCGGCGCATGCCGGCTCCTTGGTTCAGTGATCCACGCTGCCTCAGATGACCGGTCCCCGCAAATGGCTGGCGCCCTGGTATAGCGTAGACGACGTCGAGGGACGCCGTGTCATTGAAAGCGAGCTCCGACGGGAGATTTGTGATGCGCACGTACTTGCCGGAGAAGCCGCGACACTGCTCGCCCGGCGCGGCGACATGGACGAGGCGCTATTTCTTCTCTCAGACGGCCGGGTCGTGGAGGTCCATCTCACGTGGAGCCGGTCGCGGGAGATGGACCCTCGTTGGCCGACAACGGTCTTTTTCGACTCGCTTGAGCACTGGATTGAACAGAGCATGATCCCGTTGCATGCGTGGTTTGGCGACACATACGACGACGATTGACGGCCCGCTGGCAGCAGGTGGCTGTAGGGTTCGGATCGCAACACGATGGGTCATAGGGATTCGGTGACGGGCCGCATGTGTGCATTGGTCTGAATATCGCTCGTTTGGAAGGCGAAATCGTCCGTGCAACGTTGGCACAGCGATTTAGGGGTCTCGAGCTCCTTTGGCGGGTTGCGGCGCCGATATGAGGACCGGGACCACGGCGGCAACTCCTGCGAGAATTGTGAATGTTGCGAGGGACGCGGCGTAGCTGCCGGTCCAGTCTCTCAGCACGCCTGACATCAGTGGGCCGATAGCCTGGGCGGAAACCTGAATTGCAAGCGACACCCCGCGAATGGCGCCAAAGCTTTTGCGTCCGAAGTAGTCTGCCCAAGCAACGGGCAAGCACGTCTGCATCCCGCCCATGCCTGCACCGAAGACGCCGGCGGCCAGCAAAACATCGCTGGGGCTTGTAACGGCTGCGATGAGCGCAGTTCCGAGCGCCATACACATGCCCGACAGAGCGAGACCCGTGCGTACCCCGAAGCGCCGCAGCCCCAGACCGAACAGAAGCGCGGACGCACCCGATACCGCTGAGAAGACCATCACGCCCGACACGGCTGTTGCCAGACTGAGGCCTCGCTCGGTGATGTGAACGGCTTGGTGCAAGCTGACACCCGCCTGCACCGGCCATATCAGCACAGTGTAGATCGAAAGCAGCCAGAATGCCGGCGTTGCGAGCGCCTCAGACCGAGTAAAGGACGGTTCAGTAGCGACCGATTTTTCGGGCATTGCTTTGGCGACCGACTTCGGAGCATCCGGAGCGAGGCCTAGGTCCTCGGGCTGCCGGATCATCAATAACCAAGTCGGCAGGAAGCCCACGGCAAGCACCGTCACGCCGACCGCTAACCAACCGGCGCGCCAGCCGCCCTGCTCCATCGCCCACAAAGCTATGAGCGGCATCAGGGTGAGGCCGCCCATCTGCGCCACCATTGACATCGAGAGCGCTACAGGCCGCCGCGCGACGAACCAATTCACCACCGCACCGTTGGTGCCAAGGTCGAACGGGCCGGCGAAGTTCATGCGTGCAATGCAGAAGAGCAGGTAGAAGGCCGTCAAACTTTGGATCTGCGACAGCATCAGGATTGTGATGCCCGTTGTCAGCACTGCAACAAGAAGAATGCTGCGCGGTCCCTTGCGGTCGAGAAATGAGCCAATCATCGGGGAAGTGACGGGGGCTAAGATGCCGCCCAAGGACCAGGCTCCGGAAAGCTCGGTCCGCGACCAGCCAAACTCCGCTGTCATCGGGGCGACAAAGCCAGACCGCGTCGCGACGGAGGGACCAACGCGTGCCAACGACACGCAGCAGACAACGCCGAGGATGATCCAGCCGTAATAGAAGGGTAACCGCCGCGCG
>CADEFX010000112.1 GCA_902826715.1 uncultured Hyphomicrobiales bacterium | reverse complement strand
CCGCGTCCTTCGTTCCTGGATGCATGGTCGTGTAGCGCTGTGCGGCGGCGATGGCTTCCTGGTATTTGCCAGCCTTGTAGTAGGCAAATCCAGCCATGACCATCGCGCGGCGCGCTTCGGGCGCATACGGGTGGTCTCGATCAAGATCCTCGAACTTCTTCGCCCCATTGTCCCACTGGCCCTTGGCCATGTAGGCATCGGCCTCAGCGTACATCTTTGCCGGCGGATCAGGATTGAGAAGCTTTGCCGTATCAAGCTTGGACGAACAGCCCGCTACAAGGCTCGCACCCGCGACGCCCAGCGCCACGATGCATGCCGAGTGCCGCACGGATGTCCAACGTCCCAATACCATTCGCCTGTCCCTGGCTCGCGGCCGGCTCTTTGGGCCGATCCGGCGTCAACGTCTTCAGCCGCCCGAACGTCCAGGCCCCGTCTCAGGAACCTTGTCATCCGATTAGCACGGTCGCCATCTTCCGCCAAATCGCGTAGCTGCGATTCTCGATCCCCTCAGGTCGAGTGTCGCGCGGTGCTCGGCCGAAAATGTGGCATGTGCTTCGCAAAGCACCACTAAATGCGGTCGAGCCAGCGATTATTGCCCGTTCGTTGCCTGCAAGGCTCAGGTGCGGTCCGCGGCGAATGCTGCCGCAGTCATGCCCAGCGACATATCAACCGGGATGCCGTCACGGACACGCGGAGCGTGCACGTAGGTCCACGCGTCAGGGTCGGCAAACACGGCCTGGAGGACGCTCGCGTTCAGGCGATGACCGCCGCGCACCGAGCGATAGGCACCGAGCAGCGGCGCTCCAGCCAGAGCCAAGTCACCCACGGCATCGAGCATCTTGTGGCGCACGAACTCCTGCGGGTAGCGCAGCCCTTCCACATTGATGACGCGGTCATCGCCGATCGCGATGGTGTTCTCCAGCGACGAGCCAAGCGCCAGTCCGGCCTTCCAGAGCTTCTCGACATCGCGCATGAACCCGAAGGTGCGAGCCCGGCAAATCTCGTTACGGTAGGTGCCAGGGCTCAGATCGAGCCGCATTCTCTGGCGGCCGATAACGGGACTTTCGAAATCGATCTCGACATCGAGTTGGAAGCCCGAGTGGGGTACAATCTCGCCCCAGGAATGCCCATCCTCGACGCGAACAGGCTTCACAATTTTGATGTATTTACGGGGTGCCGCCAACTCGCGAATGCCGGCCTCGTCGATGGCCGCCACGAAGGCTGCGGCGCTGCCATCCATGATCGGAACTTCTTTGCTGTCGATCTCGATGTAGCAGTTATCGACACAAAGTCCGCGAACGGCTGAGAGGAGATGTTCGACTGTCCCAACCGTTACACCCTTGTCATCACCGATCACGGTGCAGAGGGTCAGGTTTTTGATGGCCCGAACGTCAGCGCCGATATCGGATATGACCTTGCCACGCTTGGAAACGAGAAATCTCAGTCCCGTCTCTGCCGGGGCCGGATGCAGCACCACCGATGCCGGTGCGCCGCTGTGAACCCCCGTTCCCGTAACCTCGATTTCGCGCGCAATCGTCGTCTGGCGAGCGCCGATGAATCGCTTCGACATTGTAGCGCCGTCCCTCGATCCCCTAATCGACTTAGGCCTGTCTATCCCCTGACTTGCCTAAGCCCCCCAAGGCCTGCATCGTCCGCTTCGTTACGCTTGATTGCGGGGCGACTTGCTCTTGCAACAACCCCAAATGCGGCGAATCAATACAGCTCTTAACCAGAACGATAACGCGTGCTGTAGACCAACGACAAATCACGGTTTCTTACGTTCTGTTACCGTAAACGGCATGCCAGCAGAACGCACTTACCTCCTGTCACGCTTCACAAAAGCGGGCAGTGTCGGATCTTCTGGCAACGGACGTTCGCAGCCTCCTGATACATCGGGTCCAACGTCCTCGACCGGGTGCCGGCCCCGGCCCGCGTCGACGAGCCGCTGCAGCAGCCCTCGTTTGCGCGGCGGCGGGCTGGAGGCGGCGCCATCGAAGCGACGCGGAGCGCCTGCTTGCCCCCTGACGGCATCGGCCTTGCTATGATAATCGCGTTGTCCGACCTCGGGAAAATCTCCGATCTCGGGCATATGCCGCCGGGCCCGCTTCAAGGGCGACGGCGGACCGGGCCTGAACCCGGCAGACGTCTTGGTACCCGCCGATGGCGAATCGCCGGCTCGCGGAGTGGACGCATCGCTTGTCCCCTGCTCGATGACGACGCCATCGGGCGCTTTCCACACTGTGCGCCCGTCAGACGGGCCGCTCTCATCGTGCTCCGAATGTGGTTCAAACGCCGGATTCGCCTGGCCGGCCCCAATGGCTTGAGATAGTTGCCGTTGCAATTCTGCCGCGCCAATTCCGTTCCCTGAAGACCGAGGCACCCACTCGCGTCCACTCGGATCCCCGGCGCGCTCGCGGTTCGGCTGCGGGGGCACCGACTCTCTCGACATGCGCGCGTTGTGCGCACCAGGCTGCGCCAGGCCCGAGGCAACGATAGCAACGCGAATGCGATCGCCCAGGCTCTCGTCGAAGGCTGCGCCGAGGATGATGTTGGCATCCTGATCGACTTCCTGCCGCACGCGACTGGCGGCCTCGTCGACCTCCCAAAGCGTCATGTTCGGCCCGCCGATGATCGACAACAGCAAGCCCTTTGCGCCCTGTAGCGATACATCGTCCAGCAGCGGATTGCAGATTGCCTCCTCGGCCGCAAGCGTTGCCCGCCGGTCGCCTTCCGCCTCGCCCGTGCCCATCATGGCGCTGCCCATGCCGGTCATCACCGTGCGCACGTCGGCGAAGTCGAGATTGATGAGACCGTCCTTGACGATCAGGTCGACAATGCATGCAACGCCCGAGTGCAGCACCTGATCCGCCAGCCGGAAGGCTTCGCCGAAGGTCGTTTTCTCAGTGGCCACACGAAACAGGTTCTGATTCGGGATGACGATGAGCGTGTCGACATACTTCTTGAGTTCCGCGATGCCCATCTCGGCAGAGCGCGCACGCCTCGAGCCCTCGAACTGGAACGGCCGCGTGACAATGCCCACCGTGAGGATATCAAGTTCCTTGGCCACGCGGGCAATAACACCTGCGGCGCCCGTGCCGGTGCCGCCGCCCATGCCGGCCGCGATGAACACCATGTGCGACCCCGAAATGGCCGTGCGAATCTCTTCAACGGCTTCCTGCGCCGCCGCTTCCCCGATTTCGGGCTTGGAGCCCGCGCCCAACCCTTCCGTCAGGTTGACACCCAGTTGAATGCGCCGCTCCGCGCTCGACATGGCAAGCGCCTGCGCGTCCGTGTTGGCGACGATGTATTCGACGCCCTCCAAGCCTGAGGCGATCATGTTGTTGATCGCGTTGCCGCCGGCGCCGCCCACGCCGACGACCGTAATCCGCGGCTTCAGGTCGGGCCGTTTCGGCGGTTGCTGATTGGTGCTCATGGGTGCCTCATGTCAGAAGCTCTCGCGAATCCATCCATTGAGCCGTCCGAAGTAGCCCTGCGCCGGCTCGGCCCGGCGCTGATGCTCTGCAACGCCCGCGCTTGGCGACACGGCACTCGAAACAAGACCTGTGACGGCCGCGAAAACGGGGCCGCATAAGCTGTCGTCCGTCCCCTCCAGCGGGCGCGGCCGTCCGACCCGCACCGCCGCCCCGGTACGCGACGACCACCACTCCGCGAGCCCGACCATCTGGCTTGCGCCCCCCGTCAACACCACGCGACCTTCGCCCAGATGCGACAAGCCGGCCCCGTCGAGCTTTTCCGCGACCAGGCCATAAACCGTCTCGATCCTGGGCTCGACAATCGTTCGCAGCCGCGCCTTCGTCGTTTCGTGTTGTGTCCCCTCGTTCTCCTCCACTCCCGGGAAAGTAATGACCTCCCGTTCGTCGGAAAACGCCGAGAGCAGAGTGCCATAGAGCGTCTTGATTCGCTCCGCTTCCGCAAGGGGGGTCGACAGCGTTCGAGCAATATCGAAGCTGATATGGCCGCCGCCGACGGGCACGCCATCCGCATACATGAACAGCCCTCCGGCAAACGCCGCCAACGTCGTCGTCCCGCCACCAAGGTCCACGCAGACGACGCCTTGCTGCCGCTCCTCCGGCGTGGTCACCGCCATGGCGCTCGCAAACGGCGCCGCGACCACGCCGGCTGCCTCGAGATAGCAACGCTCGACCACGTGCAGCAGGTTGCCGAGCGGCTGCTCGTCGACCGTTACGGCATGCATCGGCAACGACAGCTCGCTGCCCGTCATGCCGAGCGGAGTGCCAATCCCGCTTCGTGCATCCAGACGCCAGCCCGCGTGTGTCATCTGCACGATCGCGCGCCCGCCGCGCTCGGCGAAGCTCTGGCCGCCAGAGAGCACGCGCGCCGTATCGGCCCGGGCTACAGTCCGGCCTGCTACCGTTGCGCGTGCCGTAAACATTTCGGATTTCAGGCGGCCGCACGTAACCGCGACGACGACACGCGCGAGCGTAAGTCCCGCCATTCTTTCAGCCTGAGCCACGGCCGCGCGCACTGCCCGCTCCGCTTTTTCGGGATCAACGACGACGCCGGCCTTGATGCCGCGCATGCGCTGATGCCCGAACCCGAGAAGCCGATATCCACTGCGCCCCGCACTTTCCGCGATCAGGCAGCACACCTTGCTGGTGCCGATGTCGAGGGCGCCGATGATCTCGCCGGATTTCCGATTCGGCCGCTTTTTCATCAGCATGTGGCTGGACCTGTCATTGTCAGGTTCCACCGGAATGGTCTGCCGTCGCGCGTACGACAGTGCGATGGGCCAGCCTCAGATCGACGTGCAGAGCGCTGCCGTCCAGCACCTTTTCGCGTATCTGCAGATCAGCCAGGCGGTCGATCGCTTCGGCTTCGCCATCGGCCGGCAAATGCACCATCGCGCCGGAGACGAACTTCAGCGTCCATCGCCTCTTGCTGACGCGATCGGCGATGTCGACCTTGCCGGCTACCTCGGGATGACGCTGCAAGGCCGCGATCAATTCGTTGGCCGCATCCGGCGCCGCCTCTCCACTGATGCGCGGCAGGTCTTCTCTGATCCCTTTCGTGACATAGGCCAGAACACGGCCTGTTGCATCGATAAGCGCGTGGCGCCCCTGGTACATCCAGACCGCGAACGGCGTGCGCTCGCGCACGACGATACTCAGTCGGTCGGGCAGCACGCGCGTGACGGCTGCGGTATCGATCCAGGAAAGCTGCTCCAGGCGCAAGCGCGCCTGGCTCGGACTGAATCGCAGCAGCGAGCCCGACTTCTCAATGTCGAGCGCTGCGAACAAATCCGTGTCCACGGTGTTGCGATAGCCGCTGAGCCAGACCTCGTTGATGCCGAAACCGGCGCGAACCAGGAGACCGTCGATCTGCTCCGCCAGCGGAATGGCGACGCGTGCGCTGCGCCCTCCGTCACTCAGCCAGGCATAGGCGCCTGCGCCGATGCACGCGCACAGGACCAGCGGCAGAATTCTCCGGCGGGGCGCATGCGCAAGCACCGGCGATTGCGTGGCATCACCGTAGTGCCCATTGCCATGCTGTCTTGCCTGCCGATGCACGAACCATCCTCGTCCAACTGGCGGGAACGCCGAACAAGCCGAGGCGCGCGGCCCGGGAATTGTGCTCGGGCGGACACGCCGAAGAGGCCCGGCACCTCGTGCCGGTCCACCGCGCGTTAACCTTTAACGAAGGAAGTTAATTAAGGATGAACAGGTCGCCGATCGGGGGTGCAATCACGCGATCACGCCATTTCCGTCACCGATCGACGCTCGCGTCGTTAACCAGCCAGGCGAGCAGCTTGCCGAATGGCAGTCCGGCATGGGCGGCAAGCTCCGGAATGAGCGAGGTGGGTGTCATGCCGGGCTGCGTGTTGAGCTCGAGAAACACCAGCTCGTCCTTCTCGCCGTCCCAGCGGAAATCGCAGCGCGAGATGCCGCGGCAGCCGAGCGCCCGATGCGCAGCCAGTGTATGCCGCTGCACAGCTTCGCGCACGTGCGACGGAATCTGCGCCGGCAGGATGTGCTTCGATCCACCCGGGGCGTACTTGGCCTCGTAGTCGTAGAACTCGAGCCCTTCTGCCGGCACGATGTCGATGATGTCGGTCGGCGTGTCACCGATGACACCGCAGGTGAGCTCGAGGCCCGGCACAAAGGTTTCGACCATGATCTCGCCGTCGCGCGTGACCGGTATGCTGCGGATGGCCTCGGGCGGCCGGTTCGCGCCGCGGCCGACGATCACCACGCCTACACTCGAGCCTTCCGCGATGGGCTTTGCCACATACGGTGGCTCCATCGCATGCTCGCGCATCGCCTCCCCCGGCGTGATGATGCGCGCCTCTGCTATGGGCACGCCGAGCGCCATCACCACGCGCTTCGTCTGCTCCTTGTGCATCGCCACCGATGATGCCGCCACGCCCGAGTGCGTATAGGGAATCGACAGTACCTCAAGCAGACCCTGCACGCAGCCGTCCTCGCCCCAGCGGCCATGCAGCGCGTTGAAGCACACGTCCGGTTTCAACGCCACGAGTTGTGCGGCCAGATCGCGCCCCGCATCGAGGCGCGTGACGCGAAAGCCCTCTGCCTCCAGCGCATTTGCGCACTCGCGACCGGTCGAGAGACTGACCTCGCGCTCGGCCGACCAGCCGCCCAGCAGCACGGCGACATGATCGAACTTGCGGCCTTCCTGCCCATCACTCATAGCGCACTCGCTTCCACCAATGCCTCGCCCGTATGCCGGCCCGGCAGCGGCCAGCCGGCGCGAATGATTTCCCACTGCAGCTCTACGCCCGACGCAGCTCTGACACGCGCGCGTACCGTTTCGCCCAGCCGCTCGACGTCCTCGCCCGTTGCTTGCCGGTCGTTGACGAGAAAATTACAATGCATCTCCGACACCTTGGCACCGCCCACGCGAAAGCCGCGGCAGCCCGCCTCGTCGATCAGCTTCCAGGCGCTGGCCCCTGGCGGATTCTTGAACGTCGAGCCCCCGGTGCGTTCCTTGATCGGTTGGTTCTTCTCGCGGTAGTCAGCCACCTCTTCCATCTGCCGCACAATGTCCTTGGGATCGCCCGGCTGACCGGCAAACAGCGCCTCCGTGAAGATCCAGTCGGGCGGCACCTCGCTATGGCGATAGGTGAAGCCCATATCGGCGAGCGACAGCACGTGCACATTGCCCTGCCGGTCGAGCCCCCGCGCTTCCACCAGCACATCCTTGGTCTCGCGCCCGTGCGCCCCCGCGTTCATGCGCAAAGCGCCGCCGATCGAGCCCGGAATGCCGCGATAGAACGCGAGGCCTGAAACGCCCGCATCCGCTGCCGCACGCGCCACCTTCACATCGGGCACGGCCGTACCGGCACGAAGCCGCGCGCCGTCCTCGACTTTGATGTCCGAAAATCCTCGCCCGAGGCGGATCACCACGCCACCGATGCCGCCGTCGCGGACCAGTAGGTTCGAGCCCAGACCCACCACGAACACCGGCAGGCTCGCAGGCGTCCCTTTCAGGAAGTAGGCGAGATCGGCTTCGTCGGCCGGCGAGAACAGCACCTCCGCCGGTCCCCCCACGCGAAACCACGTGATGTCCGCGAGCGACGCACCTTCGACAAGCCGCCCCCGCAGGTCGGGCAGGCCCTCCTTGAGTTGCGCGGCGACACTGGATCCCGTCACATCGCGCTCCCGAGCCGCTGCTGACCATCGGCGAGCCACTGCGGCAGCGCGTGCGCCCAGTCCGTCGAATGGCCCGCGCCGAGGCAGATCACCATGTCGCCGGGCCGCGCCACCTGCTTGACGGCCGTTGCTATCTCACGCTCGCTCTCGATGGCGATGACGGTCTTGTGACCCGCGCGAACGATACCGTGCGCCAGCGACCGGTGGTTGATGCCGTCGATGGGCGGCTCCCCCGCGGAATACAATGGCGTCACGATCACCGCATCGGCATCGCGGAAGCAGTCGCTGAACTCCTCGAACAGGTCGCGCACGCGCGAGTAGCGATGCGGCTCGACCACGGCAATGACATTGCCCTTGGCCCCGGCCCGCGCAGCCTTGAGCACGGCCTGGATTTCGGTTGGATGATGTCCGTAGTCGTCGAAGATCTCGATACCGTTCCATGTTCCGGTGAGCTGGAAGCGCCGCTTCACGCCGGAGAAGCGCTCCAGCGCCAGCCGGATCGGGTCGTCTTTCATACCCGCCTCGGCCGCCACGGCGATCGCCGCCAGCGCGTTGAGCGCGTTGTGATGCCCCGGCAGCGGAATACGCCAGCCCTGCAGCCGCCGCGCGCCCCCCGCCACACGAGCGTTGAGCGTGACGTCGAAAATTGTGTTGCGCCCTTCCAGCGTGACCTTGTCCAGCATCAGGTCGGCATCGCGGCTGTTGCCGTAGGTCAGAAGCCGCCGACCGTCGCGCCGCAAATCCAATTGATCGATCATGCTCCGCACCACGGGATGATCGCAGCACGCGACGGTTAACCCGTAGAAGGGAATATTGCGCAGGAACGTCGCATACTCGCGATGCATGTTCTCGACCGACTCGAAGTAGTCGAGGTGCTCGGGATCGATGTTGGTGACGATGCCGATCTGCGTCGGAATCTTCACGAACGTTCCGTCGGACTCGTCGGCTTCCACCACCATCCACGGCCCCGCGCCCAGCCGCGCGTTGGAACCCCAGTCGTTAATGATGCCGCCGGTGATCACCGTGGGCTCGAGCCCCGCGTCCGTGAACACGTGCGCGATGATCGACGTCGTAGTCGTCTTGCCGTGTGTTCCCGTCACCGAGATCGAGGAGTAAAGCCGCATCAGCTCGGCCAGAATCTCCGCCCGGCGAATAATGGGAAGGCCCTTGGCCCGCGCCGCCTCCAGCTCCGGATTGCCCGCTTTCACCGCGCTCGAGATGACGACATAGCGCGCGCCCACGAGATTCACCGGATCATGCCCCACGAACACGCGGATGCCCTTCGTCCGCAGGCGCCGCACGTTGGCACTGTCTTTCTGGTCGCTTCCTTGCACGGTGTAGCCCTTGGCACGCAGGATCTCGGCGATGGCGCTCATGCCGATGCCGCCGATGCCGAGGATGTGGAACGTGCCGAGTTCGTTGGGCAAGCGCATGTGTCAGGGTCCTCCGGACAGGCGCGCTGGTTCGTTTGCGCGCTCGGATGCAGGGTTGCGCACTCCACTCGGCACGCGAAGCCCCATGAGCTCTTCGACGAGATCGGCAAGGCGCGCGGCGGCATCCGCTCGACCCTGGCTGCGCGCGGCAGCCGCCGCCATTTCCAGGTCCTCGGGCGACGACATCAGCCGCGCGACCAGCTCCGCCAGTCCGGTTTCCGTGAGTGTCCTCTGCTCGACAGCCCAGCAGGCACCCGCCTCCGCGAGCTGCGTCGCGTTCTGGAGCTGGTCATTGTCGAGCGCATGCGGCAGCGGCACGAGCACCGACGGCACGCCTAGCACGGCCAGCTCTGCCACGCTCGACGCCCCCGCACGACCGATCACCAGATGCGAGGAGGCCATGCGCTCGGGGAGATCCTTGAAGAACGTGGCCAGGTCCGCCGTGATGCCATGGTCCTCGTATCGATCCTGCACGCGCTCCAGGTCTTCTTCACGACACTGCTGCGTCACGTGCAGCCGACGCTTGAGGGCATCGGGAAGCCGCACGAGTGCCGGCGGCACGGCATCGGAGAAGAATCGTGCCCCCTGGCTGCCGCCGAACACCAACAGGCGGAAGGGTTCGCCATCACGCGAGGCGGCGTACAACCTTCCGGCGCTTTGCAACACAGCGTCGCGCACCGGATTGCCGGTCAGCCGCGCCTTGTCGCGCAGCGCGCCCTCCAGCAGGCGCACCTTCGCGAATGACGTGGCGATGGCCGACACACCTTTGCTCAGCAGCCGGTTGGCGCGGCCAAGCACCGCGTTCTGCTCGTGCAGGATCGTCGGAATGCCGCGCAGGCGCGCGGCCGTCAGCGGCGGGATGGTTGGATAGCCGCCGAAGCCCACCACTGTCGCCGGCTTGACGCGGCCCATGAGGCCGTGCGCCGATAGTGTGCCGCGTCCCAGTGTGAAAACGGTGCGCGCCGCCGCCACCGGAGAGCGGCTCGCGAAGGTCGCCGCCGGGACCTGGTAGACCGTGCGCGCCGGAAAGCCCGCGCCATACCGGTCGCCGCGCATATCGGTCACCAGATCGACGCTGATGCCGCGACGGCCCAATTCCTGCGCCAGCGCGAACGCCGGGAACAGATGTCCCGCCGTGCCACCGGCCGCCAGCATTGCTGCGGCCTCCGTTCCCGCCGTACGCGTCACCTGGAATCCGCTCCCCCGAGCTCCATGCCGGCCATTGTGGTCCGGAAAGACGGCTTTTTCACGCGCCCCGCTTCTGCGCGACGCCGTGTCAACGACAGCAGCATTCCGGCCAACAGGGATACCGCCAGATAGGCGGACCCGCCTGCCGAAATAAACGGCAGCGTCATGCCTTTGGCCGGAATCAAACCGACGTTGACAGCCATGTTGATCAGCGCCTGCAGCCCGAACAGCAGAGAGAGCCCGGTGATAGCGAGGCGCGCAAACGCGTTGGGATCGCGCCACGCATGCCACAACGCGCGGAACACGACGAACGCGAACAGCGCCACGATCACGAGGCACGCCAGCGTTCCGAACTCCTCCCCGATGACCGCGAACGGGAAATCCGTATGCGCGTCCGGCAGGATCGTCTTGATCATGCCTTCGCCTGGGCCGCGCCCGAAAAAGCCGCCTTCGGTGAAAGACTCTATCGCGCGGTCGGTCTGATACGTGTCGCCGGAGGACGGATCGAAGAAGCGCAGAATACGGCCGCGCACATGCGGAAAGGTCGCATAAACGCCGGCGAACGCGGACGTTCCAAGCAACCCGAAGAACGTGATGCGCGACAGCGGCTGTCCCGACAGGAAGAACAAGCTGCCCCACACCGCGCTTATGAGAAGGGATTGTCCCACATCGGGCTGCAGCACGATCAGGCTGACAAACATCACGTAAAACACTGCCGCCAACGGAAATGCCGGCACATCGGCGCGTCGGCCGCTCTCCGCCAGCAGCCACGCCGACAGCACCACGAACGCCGGCTTGCCAATCTCGGAGGGCTGAAAGGAATGCCCGCCGATCCTCAGCCAGCGCCGGGCACCGTTGATCTCCGGCCCCGACACGAGCACCGCGACCATCATACCCAGCGAGGCAAGGATCACCATCAGCGCCAGCCGCCGGATCTGGCGCGGCGACAGCAGCGAAACGCTTAGCATCAGCGCCGTACCCGCCATCGCCACCAGCAGATGCCGCTCAACGAAATAGAACGTCGGCAACCCCTTCTTGATGGCAACCGCCGGACCCGCCGCCAGAGACAGCACCGCTCCCATGCCGATCAGAACGAAGAACGCCGTCAGCAGCACGCGATCGACGGTGAACCACCATTCCGCCACGAGGCTGCGATCGGTGCGTGACACTCTCATGCGCGCGCTCCGTGTGCGACGAGCGCACGCGCCAGCTCGCGAAAACGGTCTCCGCGATGCTCGAAGCTTTTGAATTGATCGTAGGACGCGCATGCCGGCGACAGCAGGACCACCGGCTCGGCGCCTGCACTCTGCGCTGCGTCGCGCGCCGCTTGTTCGACGGCCGTTTCCAGCGTCCCCGATCGCTCGAATGCAATCTTTCCCTTGAGCGTTTCGGCAAATTGGTCGGCCGCCTGGCCGATCAGGTAAGCCCTGGCCACGCGCGGGAAATAGCTCGCCAGCGGCGCTATTCCGCCCTCCTTGGGGAGACCACCTGCGATCCAGAAGATGTCGCGTGGGAACGAAGCCAGCGCTTTTTCCGTCGAATCCGCGTTGGTGGCCTTGGAGTCGTTGATGAACAGCACCCGCCCGATCCGTCCGACCTCCTCGAGCCGGTGCGGCAGCCCGGGAAACGTCTTGAGCGCTCCCGCGATCACATCCGTGGGCACGCGGAACCACGACGCCACGCCGACCGCAGCCGCTGCATTCTGCGCATTGTGTCTTCCACGCAGCGTGGCGATGCCTGACAGGTCCGCGACGCGTTCGGCCACGCCCTCCCAGAGATGGCGAACGTAGATGTCCGTCCCGTCGGCGTAGAAGCCCCGCTCGAGCGCCCCTTGCGACACGGGGAAATGCGGCCGGCCTGTATCCAGCCTGCGCCCCTCCATCGCGCGGGCCATATCGTCATCGATCCCGACGAACGACACGTCCGCCGCCATCACCAGTCGCTCCTTGATCGCCGCGTAGTGCTCCAGCGTTCCGTGCCGATCGAGATGATCGGGCGAGATATTCAGCATCACGCCTGCCGTAGGCGCCAGCGACGGGGTCAAGTCAATCTGGAATGACGACATCTCGATGACGTGAAA
This sequence comes from uncultured Hyphomicrobiales bacterium, assembly GCA_902826715.1. Classification (GTDB taxonomy): domain Bacteria; phylum Pseudomonadota; class Alphaproteobacteria; order Rhizobiales; family Hyphomicrobiaceae; genus CADEFX01. The sequence continues at coordinate 1,815 of CADEFX010000112.1, read as the reverse complement.
CCGCTCGCGCGCCGGCGGCTCCAAGAGCAGGATCGCCGTGCCGATATTGCCGCCCATCTGCACATCGCGCCCAGCCGCACGCAGGATATGGGCAATGAGCGCCGTAGTCGTCGATTTGCCGTTGGTGCCGGTGATCACCACTACGGGGCTATCCGGAGCCATCTTCGCCCGCTCGCGGAAGAACAGCTCGACGTCGCCGATGATCTCGATGCCCGCAGCCTGCGCCTTGCGCACCGTCCAATGCGGCTCGGGATGGGTCAACGGCACGCCCGGCGCCAAGACGAGGGCCGCGAATTGCGCCCAGTCCGCCTCAGCAAGATCGACTACAGGGAGCCCGGCCTTGTACGCCGCCGCGCGCCCGGCTTCACCGTCGTCCCAACACGCCACCTCCGCGCCGCCCGCCGCCAGCGCCGCCCCGGTGGCAATGCCCGAGCGCGCGAGCCCGAAGATCGCAACCTTGCGCCCCGCGAATGTGGTGCAGCGAATCATGCCGCGATCATACCCTCGTTCGCGACGCCATTATGCCGCACACTTCAGCGCAGCCCCTTGGGGTCAATACAGAGACTCACCTGAAAAATGGCCCCCTGCCCCTTCGAAGACCTCACCGCAGCTTTAGCGTCGCCAGGCCGACCAGCGCCAGTACCACGGACACGATCCAGAAGCGCACCACCACCGTCGACTCCTGCCACCCCTTCTGCTCGAAGTGATGATGCAGCGGCGCCATGCGGAACACGCGCTTCCCCGTGGCCTTGAACGAGGCCACCTGGATGATGACCGACAGCGCCTCCAGCACGAACAGACCGCCGACAATGGCGAGCACGATCTCGTGCTTCGTCGCTACAGCAATGGCCCCAAGCGCGCCGCCGAGTGCCAGCGATCCCGTATCGCCCATGAAAATCATGGCGGGTGGCGCGTTGAACCACAGGAAGCCAAGTCCCGCCCCGATCAGCGCCCCGCAGATGATCGCCAGTTCACCGGCGTTCGGCACGTAGTGAATCTGAAGATAATTGGCGAACCGGGCGTTTCCCGTCAGGTATGCAATCAGCCCGAACGTCGCCGCCGCGATCATCACCGGAACGATGGCGAGCCCGTCGAGCCCATCCGTCAGGTTCACCGCATTGCCGGCCCCAGTGATCACCAGCACGCCCAGCACCACGAACAGCAGGCCCAACGGAACCACGAGGGCTTTGAAGAACGGAATGGTCAACACATCCGAGAACCCGGGCCGCCCGAGCCGCATCACGGCGTAGGTGGCCGCGGCGGCGATGATCATCTCCAGCCCGAGCCGGGCCCAGCCGCCAAAGCCTTTCGTCGTCTGCTTCGTCACCTTCAGATAATCGTCGAACAGCCCGATGGCGCCGTACGTCAGCGTCACGCCGAGCACGATCCACACGTATGGGCTCGCCCAGTTCGCCCACAGCAACGTCGAGACCGTCACGCCGGCCAGGATCATGAGGCCGCCCATGGTCGGCGTGCCCTTCTTGGCGAAGTGCGACTGCGGACCGTCGTCGCGGATCGGCTGGCCCTTGCCCTGCCGCACGCGCAGCAGATCGATGATGGCCGGTCCGAACAGGAACACGAACAGCAATGCCGTCATGATCGCGCCGCCCGTTCGGAACGTCTGGTATCGGAAGACGTTGAGCGCCCCGATTTGTTCGCTGAAGTTCACAAGCTCGTAGAGCATTCCAGTTCCTCCCGGACGGCCGGCTTCTCCGACCATCGGACATTTCAGACCGTCTTGCCGGCACCGGTGAGGCGCGTCTTCACAGCTTCCACGATGGGAGCCATGCGCGTACCGAGCGACCCCTTGATCAT
>CADEFX010000111.1 GCA_902826715.1 uncultured Hyphomicrobiales bacterium | reverse complement strand
CCACCAGAGGCGTGCCGGGGAAGTAGTTGCGCAGTGTGCGCAAGGCATAAGGATTGGCCAGACCGCGGCCGGTGCCGATCGGTGCTCCCCACGGCATCAAGACCTCGCAGCCGACGCCCAGCAGGCGCTCGGCCACGCCCAGGTCCTCCGTCGTGTAGGGAAAAACCTTGAAGCCTTCGCGGACCAGGATCGCCGAGGCTTCGACCAGGCCGAAGACATCCGGCTGCAGCGTGTCATCGTTAGCGATAACCTCGACTTTGATCCAGTCGGTGTCGAATACTTCACGCGCCATCTGGGCGGTCGTGACCGCTTCCTTGACCGTGCGGCACCCGGCCGTGTTCGGCATGATGCGCGCGCCGGTCGACTTGACGAGGTCGAAGAAGCGCTGGCCGCTGCCGTCTCTCGGCGTCTCGCGCCGCAGCGAGACGGTCACCACCTCCGCCCGCGATACCTTCACGGCGTCAAGCAGCACCTGCGGCGACGGATACTGCGCCGAGCCCAAAAACATCCGCGAGACAAGCTCGGTGCCATACACCGTCAGCGGTTTACCGGCCATGCGTGGGTCATGCATATTCATGCGATCGGCCTGTCACCCGCCCTGCCGCGGCGATACGATCTCGATCTTGTCCTCAGGCGCGAGCCGCGTGGCGTGACGGGCTGTCCGCGGCACGAACTCCCCGTTGCGGGCGGTGGCGACTTTCGCCTCGCCGTATCCGAGTTCCGAGATCAGTTCGGCAAGCGTTACCGCGCGCGACACCGTGGTCTGGCCGTTTACGACCAAACTCAGCGCCTTGGTTGCGGTTGTCGCGCCGGCCATGTGGGCGAGGCTCCTGCTGCATCGGTTGACTGAACCCAATGTAGGCAATTTTGACCGGCGGACAAAGCCTCGATATCTCGGATCAGGCCCGATCGAAGGCAAGTTGTACCTTCATAGCGCGGGAGCGGTCGGCGGCCAGATCGAAGGCTGCGCGGGCCTCCGTGAAAGGCATGGTGGCCGAAATCAGCGGCCGCACATCGATCAGGCGCTTGGCCAGGAGCGTGACGGCAAGGGCGAACTCCTCGTGGAACCGGAAGGTCCCACGCAGCTCCAGCTCCTTGGCGACGATGACGCTCAGCGGGATGAGGGCAGGCGACCCGATGCCGACCTGCACAACGATGCCGCCAGGCCGCACCACCGCGAAGGCTGCCACCAGCGCCTGGGCATTGCCCGAGGCTTCCATCAGGACATCGAATGCACCTTTATCCCTGCTGTACTCGGCGAGCGCATCCGGGGCCGCGGCAACATTGAGGAAGCGGTCGACACCTATTCTGCGCATGGGCTCGCCCGGAGCGGCGGTCACGTCCGTCGCAACAACCTCGGCGGCGCCGGCGCGGCGCGCGCACATGGCACATAGGGCTCCGATCGGACCCGAGCCGGTTACCAGCACACGCCTGCCGAGCAAAGGTCCAGCGCGGTGAGCCGCATGCAGGCAGACAGCCAGCGGCTCCGCCATGGCAGCCTCAGAGGCGCTCAAACCGGAAGGCACGACGTGGCATTGGTGTGCGTCGGCCACAAGGCTTTCGCGGAAGGCACCCTGCACATGCGGCGTGCGCATGGCGCTGCCGTAGAACCGCATATCGAGGCAGTGGATCTGCTGGCCCATCTGGCAGAACCGGCAATGGCCACATGGCCGGCTCGGCGAGACGGCCACGCGGTCGCCTGGCGAAATGTTATCCACGGCCGGACCAACCTGATCGACAATGCCGGCGATCTCGTGCCCAAGGATCATGGGCTCCTTGAGCACGATCGTGCCGATCCGCCCCTCCTGGTAGTAGTGGAGATCCGACCCGCAAATGCCGCCGGCCTCAATGCGCACCCGCACGTCGTGCGGCCCGGGAACGGTCGCGGGTACTTCGTCGATGCGAAGATCCCTGGCAGCATGAATGACAACGGCGCGCATAGCCATCTCCCGGTCCGGCGGCGATTGCCGGAGAGTACGGAAGCGGACTGCGTCGAGCGATGCAACGGATTTCTGCGCCGCGCGTTGAGGGCTGTCCGCGATATCCCATTCCGGAAGCGCGCCGCCGTGGCGCCGGGCATCATCAACACGACGGCATCGGAGCGATCATGGGCGACCTTATAGAACTGGGCAACACGCACATTCCGCTCACGACCATTGCGCTGCGGCTGCTTCTGGCCGCCGCGCTCGGCGCCGCCATCGGTTATGATCGCGAGATACGCAATCGCCCGGCAGGCCTCAGGACGCATATGCTGACAGCCGTCGCGGCCGCGGTGTTCACGGTCATCACCCTGGAGGTGTTTCACCTCGCTCGGCAAATCCAGCCTGACGGCGGCTTCGATCCGATCCGCGTTGTCGAGGCCGTGACGGCCGGTGTGGCGTTCCTGGCCGCCGGGACCATCATTCAATCGCGCGGCAACGTGCATGGGCTGACGACAGGAGCCGCCATGTGGCTAACCGGTGCGGTCGGCGTAGCGGCAGGCTTTGGCATGTATGCCATCGCGGTGCTGACGACGCTGCTGGCGTTGCTTATTCTGGTTGCGGTCTCGTTCATTCCCATACCGACTTCGGGCACGCCGAAACCGGACATAAAAACCGACCAGGATTGAGCGTGCGCAGCCTTTCAGGTTTTCCGGAGCGTGGATGATATTGCCAGCACGCACGGGTTGACTGATGATGTGCGATCTCGTGCGGCATCAGGAAAAGCTATGTCTCTAAACGCCCTCAATCTCGACGGTCGCGTTGCCCTGGTGACCGGATCGTCGGCAGGCATTGGCCATGCGCTGGCCAAGGGACTGGCGGACGCGGGTGCAAGTATCGTCATGAACGGCCGCGACGCGGACCGGCTCGCTGCAGCGAGCCAGCCCATACGCGACGCTCGGGCCCATGTGCACGAAGCCGTCTTCGACGTGACAGACCGCGGCGCGGTCGAAGCAGCGGTGGAGCAAATCGAACGGGATATCGGCCCCATCGACGTCCTCGTCAACAATGCAGGCTTGCAGCGGCGCGCACCCCTCGAAGACTTCACGGACGACCATTGGCATGAGGTATTGCGCACCAATCTGGGGAGTCCGTTCATTGTCGGGCAGACGGTGGCGCGACGCATGATTCCTCGCAAACGCGGATCGATCATCAACATCTGCTCGGTCAACAGCGAGCTGGCCAGGCCGACCATTGCGCCCTACACGGCGACCAAGGGCGGCCTGAAGATGCTGACCAAGGGTATGGCGGTGGATTGGGGACGGCACGGCATCCGCGTCAACGGAATCGGGCCAGGTTACTTCAAGACCGAGCTGAACAAGCCGCTGTACACAAACCCGGAGTTTTCCGGCTGGCTGGAGGGACGCACGCCGCTCGGGCGCTGGGGTAACGTCGAAGAGTTGGTCGGCGCGGCAGTTTTCCTCGCCTCCGACGCGGCGAGCTTCGTGACCGGTCACGTCTTGTACGTGGATGGGGGCGTCACCGCCGCGCTGTAGAACGCACGTTCAGATTGCGTCCCCTGCCCAGCGCGGAATTCAATCCGCCGACGCATCAACGCCGTATATTGAACAAAGTTCACTTGTATAGAGGCATGCTGGTTGCATAATCTTTGTGGAGTGCTCCTTGCTCAAGCGGATTGCAGATTTGATGCTGGGCCCGGCATGCCGTGCGGCGATTCTAGTTGCAGATGATGACCAACGGCTCGTTCTTACGCCCCGTTTCGGCGGCTTGATCTTGCCGGCCGGGCGCTGCGGCCAGGGTCGCGCCCACCCTGATCGTTAACCCGAATCCGCCATACCGCTCAGCATGTTGCCGACTACAGCCGATTCACCGTTGCAAGCTCACCGGATGCCGGAGACTTGAGCATGTTCTTGACGCTGATGACCACGCGCCGCTTCGCACCGCTGTTCTGGTGCCAGTTCTTTTCCGCGCTCAACGACAACTTTGTCAAAACAGCGCTCGGCCTCCTGATCCTCTACCAGATCGGCGGAACACACGGGCCGGCGCTCGTGACATTGGCCACGGCGATCTTTATTGCGCCGTTCTTTTTCCTGTCGGCGCTGGGCGGCGAACTCGCCGACAAGAACGACAAGGCCTATGTGGCCGAGCGCGTGAAGCTCGCGGAGATCGGCGTTGCCGGTGTTGCGGCCATCGGCTTCCTGATCGACTCGGTTTCGCTCCTGTTCGTGGCGCTCGCCTTGTTCGGCGTGATCGGAGCCCTGTTCGGGCCCGTGAAATACGGCATCCTGCCCGACCATTTGAAGACCGACGAACTGTCGTCGGCCAACGCGCTGGTGGAAGGCGCGACGTTCCTTGCCATTTTGGGTGGCACGATTGCCGGCGGAGCGCTTATCGCGGCATCGGGCAGCCGCTGGACGATCGCCGTACTGATCATGACGATGGCGGCGGCGTGCTGGGCCATGGCCCGGCTCATTCCATCGACAGGCGCAGGCTCTCCGGACCTGGCGATCACACGTAATCCGCTGACGTCGACCTGGAGATTGCTCGGCGAGTTGCACGCGGACACACGGCTATGGATCGGCGCACACATCGTCTCGTGGTTCTGGCTGGTCGGAGCGATCGCGCTGTCCCTGCTGCCGACCTTGATCAAGGACCGGCTGGGTGGATCGGAAGGCGTCGTGACGATGGCGCTTGCCGTTTTCACGATCGGTATCGCGCTGGGCTCGATCGGCGCCGCGCGTGCAAGCCACGGGCGGCCGAACCTGGCGCTGGTGCCGCTCGGGGCCTTCCTCATGGCCATCTTTTCGGCGGTGCTGGCGTTCGTCGCCTGGGGCGCCAGCTGGGGCGGCGGCCAGGCCGGGCCGTGGGATGTTCTTGCCAGTGCCAGCGGCCTCCCGTTGGTGGTGGGGCTTCTCGGCCTAGCGTTCGCAGGCGGTCTTTTCATCGTCCCGTCGTTTGCGGCGGTGCAGGCGTGGGCCCCAGCCGAGAGGCGTGCGCGCGTCGTTGCCGGCGTCAACGTGCTATCCGCGGCTTACATGGCGGGCGGCAGCCTGATCGCAGCCGTTTTGCAAGGGATGGGCGCGGGTGTCGGTCTGCTGTTCATGCTGCTTGCGCTCGGCAATATCATTGTCACAGGCCTCGTCCTGCGCACGTGGGGGCGCGACGGCGTGCAAGACGTCGCGCGCTTCCTCTTCAAGCTTCTGTTGCGGCTCGAGGTGAAGGGGTTGGAAAACCTGCCTGCGGAAGGAGAGCGCGTCGTCATCGCGCCGAACCACGTCAGCCTTCTCGACGGCCCGCTGATGCACGCCGTGCTGCCTGGTCACGCGGCGTTCGCGGTAGACTCCGGCATCGCCACCGCCTGGTGGGCGAAGCCATTCCTCAAGGTGATCCGGACCTACACGCTCGATCCGACGCGGCCGATCGCGGCCCGCGGGCTCGTCAATACGTTGAAGTCCGGGCAGACCATCGTGATCTTCCCCGAAGGCCGCATCACGGTGACCGGCGGGCTGATGAAGGTCTATGACGGCACGGCCATGATCGCAGAAAAGGCGGACGCCTGGATCGTGCCCGTGCGCATCGATGGGCCCGAGCGATCGCCGCTCGGATATCTGCGCGCAACTCAGATCAAGAAGACGTTGTTCCCGAAGACAACGGTCACCATTCTGAAGCCGCGCAAGATTGAAGTCCCAAGCGAGCTCAAAGGCAAGCTGCGGCGGCAGGCGGCGGGGGCCAAGCTGCAGGACATCATGATCGACAGCGAGGTGGAGACCGCGCACATCGATCAGACGCTGTTCCAGGCTCTGGTTGAGGCCGCGCGTGAGAAGGCCGCGCAAAAGATTGCCGTCGAGGATCCCCTCGGCGGGCGGCTGTCCTATCGCAAGCTGATCCTTGGCGCGCAGGTGCTGGGCCGGCAGCTCGAACGAGAGGCGCCACTCGGAGACGCCATTGGTGTTCTGCTGCCCAACTCGACGGGCGTGGCCGTCACGTTCTTCGCGCTGCAGTCGATCGGGCGCGTTCCGGCCATGCTGAATTTCACGGCGGGTGCGGCGAACATGCTGGCCGCCTGTACCGCAGCCAAAGTCGGCGTCATCCTGACATCACGCGTTTTCATCGAAAAGGCGCGGCTGCAGCCGGTCGTCGACAAACTGCAGGGGCGTGTGCGCGTCGTCTATCTTGAGGACGTGCGCGAGAAGATCTCTTTCGGCGATAAGATGCGTGGACTGCTCCAGGGATCGACGCCGCAGGAGGTGCGCGGTCCCAACGATCCGGCCGTGATCCTGTTCACGTCGGGCTCCGAGGGCCTGCCGAAAGGCGTGGTGCTGTCACATCGCAACATTCTGGCCAACTGTGCCCAGTGCCTGGCGCGCTTCGCGGTCAACGGCGAAGACAAGGTTTTCAACGTGCTGCCGGTGTTCCATTCCTTTGGCTTGACGGGCGGTTTGATGATGCCACTCGTCGGCGGCATTCCAGTGTATCTCTACCCATCGCCACTGCACTACCGGATCGTGCCGGAGTTGGTGTACGGCTCCAATGCGACCATCCTGTTCGGGACCGACACGTTCCTCAGCGGCTACGCGCGCACGGCCCATCCATATGACTTCAATCGAGTGCGCCTCATTGTTGCGGGCGCGGAAGCCGTGAAGGATCGCACGCGGCAGATCTATATGGAGAAGTTTGGCGTGCGCATTCTGGAGGGCTACGGCGTGACGGAAACGGCGCCGGTGCTCGCGATCAACACACCGCATGCAAACCGCATCGGCACTGTCGGGCGCCTGTCGCCGCTGATGCAGGCGCGGCTCGATCCCGTTCCCGGGATCGACGAAGGCGGCCGCCTCTCCGTGCGCGGGCCCAATGTCATGCTCGGCTACTATCGCGCGGAAGCGCCGGGCGTCCTTGAAGCGCCGACCGACGGCTGGCATGACACGGGCGACATCGTGACCTTCGATGCCGACGGCTTTATCCGCATCAAGGGCCGGGCCAAACGGTTCGCCAAGATCGCCGGCGAAATGGTGTCACTGGCCGCGGTGGAAGCCATGGCGGCTGAGGTGTGGCCGAATGCGATATCGGTCGTCGTCAACGTTCCCGATTCGCGCAAGGGTGAGCGTCTCGTGCTGATGACACAGGAGAAGAGTGCGAGCCGCGATGCGCTGTTGCGCCACGCCAAGCTCAAGGGCGCATCGGAGCTCAGCGTTCCGGCAGACATCATGATTGTGGATGCCGTGCCTTTGCTGGGATCAGGAAAGCCGGATTACGTCACCGCGAAGGAACAGGCACTCAAGCGAGCCGCATCGGCAGTGGTGGAAGCGGATACGGCTGCGGCCTGAGCTTAGCTTCAGCCCATCGACATCACGCTGGCGCGCGCGATAGCGATGGCTTCGCGCACGATGCCTTCATCGCCGATGTGATTGGCGAGAAGGAGGACGAGGCCGGCATTGAGCGACAGGCTTTCGGCATCGCTCAAGCCGCGGTGCGCATCGATAATGGTGTTGTAGATGCGGTCAGGGTCGGAGAAGCTCGGGTCGCGCCGAAGGGGCATGGGTCCTCACGCTGCGATAGCGCGCCGATAAGCGGCGCGGACGTCTTCAGGTGCTGCGCGGCGCCACCTCGCGGCGACGTGCTGGTCCGGACGGATGAGATAGACGGCCGGAGCATCGGCGGCACCATAGCGGGCACACGCCAAATCATCGGTGACCACAAGGCTACGTATTTCGGGCAGTCCTGCATCATGCCGTGGCGTGGCGGGTTCGCGCGTGAAGCAGATCTCGCCGAAGCCCTGGCCGAGGGCGGACAGCAGCCAGCCGTTGCCGAGCGGCGCGTCGACGGCGGCCGCACCGGGTCGCAATGCGAGCGCATCGTGGGGCGCAAAGCCGTCGATGGTCGAGAGCGCGGATGCGTCGTACGCGGTCGGGACGGACAGGCGGCCGGAATTCAGGAACGCGCGGGCGAACGGCTCTGTCTCGACGAGGCCGAGAACCGCATCGCGAAAGGCGCGTGCGCCCGCTCCTTTGGGTGAGATGAAGTCGGTTGCGCGGGACGAAGCGAGAATGTTTTCATCCGCCGCCTGCCGGCGCTCGGCGTCGTAGGTGTCGAGGAGAGCTTCAGAGGCGAGGCCGCGCAAGACATGGTCGAGTTTCCAGGCCAGATTGTCGGCGTCCTGGATGCCGGAGTTGCCGCCGCGCGCACCGAACGGCGACACTTGATGCGCCGCGTCGCCGGCGAACAGGATACGCCCGTGCCGGAAGCGTGACAGACGGCGGCAGTGGAAGCGGTAGCAGCTGATCCACTCGAACGTGAAGTCGATGTCGCCGAGCATGGCCTTGACGCGCTTGGCCACATTTTCGGGCCGCGTCTCCTCGTTGCGATCGGCGTCTGCACCGATCTGGAAATCCAGACGCCAGACGTTGTCGGCCTGACGATGCAGGAGCGCGGACTGGCCGGGATTGAAGGGCGGATCGAACCAGAACCAGCGCTCGGTCGGGCGGTCGATCAGCAGTTTCACATCGCAGATCAGAAACTGATCGTTGAAGGTTTGGCCTTCGAAGTCCAAACCGAGCTCTCGGCGCACGATCGACTGCACGCCATCGGCCGCGACCAGCCAGTCGGCGGTAAGCCCGTAGGCGCCGTCCGGCGTGGCGACGCGAAGGGAGGCACCGGTGGCGGAGGGCGCGACGTGCGTGACCTCATTGCCCCAGCGCAGATCGACAAGTCCGGAGCGCAGGGCAGCAGCCACGCAGTGCGTCTCGAGGTGGAACTGCTGCAGGTTGATGAAGGCCGGGCGCGCATGGCCGGCCTCCGGCTGCAGATCGAAGCGGTAAACCTCGCGCGTGCCGCTGAAGACCTTGCCGGTTTTCCAGGTGACGCCGCGGCGGATGAGATCGTCGGCAAGGCCGAGACGGCCCATGATCTCCAGCGTGCGCTTCGACCAGCAGATGGCGCGGCTGCCCTCGGACGGACCTTGGCGGCGATCGAGAACAACGCAGCGATGGCCCTTGCCGGCGAGGTCGAGCGCGAGCACCAGACCGACGGGGCCGGCACCGACAATGACAACAGGGTGGTGGGCCGGATGCGCCCGCTCCTGGTCCGGCGAGCGCCTATAGGCAAACTTGGTATCGACGGCGGCCGTCACGGAATTGCCTTGGGGCCGTCGATGCCGGCGGCGATGAGATCGGGACCACGCGCGGCGGCGTCGAAGTCGAGGAAGTATTCGTCGAGCTGCGGCGGCTTGACCGTCGTGCCGGAAAGCATGGTGTGCGCCTGGCCGCGATGATGGATCTGATGCAGGAAAAGATGCGCCAGAAGATCGCCGACTATTTCATCAAATCGGCCAGCCTTGCCACGGTCGGTGGTCACACGCCGGGCCAGATCGACAGGACCTACCTCATCGCAAAATGCGATGAGGCGGCGGTCGCTCGCGACTTGCGCTGCGCCGAGTTCTCTCACGCTTGCGAGCGGCTTGTACTCGAAAAAGGCCGCAGGTCCCCGGCCTCCTTCGGTCACCGAGTCGATATAATAGTGATCGACCGCCAGGATGTGATTGAGGGTGGCGGCGAGCGACGGAAAGAAGCTCACGCGCTCAGCCTCGAATTCGCCGCCGCCTAGGCGCGCGCAAGCCGCGTACAGGCGATGGTTGGACCACGCATTATTGCGCGCCATCTTCCTGAAGTGCGTAACGAGATCCATCGGCGCTCCTGTCACCCCTGTAGCGCCGCCCACATGGCGCGGTCGCGCTCGGCGGTCCATACGCGCGGCGTGTCCACGCCCTGGGCCTCGTCGTAGGCGCGCGCGATGTTGAAGGGCTGGCAATGCTCGAAGATCGGCCACGACCCGTAGCGCGGGCGCATGGCAGTGGTAGTCTCGTCGAAGCAGTCCTTGAGGGACGCACCGCGGGCCACGCCGCGTTTCACGGGCTCATAAGTGTCGCGCAGGAAATCGCGCGTGAGGGTAATGCCTTCAGCGACGGTGGCGGCACCGACGAGCGCATCGCCGCGCCCCGGCACCAGTGCGTCCGCCTGAAGCCCGCCGAGGCGCGAGAGCGTTGCGGGCCAGTCCGTGAAATGCGCATCGCCGCAATAGCAGGCCGACTTGTACTCGACGATATCGCCGGAGAAGACCACGTTGGCGTCCGGCACGTAGGCAATGATGTCGCCCGCGGTGTGCGCGCGGCCCACGTGCATGAGATCAACGCGGCGCTTGCCGAGCCACAGCGTCATTTTCTCCTTGAACGTGACGGTGGGCCACGTGAGGCCGGGGATCGTCTCGGCCGCCTGGAACAGCCGTGGAAAGCGGCCGAACTCCGAGTCCCAATCCTCCTGGCCGCGCTCGACGATCATGGCGCGGCATTTGTCGGAGGCAACGATCTCCTGCGCCGTGTAGGCCGAGGCGCCGAGCACGCGTACGGCGTGATAGTGCGATAGAACGACGTACTTGATCGGCTTGTCGGTGACCTGGCGCACGCGCTCGATGACGAGGCCGGCCATCACCGGCGTCGCCTGCGCATCGATGACGATGACGCCGTCGTCGCCGACGATGATGCCGGAGTTGGGATCGCCCTCGGCGGTGAAGGCGTAGAGGTCGCGGCCGATCTCGCCGAAGGAGATCTTTTTCTCGGTCATGTCGCTGGTGGACGCGAAACCTTGGGCCATCGCTGTTGTCCTCTAGTGCAGGCTTGCTGGAATGGAGAGAAAGCCGCGGAAGCGCACGCGGCCGCCACGCACCGGTTTACCGCGTGCGCGATAGTTGGGAAAGCGAGCCAGGAAGCGGCCGATGGCGATACGGCCTTCCAGGCGCGCGACGTTCATGCCGACGCACTGATGCGGGCCCGATGCGAATGCCAGATGACGATTGGGCTGGCGGCCGACATCGAGCCTGTCGGGATGGGGAAAGCGCTCGGGATCGCGATTGGCGGCACCGATGCACAGCGTGATGGAGGTCTGCGCCGGCAAGGCCACGCCGCCGATCTCGGTGGCGCGCGTGGTCATGCGATTGCCGAGTTGGTTTGAGCTTTCGAAGCGCAGGAATTCCTCGACCGCGGTCTTCGCGAGAGACGGGTCCCGGATCAGGCGTTCGCGCTCGCCGGGCCATTCGAGCAGGGCGACCAGCCCATTGCCGATGAGGTTGGTGGTCGTCTCGTGACCGGCGTTGAGGATGAAGATGCAGTTCTGCAGCAGCTCGGCCTCGTTCAACCGCTGACCGTTGCTTTCACCAACGATGAGTCGCGTCAGCACGTCCTCGTCGGGATCGCCCGACGATTTGCGGCGGGCAGCGACGAGGCCGCCGAGGTAGTCGAGAAACTCGCTGACGGCGCGGTTGCCGTGCTGCAGCTGCTCCGGTGACGGCACCGGCTCAAGCGCGCCGAGAATGGCGAGCGACCACGCCCGCAACGGCCCGCGTTCCTCGCGCGGCACCGCCAGGAGGTTGCCGATGACCTCGACCGGAATAGCGGCGGCAAAGTCCTCGATCAGATCAACCTCGTTCCGCTTCTCCATGTCGTCGAGGAGCCGGTCCACAAGATCCTCCACTGGCCGCTCCATGCCGGCGATGGCGCGGGCCGTCAAAGCACCCGCCATGATGCGGCGCACGCGCGTATGCAACGGCGGATCGTTGAAGACTAGGCTGGTCGTGTGGTGCGCGTAGAGCGGGCTGTCGCCGTACTTGGGGCGGAACTCCAGCTTCTTGTCGGAGGAGAATGTGGCCGTGTCCTTGTAGACGGCCTCCAGATCCGCGTGGCGGCTCAGCACGCAACCGCTGGCGACGCGATGCACGGGCGCGTGCATGCGCAGCGCATGATAGACGGGATAGGGATCGGCATGAAATCCGCCGGGCAGGCGGGTGAGATCAAAGCTCGCGGCAGTTTCGGCGGCGTGGGCGGGCGCCAGCAGCCGCATGCCGTGCTCGTCGAGGGGCAGGCTATGCGGAAAGGGCTCGGATGGCATCGACACGTCGTCCCTCCGCTGACGTTCATGCCTTATGGGGCACGATGCGCTGATCAATGGCGCCGAAAATGGATTGGCCGTCGGCATCGAGCATTTCCAGGCGCACGTGGTCCCCGGTCTTCAGGAAGGGTGTTTGCGGTGCGCCGTGCAGTAGCGTCTCCACCATGCGCACCTCGGCGAGGCACGTATAGCCGACGCCGCCTTGGCCGACGGGCAGGCCGGGTCCACCGCCCTCACCACGGTTTGACACGGTCCCCGATCCCAGGATCGCGCCGGCCGACAGGCGCCGCGTCTTCGCAGCGTGGGCGATGAGATCGGCAAACGAGAACGTCATGTCCCGGCCGGCGTCAGGCTCTCCCAACAGCTCACCGTTCACGTAGGCGCGCAGCGGCAGATGGACCCTGCCGTCGCGCCAGGCTGGGCCGAACTCGTCGGGGGTGACGGCGACGGGAGAGAACGCCGATGACGGTTTGCCGTGGAAGAAGCCGAAGCCCTTGGCGATCTCGCCGGGGATCAGGTTGCGCAGCGACACGTCGTTGACGAGCACGATCAGACGAACGTAATCAATGGCAGCTGCGGCTGAAACACCCATCGGCACGTCACCGAGAATGACGGCGATCTCGCCTTCCAGATCCAAGCCCCAGGCTTCGTCCACAAGCTCCACGGGATCGTGCGGCCCGAGCAGCGTATCGGAGCCGCCCTGGTACATCAGCGGATCCGTGGCGAAGCTCTTCGGTATTGTTGCGCCGCGCGCCTTGCGCGCCAGCTCGACATGATTGAGATAGGCCGATCCGTCCGCCCACTGGTAGGCGCGCGGCAGCGGGGCCATCGCGCGTGCGGGGGCAAAATCGAACACCGGGAGCCGCGAAGGAGCCCCTTCGCTTACCGTGTCGAGTTCGGCCGCAATGCGCTCGGCGGGCAGCACGAAGGAGTCCCAGTCATCCAGGAGCTGCTGCATCGTCGCCAGGCCGGCAACGGCATCGGCGGCGCGCACGGCTTTCGCCAGATCGGCCGACACGAGCACCAACTCGCCGTCGCGCGTGCCGTTTCTCACTGTCGCAAGCTTCATGTCGCCCTCGGCGCGATGGTCATGCGCGGCTACGGCCTTTCAGGATCGAAGCGCTTTTTCAGGCCGGTCCAGCAGTCGGCGTAGTCGGGCTGCAGCGTGTCAAGCTCGGCCGCGTATTTCGTCACGCGTTGCGGGAACCGGGTCTCGAACATGAACGCGAGCGTGCCAGTGAGCTTGACGGGCTTCAGCTCCACGCTGCTTGCGTGCTCGAAGGCCTGCGCATCGGGGCCGTGCGGCAGCATGCAGTTGTGCAGGCTGACACCGCCCGGCGTGAAGCCTTCCGGCTTGGCATCGTAGACGCCGTAAACCAGCCCCATGAACTCCGACATGATGTTGCGGTGATACCAGGGGGGCCTGAACGTGTTGTCGGCCACCTGCCAGCGCTCCGGAAAGATGACGAAATCGATGTTTGATGTGCCGGGCGTTTCCGACGGCGCGGTGAGGACCGAAAAGATCGATGGATCGGGATGATCGAACGAGATGGCGCCGACCGGCGAGAAGCGGCGCAGATCGTATTTGTAGGGCGCATAGTTGCCGTGCCAGGCCACGACGTCGAAGGGAGAATGCCCGAGCGTCGTGCGCCAGAGTGAACCGCCCCACTTCACGGTGAGATGGCACGGCTCATCGCGATCCTCGTATGCGGCGACCGGCGTGAGGAAATCGCGTGCGTTGGCGAGACAGTTGGCGCCGATGGGCCCCCGCTCGGGCAGCGTGAAGGCGCCGCCGTAGTTCTCGCAGATATAGCCGCGGGCCGGGCCGCCCATCAGCTCGACACGCATTTTCACGCCGCGGGGGATGACGACGATCTCGCCAGGCTCGGCTTCGATGATGCCGAACTCGGTGACAAACCGCAGCCGCTCCTCCTGCAGCACGATCAGCATCTCGGCGTCGGCGTTGTAGAAGCAGGCGTCGCGCATGGATTGCGTGGCGAGATAGATGTGCGCGGCCATGCCGGTCTGCGTGCCGGCGTCGCCGGCGGTGGTCATGGTGCGGATGCCGTCGACGAACGTGAGCTTTTCCTTCGGAATCGGCACAGGGCTCCAGCGCAGCTGGCCAATGGGTATATCGTGCTCGTGGCAGGGTGCGGTGCGCCAATGGCCGCCATCGATTTTGGTGAAGCGGCCGGCATGCTGCACCGACGGGCGGATGCGATAGAGCCAGGAGCGTTCGTTGGACGCGCGCGGAGCCGTGAATGGTGAGCCAGAAAGCTGCTCGGCATAGAGACCGTAGGCACACTTCTGCGGTGAGTTGCGTCCGACCGGCAGCGCGCCCGGCAGGGCCTCGGTTTCCAGGCTATTGCCGAAACCTGACATGTAGGAAAGGGCCACGGCAGACCTCAGTCGCTAGCGTTTCCTCGACGTGTTGGTCCAAATCTAGGCGTTCGGACTGTCGATGACAAAGACTCGAGGATCGATGGTGCCCGTTTCAATGAAACGGACGGTGAGTTCCGCCAGCACGGGGGCGATCAGATAGCCATGCCGATAAGCACCGGTGACATAGATGTGGCGGCCGCGCACGATGA
>CADEFX010000110.1 GCA_902826715.1 uncultured Hyphomicrobiales bacterium | reverse complement strand
AGCGAGGGGCGGACGCCGGCATTGAGCTCGACGATTTCGGCCTCGCCGAAGGCCGGATGCACGGCATAGGCGGTGCCGAGCAGATCAAGCGCCGAGCGCACCGTGACGGGCCCAGCGTCCTCGCGCTCGATGACGGTCGCACCAACCATGTAGAGATCATCGCCCCATGGCACCACATAGAACGGCAAGCGCGGGTGAAGGAGGCGGATCGGGCGGGCCAGGCTGACATCGCGCGCCCGCACGATGGCCATCTCGCCCCGCACGCCGCGCAGGTCCGCAAGATCCGGGCGCGCTGCAAAGCCGCGACAGTCGATCACGCGACAGCCGGATGCTGCCAGGGCCGCGGGATCGGCGAGGGATGCACCAAAGCGAATGTCGGCGCCCAGCCGCCTCCCTTCAGCGACAAGCCAGGAGAGCGCGGCACGTGGCACGATGTGCGCCTCATCGCGATAGAACAGGCCACGCGGGAAACGTCCGGCCAAATGATTTTCGAGCTGTGCAACGCGATCGGCATCGGCCCATTGATGCCCTTCGGTCAGGCGGGCAAAACGGGTCAGCTCGCTCTGATCCCGCGGCGCCGACAGGACCAAGCTGCCACGCGCAACCACGCCCGGATACGCGGCCTTCCAGAGTTCCAGGCCGCGTAGACCGAGCGTTTGGACAACCGGTTCGGCCGCCTCCGACTCGCAATAGGGCGCCAGCATCGCGCCGGCTATGCGGCTGGACGCACCAGTTGCCGCCTCCGGCAGCGCTTCGTGCAGGGTGACGGCATGGCCGCGCCGCGCCAGCTCGAAGGCCTGCCACAGACCGAAGATGCCGCCACCGACAACGATGATAGGGAGCTTTTGCAAGGACTGACCTTTGGTCGCGTCACTCAGTTACGCATAGCACGGCAGACTGGTCAGTCGGCAAGAACGATGCCCTCGCGACGCGGATCGGCGCCACCTTCCAGCGTGGCATCCGGCTTGCGGACGATGACGTGCACGCCGGAGGTCTGGGCGTCGAAAGCCGCGACGTGTCCGTACGGCTTGATCTTGAGCGCATGCCAAAGGGGAGAGCGTATGGCCCAAGGTTGGGCCAGAACGTCGGTGGCCGAGGCGGGCGTGAACTCGAAGTCGAAGGTGCTGCCGCGGCTACCGAAGTTATCGAGCGCGGCGGCAGCCTGCGCATCAAGCCGCCAGTCGACGAGGGCGATGATGGTTTTTAGGACATAGAGGATGATGCGGCTGCCGCCCGGCGCGCCCAGAACGGCTTCAACATCGCCGCGCTCGTCGAGCACGAGGGTGGGCGACATGGAGCTGCGCGGCCGTTTACCCGGCTCGACACGGTTGGCGATAGGGCGGCCATCAGCAGCACGCGGGCGAAAAGAGAAATCCGTCAGTTGATTGTTGAGCAGGAAGCCTGCCGCCCACAGGCGCGAACCGAAGCCGGTCTCGATAGAGGTCGTCATGGCAACGGCGTTGCCGGCGCCGTCGACGATTGAGATGTGGCTGGTGCCTGAGGCTTCATATGTTTCGTCCTCACCATAAGCAACTTTTTGCAGGCCGGGCGGGGTGCCGGCCACGGCTTTCGGCGCGGACGTGAAGGCGTGAATCAAGGGGCGGCGGCCGTCGAGATAGGCTGGATCGAGCAGGCCGGATGGCACGAGGGTAATGTCGTTGTCGGCCACGTAGCGGTCACGATCGGCAAAGGCCAGCTTTTCGGCCTCGGCGATGATATGCAGGGAATGTGCGGGCATGCCTCCGCGCGAGCCGCGGCCAAGATCGAAGGGCTCGAGCAGGGCGAGTGTCTGGCCAACGGCGATGCCGCCCGACGAGGGCGGGCCCATGCCGCACACCTGCCGCCGGCGATATGTGGTGCAGACCGCGGGGCGTTCCTTGGCGCGATAGCCCGCGAGGTCTGCGAGCGCAAGGTCGCCCTTTGGTCCGGGCGCTTCGCCAATGGCGCGGACGACTTCTGCACCGATCGGGCCTGCATAGAACGCATGAGCTCCATCAGCCGCAATAGTCTGAAGCGTCCTGGCGAATTCCGGATTGGCGAGACGATGCCCGGCCGGCCATGGAATGCCGCGAGCATCGAAGAAATAGCGCTGAGCACCCTGCGAGAAGGCAGCAACGCCCTGCTCGACCAGCAAAAGATTGAGGCGCTGTGAGACAATGAAACCATCTGTGGCCAGTTTGATCGCGGGCTCGAACATGTCGGCCCATCGCAATCGGCCATGCTGCCGGTGGGCCATCTCCATGACTGCAAGAACACCCGGCACTCCGACACTCAGGCCGGAGCCCACAGCCTCGCCAAATCGCATGGGACGGCCGCCCTTCAAGAACCTATCTGGCGTGGCCGCGGCTGGGGCAGTCTCGCGCCCGTCGTAAGTGGCGAGCGTCTTCCCGGAGGCATCGAAGTGCACGATGAAGGCGCCGCCGCCAATGCCAGACGATTGCGGTTCCACGAGGTTGAGGACCAGCTGAACGGCAATGGCCGCATCGATGGCGCTGCCGCCGCGACGCAGGATGTTACGGCCAGCCTCGGCGGCGTAGGCATTGGCAGCAGCGACCATATGGCGGGCGCCGCGGACGAGCTGTTTATCTCTGTGGCCTGTGGCCGCCTCGGGAGCGGCTGGCGAATGCTGCGCCTGTACGCTCGTGCCAGACGCAAGGAGGAGAGCGGCAAAGATCAGTTGGAGAGCGAACACGCACGCCGGCCGGGTTGCTGGTGGAAGGCTCATGCGATCTCAGATGACGATGAGACCGCCATCGTAGACCTTCCCGTATCCGGCGCGAAGATACAGTGCACCGCAATGTCGCAGCAACGAGGAGAGAGAGGAGGACGGCAATGCCAGGACAGGGGGCATCCCGGGGGATGCACTGCCGTCCTCCTGAGGCGGAGCAACGCATACTCGCTTAATCTGCGGCGCCAGCTGGGGAAAGCTGCCCGCAGACTGATAGCAGGGCGGGGGGAAGCCGCCTGCTCCAACGCAACGCCACGCTTACAACCGAGCCACCCGAGGTGGCCAACCGTGAGGATCTAAGCCTCAAAACCAAAGCGGGAGAGGGGCTACCGCAATGTTTCGAAGGACCATTCAATCTCCCCACTTGTTCTTTGTATGTTCTATCTACGCGGCACAGCGCCGTCAAGACAAAAATAGAACAAAGGTGGAATTTAGCGAGATCTCAGCTCTGACCGAAAGGAGCCTCGCGCTACGCCCGGCAATGTCGCCAAATCGAGCAAAAGCCTCTGATCCGGAACGCAAATGTTGCACGTTTCACACACACGCACGCAAAACATCCGCGCCGCACGCAAAACGAGCTCCGAGCGGCAGCGCGACCCGTTGCGCGCCCGCCCCGGCATCGCCACAATCAGGCGACGGTCGGGCCGATGTGCGACACGCTTCCCGACATCATCTTAAGGGTTGGCCGGTTCATTGCTGAGGCCGGTTGTTGCGTCGCGTCACAAGCGACATCCGATCGGGGATGATCGGTGCGAACAACGGGGATTCAAACCGAGATGATCATGACACGTAAGCTGGGGCACGCGCTTCTTGCTGCCTGCGGACTTGTGCTTGGAACAATGGCCGGACCGTCCGGCGCATCGGCGCAAAGTTCGGATTGGCTCTGGGGCGGCGACACCACCACGGGCGGCAGCGGCAAGGCAACCGTGCGCTTCGCATCGCAATATTCGCCGGGGCAAATCGTCGTCAGCTTCGGCGACCGCCGGCTGTACCTTGTAACCCGGCCCGGTGAGGCGCTGAGCTATCCAATTGCCATTCCGCGAGAACAGAGCCGTTGGCAGGGCATAACTAGTGTGACTATGAAGCGCGAGAATCCGTCCTGGACACCGACGCCGACAATGCGCGCCGAAAATCCGCGTTTGCCGAATTGGGTTCCTGGCGGCCATCCTCTCAACCCGCTCGGCGTGCGCGCGCTTTATCTCGGATCGTCGGCGTATCGCATCCACGGCACGGATGCCCCCTGGACCATCGGCTCGGCCGTGTCGAAGGGTTGCATCCGCATGTATAATCAGGATGTGCTTGACCTCTATCCGCGTGTGAACATGGGCGCCAAGGTGACGGTCACTTGGAACAAATTCAGTACCGAGCCCTCCGTCGCATCCGCCGACGAGGATGAGGTCGTGGCCAAGCCAAAGGCACAGCCGGCCGGACGGCATGTGAGACGCGTCGCGGCACAGAAGAGTGCGGCAGCGCCGGTTGAATGGCGGATGCCCGAATAGCTGCCCGACCAAACACGAACAATGAACAGGCGGCATTGAGCCGCCTGTTCATTTGTGGCCAGCGGCTGACCACGCGTCGCCTTTAGGACGGGCTTGACAAGCAAGTCTTGATATCCCGGGCCAGCGATCGCAACACACTGAAATACAGATCAGGCCCGGGCTTCAGCGAGGCCCCGAGATAGTCGAGCGTTCCTGTCCGCGCCGATGTGCCCTCCGTGATGGTACGCACGAGCTTGGGCTCGAACTGTGGCTCGGCAAAAACGCAGACGGCCTTGAGCGTCGAGATCTTCTTGCGCAATTCGGACAGTCGCTTGGCCCCCGGCGCAATCTCCGGGCTGACGGTCACCGCGCCAGCCGGCGTCAATCCGTACCTGTGCTCGAGATACTGATAGGCGTCGTGGAATACGATGTAAGGCCGGCCGGCCAATGGTTTCAACGTCTGACCGAGTTCGACGTCAAGCTGATCGAGCGCGCGCGACAAGGCGTCGGCATTCTCCTTGAACCGCGCGGCGTGCTCGGGGGCCTCGGTAGCCAGGACAGCCGCAATATGTTGGGTGATTGCCTTTGCGTTGACGGGGTCCAACCAGATGTGGCCGTCGTTCGAGGCGATGGCCTTGCCGGGCTTGCCATGATCATGGTGGCCGTGGGCATTCGCCTTTTTGACCTGGCGCCCGCCGTGATCGTGCGTGTGCTGCTCAAACATGGCGCCGCTGCGCATCTTGTGGAGGATCAGCCCAGACACATCTTCCAGGGTGATCACGCGCACCGACTTCGGCAGTGAAGTCAGCACTCTGATCATGAAGGGTTCGAGGACGTCGGAAACCCTGAAGACAACGTCGGCCTGGTTAAGGGCACGCGCATCAGATGGCTTCAGGGCGAACGTATGCGGGGAGCCCGCTCCATCGATCAGCAGCTTCGGTTCGCCGACCCCGGTCATGACGCCAGCTACCAGCGCGTGGATGGGCTTAATCGTGGCCACCACCTTCAGTTCGGCCCAAGCGCTCGTACCACCGACCAAACCAGCAATAGCCGCTAAGCCGGTGGCTCGAGCCCAATGCTTTATAGAGGCCATAGGCCCTCTCCCGACATGTTCGACCTCGCCAGTTGCCTTTATGTTATAAAGTATCTAAGAAATGGCAAGGGACTGTGACATGATCTGGAGGATGCGGCGCTGGATCCGGCCCCGAAGTTGGCCAATTCGTGCCACATGCTCGCGGGAGAGCGGAAACCGGGAATGAGGCGAAATCAGTGATCGGAACGCGTGGCGTACTCGTGGTCAGGGAGGATACCGCGATCATGGGCGAGATCCGGAACTGCCAGCGGATAGAGATTTATGGGCAGGTCCAAGGGCAGATCGCGGCTGAGAGCATCCTGGTGCACGAAGGCGGACGCTTCTACGGCACCGTGAAGTCGGACACAGCCGACGTTCACGGCACCATGCAGGGCGATGTCTTCGTCAAGCATCTCATCAGCATTCGCAGCTCGGGATCTGTGAGCGGCAACGTGCGTTATGGGCAGCTCGCCCTTGAAGCGGGTGGCAACCTCAGCGCCGAAGTGCGCAACGTCCCACCGACGCTGGGCGGCGATCTCGGCTTGACGGTTGACAAAGGACGAACAGTCAAGATTACGCTGGACGACTTGCGGGCGTTCGATCCGGACGACAAGGCTACGGACCTCATATTCTCGGTATCGAACGCAAGGAACGGTTTTGTCTCCCTGTCGCACAAGCCGGCTGAGCCTGTGGCCAAGTTCAGCCAGGCCGAGCTTCAAAGTGGCATCGTCCTGTTCCATCACGACGGTACGAATACGCAGAAGGCCAGTTTCGATGTCGTTGTGGCCGATCAAGCCGGAGCCACGTCGGGGAGCGCGCGCACGGTCCAGGTCGACGTCAAAGGTTAGGCAGGAGAGGGCCACCTAGCGGGCATCTCGGTTCATGGCTGCGCGGCAGCTTTCACATGCGTGAGCTCTGCTTGCGTCGCGGCGTCGTAGAAGCGGCTACAAATACATGAAGCGAACCAACAGCCTTCTGTCTGTCGCCGCGATGTCAGCCGTTCTGTTGGCGGCTGCAGCGCCGGTCGCGCGCGCGCACCCGCACGTCTGGATTACGGTCGAAAGCACGGTGCTTTACGAGCAAGGCAGCATCGCCGGCATCAGGCACAAATGGACCTTCGACGAATTTTACACGGCCATGGCCCTTCAAGGGCTCGATACCAACAACGACGGCATGTATGACCGCAATGAGCTGGCCGAACTTACGAAGGTGAATATCGACGGCCTCAGAGAGTTCGCGTTCTTCACGCACGTCAAACTGGCCGAGCATGCCCTTGAGGTCGGCGACGTGCGCGATGCCTATCTCGAACATGCGGAAGCAACGGCTCTGGGCGAGAGCGAGCCGGCGCGCTCCGAAAAGGGCAAGGCCACCGACACGAAGCCGAGCGTCGTCGGGCGCGTGCAGAACTGGTTTTCAGGCGACGGCAAGGGCAGCACGCCAGCGGCCAAGCCCAAGGTCCTGAGCATTCACTTCACGCTGCCTTTGAAGCAGCCGGTCCTCGCCGAGGCGCCGGGATTCACGTTTTCCGTGTCAGACCCGACGTTTTTTATTGCCTTTGAGCTGGCAAAAACCAATCCCGTAGCCCTCGGACCCGGTGCTCCGGCAGGTTGCAAGGTCAGCATCGGCGGCGCGGAACTGGGTGCCGACGATGCCAAGCGGTTAGGCGAGTCGTTTGCCAGCCAGCTCGGGAGCCAAGGCATTGGCTTCAGTTTTGCAAAGCCGATCGCTGTCACGTGTGAAGCGAAACCATGAACCAGCGATCGTTGTATCTCGTTCTTATTGCGGCTTTCCTTGCGCTGGCGACAATACCTGGGCTGGCTCAGGGATCGGGGCAAGGTGGAGGACCAGCCGCCGGCACGGCCGCTCAGCCTGCCAAGAGCTTCCTGCCGCCACAGGCTCAGCGGTCGGCTCCTGCGCCGGAAGCATCGGGGCCGCTGCACAGCCTCTACGCGTGGCTTACAGCTTGGCAGGCCGACATCAATCGCCGGCTGGCAACCGCAGTGCGCGAAATCCGCACCGGCAATCCAGTGACGGCGACATTCATTCTCGCTGCGCTCAGCTTCGCCTACGGCGTACTGCATGCCGCGGGACCGGGGCATGGCAAGGCCGTGATTTCATCGTACGTGCTGGCCAATGAGCGCACGGTGCGGCGGGGCATCGCGCTGTCGTTTCTGGCGGCGCTCATCCAGGGGCTGTCAGCTCTCATCGTGGTTTGCATTCTCGTGCTCGTTCTCAAGGCGACAGGCCTCACGATGAAAGCGACCGAAGCTTGGCTTGAAACCGCAAGCTGGGCCCTAGTAGCCGTCGTCGGCGCCTGGTTGCTCTGGCGTCAGCTCCGCAGTTTGAGAGCACCGGTGGCGACTCATCCTCACGAACATCGTCACCACGGGCACGGCCACAACCATCACGCGCATAGCCATGGTCACCCGCAGCATGATGAGCATCATACGCACGATCATTCCTGCTGCGAACATGCGCACATCCCCGATCCCAGGCAGCTCGAGGGCACATGGTCATGGCGCAAGGCGCTGCCGATCGCGCTTGCGGTCGGCGTGCGGCCTTGCACCGGCGCAATTCTCGTGTTGGTCTTCGCCATCGGGCAGGGTCTGCTTTGGGCCGGTGTATTCGCGACGTTTGCCATGGCGTTGGGCACGGCCATCACGGTGTCGGCGCTCGCCGCCTTGGCGGTCGGGTCTCGCGAGCTTGCCGTGCGCATCGGTAATAATGGCGGAGGGGAGCGTGTGCGCCTCGTCGCCGGCATCGGCGGATCAGCACTGGTCATGGCGATGGGCGTCGTACTGTTCATCGGTTCGCTGAACGGCCCAGCGGCGTTCTAGCGCCATGGCGTGCCGCGCGCCGACAGCCGTTAACGCATCGCATACCCTTTCCTTTCCGCCGGTGACAGATTCGAATAGCGTCAAATGCAGCGCATTCGATAGGAGCCGCCCGTGTTGCGTCGGCCACTTTACTACATCGCGGTGTTATCCATCCTGGTCGCAGCGGCAGGCACCCATGTGCGTGCTGCGCTCGATGCCGGCGCGCCTGCAGCAAACTCCGGGCTGGAATTTCTTGTTCTCGAAGTCAAGGACTGCCACGTGTGCGAACTCGTCCGCACGCACATCCTGCCTCAATACGAGCGCTCGGCGACGTCCCGTGACACTCCCATGCGTTTCGTCGATCTAAACGCCATTGACGAAGCCAAGCTCGGTCTCACAGGACCGGTCACGACTGTGCCGACCATCGTGCTCATGCGCGAAGGCCAAGAGGTTGCCCGCCTGACGGGTTACACAGGCCCGCAGATATTCTTCCAGGCCGTGCCGGAAATGCTGGCACGCGCGGAATAGCAACGCCTCCTCGCAATAGGGTTGAGAAGTGGACCCGCGGGCTTGCGCGGGGAGCTGGCGATTTGCAATCGTAGGCCTTAACATCTAAATATGGCAACCGTGCTGACCTATTAGCGGGGCGCGCTGGCGCTTATCCATTGAGCGCCTTGGGGGAGCCAGGATTACTCGAGGTCCAAGCCGTATGCCCAAGAGCAGCCCAAGCCTGAACGACAAATTTGACCTCGATGAAACGCACCAGCTGCTGAACGGCGCGCAAGCGATCGTGCGGCTGACGCTGATGCAGCATGTCCGCGACAAGAAGGCGGGCCTCAACACGGCTGGCTTCGTCACCGGCTACCGCGGTTCGCCGATTGCAGGTCTCGAAGGCGCGTTTCTTCGAGCCAAGGGCATTGTCGGCAAGTCCAACATCCATTTCCACCCGGGGCTGAACGAGGACCTGGCAGCAACATCGTTGTGGGGCGCACAGCAGGCCGAGCTGAGGGGCGACGGCAAATACGACGGTGTGTTTGGCATCTGGTACGGCAAGGGTCCAGGCGTCGACCGAACCGGCGATGTGTTCCGGCACGCAAACCACGCCGGCACGTCAAAGCACGGCGGCGTTCTGGCGCTGATGGGCGACGACCACACCTGCGAAAGCTCGACATCCGCCCATCAATCTGAGTTCGCGATGGTCGACTCCATGATCCCGGTGCTGAACCCGGCCGGCGTGCAGGAGATGCTCGACTTCGGCCTCTACGGCTTCGCCATGTCGCGATACACGGGCTTGTGGGTCGGTCTCAAGTGCGTCAAGGACAACATGGAGGCGACCGCCACCGTCGACGGGCGGCTCGACCGGATCGAGACGCACATTCCGCAAGACTTCGTTATGCCCCCAGGCGGGCTGAACATCCGCGTCGGCGATCAGGCGCTGGACAAGGAAGCGCGTCTGCACGACTACAAGCGTGGGGCAGCGCTGGCCTTCGCCCGCGCCAACAAGATCGACCGGCTCGTGATGAGCGGTGGCCCGCGCGCCAAGATTGGCATCATCACGACCGGCAAGAGTTATCTCGATGTAAGAGCCGCACTCGAAGAACTCGGCATTGACGAGGTCACGGCCAACTCCATCGGACTGCGGCTTTACAAGGTGGGCATGCCCTGGCCGCTCGAGCCGGAAGGCGTGAAGCGGTTTGCGGAGGGCCTCGATCTCATTCTGGTGGTGGAAGAAAAGCGTGCGCTCATCGAAACCCAGGTCAAAGAACAACTCTACGACTTGCCGGCCCGCCCGCGGGTTCTGGGCAAGAAGGACGAGAACGAGCAATGGCTCTTCCATGCCAAAGGCGCACTCGAACCGACGGAAATCGCCATTGCGGTCGGCGAACGTCTGCTGCGCGCGGGCTGCTCGAGCGAGACGGTCAAAACGCAGGTTTCGGAACTGAAGCGCCTCAAGGGCAACAAACCTGCGACCCCTGAAGCCGCCACGCGCATCCCATATTTCTGCCCGGGATGCCCGCACAATTCATCGACTGTTGTGCCGGAAGGCTCGCGCGCCTATGCCGGCATCGGCTGTCATTATATGGCCCAGTGGATGGACCGCTCCACCGAAGGGTGGACCCACATGGGTGGCGAAGGCGCCAACTGGATTGGCGAAGCCCCGTTTTCGCGACGCAAGCACGTCTTCCAGAATTTGGGTGATGGCACTTACATCCACTCCGGCAGCCTGGCCATCCGCGCGTCGATCGCGGCCGGAGTGAATGTCACATACAAAATTCTTTACAACGATGCGGTCGCCATGACCGGCGGCCAGTCGCTTGATGGCGGCATGACGGTCGGGCAGATCGCACGGCAAGTGCTGGCCGAAGGCGTGCGCAAGCTCGCGGTAGTCACCGATCAGCCGGAGAAATATCCGCAGGGCTTCCTTCCCGACGGCATCATTGCCTATCACCGCCGCGAGCTGCAGCAGGTGCAGAAGGAATTAAGCCAAGTCGACGGCGTCACTGCCTTGATCTACGACCAGACGTGCGCTGCCGAAAAGCGGCGGCGGCGCAAGCGCGGTTCATTCCCCGATCCTGTCAAGCGGGCCTTCATCAATTCAGCCGTCTGCGAGGGCTGCGGTGATTGCGGGGTGAAATCGAACTGCGTAGCGATCGTGCCGCAAGAGACTGAACTCGGCGTCAAACGCGCCATCGACCAGTCCACGTGCAACAAGGACTTCTCCTGCATCAACGGCTTCTGCCCGAGCTTCGTCACGGTCCACGGTGCGATACCGAAACGCTCGCGCGGCGCGGCTGGGACCAGTGGCCTCGCATCCATGCTGGCGAGCCTGCCGGAGCCCAAGCGGCCGAACCTCGACAAGCCTTACACCATGTTGGTTAGCGGTGTGGGCGGCACAGGCGTCGTAACCATTTCAGCGGTCCTGGGCCAGGCGGCGCACATCGACGGCAAGGGCTTCGGGGCCATCGACATGGCAGGCCTCGCGCAGAAAGGCGGCGCGGTCGCCTGCCACATGCGCATCGCGCGATCTTCGGATGACATTCACGCCATTCGCGCCGGCGTGGCCTCGGCGGATCTCATCATAGGATGCGACCTAGTCGTTACGGCCTCCAACAAGGTGCTCGAGACGGTCCGGCCGGACCACACGGCCGTCATCTACTCGACGCACGAGATGGCGGTGGCCGACTTTGCGCGGCAGCCCGACCTCAGACTACCGGCGTCGGACCTCAGACGGTCTATGGAAGAGCGCGTGCGCAAACGCCCTGTGCATGCGACGGACGCAAACGCCTAGGCCGTGAGACTGTTCGGGCACTCCATCGCATCCAACATGTTCCTGCTCGGATTTGCCTACCAGCTCGGCTATGTGCCCGTGTCCTCAGGCGCAATCGAGCAGGCCATCGAGCTGAATGGTGCCGCGATTGAAATGAATAAGGATGCCTTCCGCTTTGGTCGCCTTGCCGCACACGATACGGCTGCCATCGATCGCATCGTGCAGCCCAAAGCAGCCCAAACTCCCTCAACACTGACGGAGATGTTTTCATTCCGCACCAAGCATCTCATCGCGTATCAAGATGAATCGCTGGCGCGGCGCTTCACGGACATGATCGCGCGCTTCGAGGCACTGGAGCAGAGCAAGGCGTCCGGCCGCAAGGGTCTGAGCGAGGCTGTCGCGCGCGGGTACTTCAAGCTGCTGTCCTACAAGGACGAGTATGAGGTTGCGCGCCTCTACACGGATGGGCGTTTTGAGAAGGCCATCGGCGAGAATTTTGACGGGACTCTGAAGCTCGAATTCCATCTTGCACCGCCACTGATGTCATGGTTCGGCAAGGACAAGGTGACAGGGCACCCGCGCAAGATGAGCTTCGGCCGATGGATGTTGCCGGTTTTCCGGCAATTGGCCAAGGGCAAGCGGTTGCGCGGCACGAGGTGGGATATCTTCGGCTACACGGCCGAGCGTAGGCTCGAGCGCAAGATGATCTCGGACTACGAGGGGGTACTGGCTGAGATCGAGCGGCTTTTGTCCCCCGAGAACTATCATTCAGCAGTGGGGCTTGCACGCCTGCCTGAGGAGATAAAGGGCTTCGGCCACGTCAAGCTCGCCAACTACGACAAGGTCAAGCAGCGCCAGGCCGCCCTCCTTGCAGATCTCAGAGATCCCAAGCCGGCGCCAAGTTTGAAAGCTGCAGAGTGAGCGATCCTGACGACGAACGGCACGGGCTGGCGCTGCCGTGCTGTCTCGCTTAGATTTGGGCCGAAGCTCGCTCTAAACTAGTGAAATAGAGCGTGATTCGCGTTTCGGCCGAGGCGCTTCAAACGAGCAAGGTGATGCAATCCGAAACGACCCTGCTCTAGCGCACTCTGCCTTCGCTCAGCGGCCTTGTCTTCGGGGGAATCCGTGGCCGGCATACTACGACCTGTAACAGCGCTTCTGCTGAGCGCTGCCATACTGCTCATGGGCAATGGCCTCCTGAGCGTGCTGGGTCCGATCCGAGCCGACACGGAGAATTTTACGCGACTTGATATCGGCATCATGGGCTCATGCTACTTCGCGGGCCTGATGATTGGCTGTTTGGTGTGGCCGCGCATCATCGCGGCTGTCGGTCACATTCGCGCGTTCTCGGCCCTGACAGCCATTGCCACCATTACCCCGCTGGCGCAGGCGGTGTGGCCGGTACCTGTCGTGTGGTGGGGACTCCGTGGCTTGAACGGCTTGGCCTTCGCCGGCCTCTTTATGGTGATCGAAAGCTGGCTCAATGGCTCATCGAGCCCCGAAACGCGCGCGCGTGTCCTCGCGATATACACGATCCTCAACCTCACCGTCGTGACGGTTGGGATGCAGCTCGTGATAGCGGGCGAACCGACGAGCTTCGAGCTCTTTACGCTGGTCGCTGTCTTGTACTCGCTCGCCGCTGTGCCCGTCGCGCTCGCCCCTGCCAGCGCGCCCGCTCCGCCGCGAGCGGTCAAGCTGCGCCTGGGATGGTTGATGTCGGTCTCGCCGGCGGCGGTCCTGGGATGCTTCGGCACCGGCCTCGCGAACGCAAGCTTCTGGACGTTAGCGCCGCTTTACGCCACGGGCGCAGGAATGCGGGCCCAGGATGCTGCGTTGTTCCTCACGGCAGCCGTCCTGGGTGGTGCCATCAGCCAGTGGCCGGTGGGACGCCTGTCCGACAGGGTGGGCCGCCGTCCCATGGCGATGATCGTCTGCGTTGCGGCCGCGCTTGCCGGGGTTGGCCTGTACTTGGCCAGCACGGAATCGCAATCCATCATCCTGCCACTCGGTGCCTTCTACGGGGCCGCCGCTTTCACCGTCTACACGCTGTGCGTCGCCCATGCCAACGACCTAGTGCACAGGAAGCGCGCGGTTGAGGTTTCGAGCGGTTTGCTTCTGGTGTTCTCCATGGGCGCCGTGATCGGGCCGCTCATCGCCTCCTTCATGATGCGGGAGCTGGGGCATGGCGCGCTGTTTCTTTATTCTGCCATGGCGCATCTGAGCATCGCGCTGGTCATGATTTTGCGAGTGCAGCAGCGACCAAAACTCCCCATCGAGCGCAACGAGCCATTCGTTTCCGTGCCAAAGACGACGCCGGCAGTATTCGATCTCGACCCTCGTGGAGAAGGCCAAGAGCCCTTTGAAGGCGGGGAGGCCGACCCCTCGGCACTCGCTAATGCCGGAACGCAGCATCAAGGCATGCCGCCACCCCTCTTGCCCACACGAAGCAACGCCTGATAAGGCGATGTTGTGAATGACAAACCCGGACGCGGCGCGCATGCTGCGTCCTAGCGCGATCTGCTCGGAGCTGTGCCGGAATGGCCGAGAACAAAAATCTTTACGCCCTCCTCGAGGCGCGGTTCCGCTCCGCGGGTGATTCTCCGGCGTTCGTCGTACCCGGCGGACGCACGGTGACGTATAAGGCTTTCTCGGAAGATGTCGGGCGCATGGCCAATGCGTTAGCCAAGCTCGGCGTGAGACCCGGCGACCGGGTAATGGCGCAGGTCGAGAAGTCGATCGAGAACGTCGTCCTCTACCTGGCGACGCTGAAGGTCGGCGCTGTCTTCAATCCGCTCAACACGGCGTACATGCCGGCAGAGCTCGAATACTTCATCGACGACGCGGAACCGGCAGTCATCGTCATGCCGATGGACCGTCTGGCAAAGATCGAAGGCACGGCCGCGGTCAAGAAGGTGCCGGCGCGCCTGACCATGGAGGCAGATGGCCCCGGCTCGATGCTCGATCTCGCCCAACAGCAACCTGCAGCCTATGACACCGTTGCCCGTGCCGACGACGACCTAGCGTGCCTGCTCTACACGTCCGGCACCACGGGACGCTCCAAGGGCGCCATGCTCACGCATGAGAACCTCTCGTCCAACGCCAAGGTTCTGCACGCCTACTGGAAATTCCAGAAGGGCGACGTGCTGCTGCATGCGCTGCCGATCTTCCACACACACGGCCTGTTTGTGGCCCTGCATACGGCTTTTCTCAACACTTCGAAGATTCATTGGCTGACACG
>CADEFX010000109.1 GCA_902826715.1 uncultured Hyphomicrobiales bacterium | reverse complement strand
CCTGTTCGTGCAGCACGTCGCCCCGCACGTGCCCAGCGGCCGAAGCTGGCGCAACATTGCCGAGAAGCACGCGTTCGCCGATCTCGTGATCGACACCGTCACCGAGCATGCCCCCAACTTCCGCAAGGCCATCATCGCGCGGCAGATCCTTTCGCCGGCAGATCTGGAGCACCGCTTCGGCCTCGTCGACGGCGACATCTTCCACGGCCAGCTTTCGCTCGATCAGTTGTTCTCTGCACGCCCCGTCCTTGGCCATGCCGACTATCGCATGCCGCTGCCGGGCCTCTATCTGTGCGGCTCCGGCGCACATCCTGGGGGTGGGGTGACAGGCTTGCCCGGCCACAACGCGGCCCGCGAGATCATCAAGGATCTGAAAGGCCGTTTCGCCCGCGTGTGAAAGGTTTTGCTATTCCGCGGCGTCCTCGAGCCGTGTGACCTTCGGCACCTCGCAGCCCGTGGCGCAGCACCGGCCGGGTTGCTTCGAGAGCCGCTGTCCTTCGTCGAGAATGCCGCGGTCCAGCAGCTTTTCAACCATCGCGGCCTTCTCGCCCACCGGATAGTTGCGCCAGATCTCGCGCTTCATGGCCTCCGGGCTGCCGCCGCCGTGTAGTGAGATGAGCGACATCCAGCCCCCCGTGTGGGACGCCGTCAGGTCCTCGACCAGTCGCGCCGCTTCCATGCGCGAGGCTGCGGGAATATCGGCGCGTCCGGCGAGCACGGCCGCGAGCGAGCCTGCCGTTTCCGGATTGTGATCCTCATCTGGCCCTGGCAGCGCCACCACCAGGCCACCCGAGACGTAATGCGCCAGCCGGTGCATGTCGTAAATCTGCGTCGCCAGCAGCAGCTTGCCGATGTTGGAGAACACCGCATCCGGCATCGCCGTGCCGCTCGCATCTTTCACCGCGTACACGGAGGCCGCCACGCCGCAGGCAAAGAACCCCTCTACGATCTTGATGAGATCCACCATGGCTTCGCGCACGTGGCCGTGCTTGTCCGGGTCCAGCCCGTTGACCTCGATCATCAGCGCGCCGGCCCCGATCAGCAGGTCGCCGAAGCCGGCCCGCGCGCCGATGCACGAATGGCGGTGGTGCGTGGCGTAGTTGGTCGTGAGCTGCCCCGTTTCCTCGTGCTGGCCATCCGCGAACACGCGGTCCCACGGCACGAACACATCGTCGAACATCACGACGCCGGTGGACTGGCCGTATTTCGAGGAAAACTTGGCGGCCGTCTCGCCCGGACGTCCCGCCGGGCGCGCAACGATCGTCACGCCTTCCGCATCGACCGGCACGGCGCAGCAGACGGCAAAGTCGGCGTCCTCCGCCGTCATCGTGCGGCAGGGCATCACCAGGAACTCGTGCACGTAGGGCGCTGCCGTCACGATGGCCTTGGTGCCGCGGATGACGATACCGTCCGGCCGGCGCTCGGCGATATGCACATAGCTGTCCCGGTTGGCCTGCATGCCCGGGCGCTTGGACCGATCGCCCTTCGCATCCGTCATGGCGACGCCGACGGTCAGGTCTTCGTCCTGGATCCGGTGCAGATAGTTCACGAAACGGGCGTGGTGGTCGGTGCCAAAGGTGGCTTCGATCTGCTTGGTCGCCTGGAAAATCCCGTTTGCAGCATCGTGCGTGAGATACCGCATGGCGCAGCCGGATTCCCGGCAGACGAGCCGCACCGCCTCGAGCTTGTTCAAGAGGTCGGTCGAGTTTTCATTGATATGCACCATCCGGTTGACGATCTTGCCGGAGGTCGCCTGGCGCGCCGTCATCAGCGGCCGATGCTCGGGCGCAAGGGCGAAGTCGTAGCACACGCCCGTTGCCGCGATGCCCGGAGCCAGAAGGGGCTCGTCTGCCACGCTCTCGACGCGCTGGCCGTTCACGAACACGCGCGGCTTGTAGCGCCGGAGGCTTTCCCGGTAGTCGGCGGCGGACATCAGCATCGGCGCTTCCTCGATTTCGCGTTTGTGGCCATATTACCTCGCAGCGACAGGGCCGGGCGCCCTTTTTTCCGCATTGTCCGCGCCGGATGACAACCTGCGCACAAACGCGCTACTAGGTTGTCCGGACATTGGACGCCCGCGCCCGGAGGATAAGCAGGTCGATGAGCAAAACGCGACAAATGACGCTGGTCGGCTTTCTGCAGGCGCAGAATTGCTCCAACTACGTCGGATCCTGGCGGCATCCCGGGTCGGCCACCGATTTCCTGGGTGTCGAATACTACCAGCGTATTGCCCGGTCCCTGGAGCACGGCAAGTTCCATATGTGCTTCTTCGATGATCGCCTGGCCATGCCCGACATCCTCGGCGACAGCCATATCGAGGCGGTGCGCAACGGCGTCCGCGTCGTCAAGATGGACCCCTGCACTATCCTGACCTGCATGGGCATGGCGACCAAGAATCTCGGCCTGGGCTCGACCTATTCGACGACCTACTACGAGCCGTTCCACGTCGCCCGCGTGTTCGCCACGCTCGACCTGATGGTCGGCGGCCGCGCGGCCTGGAACGTCGTCACCTCGCTCAACTCGTCGGAAGCCCACAATTTCGGCGAGGCCGAGCACCCCGAGCATGACCTGCGCTACGACAAGGCCGACGAGTTCATGGAGGTCGTTCTCGGCCATTGGGATAGCTGGGAAGACGATGCCTTGGTCGTCGACAAGGACTCCGGCCTGTTCGCCCATGCCGAGAAGGTGCACAAGCTTGGCCACCAGGGACGCTGGTTCCGCTCCAAAGGACCGTTCACGGTGCCGCGGTCGCCGCAGGGCCGTCCCGTCATCATTCAGGCGGGACAGTCCGGCCGCGGGCGCGACTTCGCCGCGCGCTGGGGCGAGCTTGTTTTCTGCGTCTATTCGTCCGTCGAGATGGGCCGCAAGCAGTACAAGGCCTTCAAGGATCAGCTCGCAGCCTACGGTCGCGATCCCGACAGCGTCCGCGTCTGCCCGGCCACCTACATTATCGTTGGCGAAACCCAGAGCATGGCCGAGGACAAACGTGCGCTGATCGACAAGATGGCCAAGCCCATCGATGCGCTGGCGCTGCTGTCGGAAGCCCTGAACTTCGACTTTGCCTCCAAGCCCATGGATCAGCCTTTCACCGACGAAGAATTGAAGAACATCTCCGGCCTGCGCGGCATTCTCGACCGGGTGATCCTGCTGTCTGGCAACAAGAACCCGTCGCTCGGAGACTTCGTAAAGTATTCCAAGCGCGGTACCATCGGCGAGCATCCGTGCTTCTGCGGCAACGCCAAGCAGGTCGCCGATCAGCTCGAGGAGTGGTTCAACAACTGCTGCGACGGTTTCGTCTTTGCCGCGACAGAGCTACCGGGGACCTACGAGGACATCACGCGCTACGTCGTGCCGGAGCTGCAGCGCCGCGGCCTGCATCACAAGGACTACAAAGGACCCACGTTGCGCGATAATCTGGATCTGCCCAAGGCCGAGATCGGCGACTGGAGGCTCAAGAGCTGAATGGACCCGAATGCGTATCGCCTATTGATGCGCCAGCAGGCCGGCGCGGTGACCATCATCGCCGTCGGCAACGCCGGCAATCGCACCGGGCTGACAGCGACGGCGGTTTGCTCGCTGACGGACGCTCCGCCGACCCTGTTGGTCTGCGTCAATCGCACCGCGAGTGCACATTCGCCGATCCGAGAGACGCGCACCTTCAGCGTCAACCTGCTCGCGCGGGACCAGATGCCGCTTGCCATGAGCTTCTCGGGCAAGGTTGGGCTTGAAGGCGAAGCCCGTTTTTTGGCCGAGGAATGGACGACGCTCACGACGGGCGCACCAGTGCTGAAGAACGCCTTGGCCAGCATCGACTGCGAGCTGGCCGATGAGCACGGCTTCGACACCCATTCCATCTTCATCGGCCGCGTTCGGGACGGCTGTACGCGCGATGGCGCCGATCCCCTCATTTACTTTCGCGGCACATTTTGCGATCTGAGAGCATTCGACAAATAATCGCGCGCTACGCGAACGAGAAGGCGGGATGGGAACGGATCAATTCGACTACGTCATCATTGGCGCGGGCTCGGCCGGCAGCGTCATCGCCAACAGGTTGACCGAGGGCGGCAAGTTCACGGTCTGCGTTCTGGAGGCAGGACCGGCCGACTGGGATCCGTTCATCCACATCCCCGCCGGGTTCATGAAGACGTTCGTCAACCCGCGGATCAACTGGCTCTATCAGATGGAGCCCAACGAATGGACCGGAGGCCGGCGCATCCTGGCGCCGCGTGGCAAGACGCTGGGCGGCTCCAGCTCCATCAATGGCCACGTCTACAATCGCGGCCAGCCGCTTGACTTCAACACCTGGTCGCAGCGCGGCAATCGCGGCTGGGGCTATGCCGATGTGCTGCCCTATTTCCGGCGCGCCGAGAACCGCGTCGGCAGCGGCGAGGACACCTATCGCGGCCGCGAAGGCCGCCTCACCGTCACGGACATGGATTGGCGCCACCCCTTGTGCGAGGCCTTCATCCAGGGCGCCGTCGAGATGGGTATCCCGCGCAATCCCGACTACAATGGCAAGACGCAGGAAGGCGTCTCCTACGTTCAGCGCACCATCGCCAACGGCCGCCGCATGAGCTCGGCCCGCGCGTTTCTCTATCCGGCGATGAAGCGCGGCAATCTGCACGTGAGGACGCACGCCCACGTCACCTCGCTCATCCTTGAGGGCAAGCGCGCGGTCGGCGTGCGCTACATGCAGGGCGGCATGCATGGCGTGCCGAGAGAAGTCCGCGCCGGCAGGGAGGTCATCGTGTGCGGCGGTGCCTACAACTCCCCGCAGGTGCTGCAGATCTCCGGCATCGGTCCGGCATCGCTGCTGCAGTCGCTGGGCATTCCCGTTCTGCACGACCTTGCCGGCGTCGGCGAGAACCTCGGCGACCACTACGCACCGCGCTTCGTCGCCCGCATCAAGAACAGCATCACCATCAACGAGCTGGCCCGCGGCCCGCGTCTCGTCGGCGAGGTCGCCAAGTGGATGCTGTCGCGTAAGGGCATCCTGTCGCTCAATCCGACGCTCATCTATTGCTTCTGGCGCTCGCATCCCGATGTGGCGAACAGCGACATCCAGCTCACCTTCACGCCGGCAAGCTACAAGGAAGGCGTGCAGTCCAAGCTCGACGATTTCCCGGGCGTGACGGTTGCCTCCTGGCAGCAGCGGCCTGAGAGCCGCGGCTACGTGCGGGCGCGCTCGGCGGATCCCTTCGATGCGCCGATCATCCAGTCCAACTATCTGGCGCTGGAAGGCGACCGCCGTGTTCTCCTCGCCGCCATGAAGCTCGCCCGCAAGCTGCTCGCATCGAATGCCATGAAGCCGTACTACGACCGCGAGGATTTTCCCGGCCCCAACGTCAAGAGCGACAACGAATTGCTCGCCGCCGCCAAGCAGCGCGGAACCACGACGTTCCATCCGATGGGTACGTGCCGCATGGGACCGCGCACCGATCCAACTGCGGTGGTCGACGACCAGCTTCGCGTGCATGGAATGGAAGGCCTGCGCGTAGTCGATGCCTCGATCATGCCGACCATGCTCTCGGCCAATCTCAACGCCGCCACCATCATGATCGGCGAGAAGGGCTCCGACCTGATTCTCGGCCGCGCGCCGCTGCCGGCCGAGCTGGAAAAGGCGACTGCGGCCTGACGCGGATGTCGGGAACACGCTTGGTTATCTTGCGCACGTGGATGGCCACCTGCGAGGTCATGGCGTTTGCGTAGGATGGCGTGCCGCGTCAGACCACTCCCGTCAAACCTTTCCTCATGCGCTCCCGGCCTTGGCGCGTCCGCGCGGAGCGCGGTTCACGGCTGTCCGGTTGAGTTCTGAAGGCCCAAGCAGGGCGTTGAATGTCATTGCTCATGACGGCCGGGGCGCAGGTCCAGACATGAAACGACAACCCCTCCCTTCTGCGTTCCCGCAGACGGCGCTGATAGCGCCGTCATCCGGGATCTTTCCCGGTGCGATGCACGCTGGCGTGCGACGCGTGGCACATCACGCGCGCCGTCTCGATGTGTGAAGACCCCGGCTCGCCGCGCGGCTGCGCGGCGTCCGGGGACGCAAACTTGTGGGTGGGTGGCTGGGTTCGACTTCGACGCGAGTATGCCTGAACAGGACAGCCGTGAGCGCGGCTTCACCGGGAAGCGCCTGCCCGGCAAGCCGCCGCCTGACGTGTTGCGAGGCGTGGCGCGCATTCCCCCCATTCGTCCACGGCCGCGAAGGCGGCCGTCTCCGTGCCGCCAGATGGCGAGACACCGCCACCCCGGAGCGCGGCTTCACCGGGAAGTGCCTGCCCGGCGAGCCGCCGCCTGACGTGTTGCGAGAGGCGGCGCGCATTCCCCCTATTCGTCACGGCCGCGAAGGCGGCCGTCTCCGTGCCGCCAGATGGCGTGACACCGCCACCCCGGAGCGCGGCTTCACCGGGAAGTGCCTGCCCGGCGAGCCGCCGCCTGACGTGTTGCGAGAGGCGGCGCGCATTCCCCCTATTCGTCACGGCCGCGAAGGCGGCCGTCTCCGTGCCGCAAGATGGCGCGACACCGCCACCCCAGAGCGCAGGCTCCCGATCACAACGCCATGCGTACGGCACCGCCGTCCACGGGAATGGCAGCGCCACTGATGTAGCGCGCCAGCGGCGAAGCCAGAAACGCTGCCAGTCGACCCACATCTTCGGGCTCGCCGAAGTATCCGGCCGGAATGTTCTGCCGGATGTAGTCGGCCCGCGACTGCTCGGTCGGGTGCAACTTGGTCAGGATCTGCACCGAGTTGATGCGCCCTGGCGCGATCGTGTTGACCGTGATCCCGAACGGACCGAGCTCGAACGCCAGCGTGCGCGACCAGGTCGCCAGCGCCGCTTTCGCCGGTCCCGCAGCATTGAGCTTCGCGCCGGTCAGCGCACCCGTAAGATTGATGATCCGCCCCCACTTCGCCTCCCTCATCGCCGGCACAAGACGTGTCGTGAGCCTGCGGGCGCCGGTGAAGTTGAGGTTGAAGGACTCGAGCCACACCTCGTCGTCGGCATCGTCCTTGAGCGGGCGTGAGCCACCGGCGTTGTTGACGAGAATGTCGACGCGACCACCCAAGGCCTTCAAGGCCGCCTCCGCCATCTCCGCCGGTCCGGAGTAGGCAGCAATGTCGCCGAGCACGATGGTTGCCTTGGCGCCGCCAGCCGCCGCAATCTCGCTTGCGACAATCTCGAGCGCGGCTGCATTGCGTCCGGCAATCGCCAGTTTCACGCCCTCCGTGGCCAGGGCCTTTGCGATACCCGTGCCGATGCCGGCACTGGCGCCCGTCACGAGTGCGGTCTTGCCGCTCAGCTGCAAATCCATCCAACCTGCTCCGACCTTTATAAGCCTCTCAAAGTCCTTCGATGACGGGCCGCGTCGCATCCCAGGGGAGCGCCTGTTCGAACAGGGCCGCAACCCGCAGCAGCTTCGCATCCTCGCCGCGCCGGCCGACGAGCTGGATCGCCACCGGCAACCCGTCGCTGTGCAGCCCTGCGGGCAATGTCACGGCCGGATTGCCCGAGATATTGAAGGGGTGCGTGTAGGGAAACCAGGCGCGTCGCACCGTGTCCACCGGCTTGCCTTCGATCTCGATGGGCTCGAACAGCCGCTGCTCGATGGGAAGCGCGGTGCGCGTCAGCGTCGGCATGGCGATGACGTCGAAGCGATCGAACCACGACTGGACCTGCCGATAGATGCGCGTGCGTTGCACGTAGGCGCGGGCCAGCATCTCGGCTGTGTGTTTCGCGCCGCCATCCATCTGCCGTACCAAAGTCGGGCTCATGCGATCGCGCCACGTCGGCAGCAGATCGCCGAAGCGCGCGTTCCACAGCGCCGTCGACAACACCAGCCAGATCGGCTCGGTTGGCTCCATGTCGTCGCCCATCGGCTCGACCGTGGCGCCGAGGTCGCCGAGTGAATCGGATGCTTCCTCACACAGCGTGAGCGTTTCGGTATCGATCACCGTGTTGCCGAGATAGGGCCGCCAGCCGACGCGCACACCCTTGAGGTCGCCTTCCGCGCGCGCGGCGGCGACGAAGCCCGACGCCGGAATCCCGAGGGAATGCGGGTCGCTCGGATGCGGTCCGGCCATGGCCTCCAGCATCAGGGCTGTGTCCATCACCGTGCGCGTCGTCGGGGTGATGTAGGAAAGATTGGCGAATGCCTCGGGCGCCATGTCATGCGGCACGAGCCCGAGCGACTGCTTGAAGCCGACGAGGCCGTTGCAGGCGGCCGGAATGCGCGTCGAGCCCCCGGCGCACGTGGCGACGGCGAGCGGCCCGACGCCGGCCGCGCACGCCGCCGCGGCACCACCCGACGATCCACCCGAGGTGCGCGTCGCATCCCACGCATTGCGGGTGCGGCCGAACAGCGGCGCTTCCGTCCACACCATGTGCCCGAATTCGGGCGTCGTCGTCTTGGCGAACAGGACGGCGCCTGCGGCTTTCAGGCGCGCCACGCAGACGCTGTCGGTTCCCGGCACATTGTGCTCATGGATGAAGGAGCCGAACGTCGTGCGCACGCCCTTGGTGTTGATGAGATCCTTCACGTGCAGCGGTACGCCGTGGAGCGGACCCACGGCATCGCCCCGGGCCAGCGCCGCGTCGGCGGCGGCCGCATCGCGCAGGGCGTTCTCGCGGCAGATCGTGATGAAGCAGTTGAGCACCGCCTGCGCCCGGTCGGCGCGGTCAAGCGTGGCCTGCATGACCTCCGTGGCCGACACCTTCCTCTCGCGGATCAGGCGGGCCAGGTCGGCGGCGGAGGTGTAGGCGATCTCGGCAGGCGGCATCGACGATCCTTGGCTCGGGTACGCGGGGCGAGGCTAGCAGAGCCCGGCCGCCGTTGACATGATGTCTCCAGTCATGACACTCGCCTGCCGAGACAGTTGTGGCCAATCGGGAGATACCATCCATGCAACTCGGCATGATCGGGCTCGGGCGCATGGGCGCCAACATCGTACGCCGGCTCATGCGGGCCGGGCATAACTGCGTCGTCTTCGATCGCGATCCGGCAGCGGGCGCCGCACTTGCGCGCGAGGGAGCCCAGGCCGCCACGAGTGTCGCCGACTTGGTGCAGAAGCTCTCAGCTCCGCGCGCGGTGTGGATCATGGTGCCGGCCGGCGATGCGACCGAGAGCACCGTCCGAGAGCTTGCCGCAATCCTGCAATCCGGCGACACCATCATCGATGGCGGCAATTCCTTCTGGAAGGACGACGTTCGCCGCGCGGCCGAACTAAAGCCCGAGGGCCTCCACTACGTCGATGCGGGCACCAGCGGCGGCGTCTGGGGCCTGGAGCGCGGTTATTGCCTCATGCTCGGCGGCGACAAGGCCGCCATCGACCGTCTCGATCCGATCTTCCATGCGTTGGCACCGGGCCGCGGCGACATTCCCGAGACGCCCGGCCGCGAGGGCCGCGATCCCCGCGTTGAGCGGGGCTATCTGCACGCGGGGCCCAACGGCGCCGGCCATTACGTCAAGATGATCCACAACGGCATCGAGTACGGCATGATGCAGGCCATGGCCGAGGGCTTCGACATCTTGAAGCACGCCAATTCGCCCAAGCTCGCGCCCGAGCTGCGGCTGGACCTCGATGTCGCCGACATTGCCGAGGTCTGGCGCCGCGGCAGCGTCGTGACATCATGGCTTCTCGATCTGACCGCCACCGCACTGGCGCAGGATCCGCAGCTCGCCTCGTACTCGGGTCACGTCGATGATTCAGGCGAGGGCCGCTGGACCGTGCAGGCCGCCATCGAGCAGGCGGTACCGGCCGAAGTCTTGACCAGCTCGCTCTATACGCGCTTCCGGTCCCGCGTCGATCACACCTTCGCTGAGAAGGTGCTGTCGGCCATGCGCAAGGGCTTCGGCGGTCACGTCGAGCCGAAAGCCTCGAAGTGATGGCCCCGCCCGTCCGCGTGATCGTGCTGATGGGCGTGTCGGGCTCCGGCAAGAGCACGGTGGGCGATGCGCTGGCCTCCGCACTCGGCTGGGAGTTCCGCGATGCCGACAGCTTCCACCCGCCCGCCAACGTCGCGAAGATGAGCCGCGGCGTTCCGCTCACTGACGCGGATCGTGCTCCCTGGCTCGCCGCCATCGCGGCGTGGATCGATGACCGTTTGGCGACGGGCAAAGCCGGTATTGTCTCGTGCTCGGCCCTGAAGCTAGCTTACCGGCAGGTGATTGTCGGCGAGCGAGCCGGTGTCGGCTTGGTGCATCTGCACGGCAGCTTCGATTTGATTTCGGCACGCATGGCCTCCCGGCGCGGCCACTTCATGCCGCCGTCGTTGCTGCAGAGCCAGTTCCAGACGCTCGAAGCGCCCGGACCCGGTGAGCACGCGCTACCCGTGTCCATCGACCAGTCCGCCGTGCAAATTGCGCAAGAAGTGATAACCGCGTTCGCGCTGCGGCCTACCTAGAGCCTTGCCGGCTTCAATCGACCACCTCTCCCCCTGCGTTCCCGGACGCCGCGCATGCGAAGCCTGCGCGGCGATCCGGGATCTTCACCCGTCTCGATCAATGCGCCACGCTGTCGGAGACGGAAGGCCGCGGCTGATCGGGCGCGTCCGCGGTATTATGGCGCAAACGCCGGAAGCCGCGTAACAGACAGGGGGCCGAAGGGACTTAACCCTCTTCTGGGTCTGTCATATGTTTGTGTGCGAACTGACTGTAGTCTGCCAAATACTGAAGACGGGGGTTCAACTCCCTCCAGCTCCACCAATAGGTTCTATGGG
This sequence comes from uncultured Hyphomicrobiales bacterium, assembly GCA_902826715.1. GTDB lineage: Bacteria > Pseudomonadota > Alphaproteobacteria > Rhizobiales > Hyphomicrobiaceae > CADEFX01. Next base: position 3,968 of record CADEFX010000109.1, on the reverse strand, counting down.
GCTCGTAGTTCAGTGGAAGAACAGCAGTCTTGACGGGCCCGCCACGAGAGATCGCGGCGGGTCTTTCTCGTTTGTCCTTAGTCGATCGCCCACCACACCACGCCGATCCCCAGGGCCAAGATGAGTCGGACATACGCCGGCACGATCAGCTCTTCCAGCGTTCCGCCGCCGCGTCGTCGCTCTCACGTGCATCGACCCAGTGGCTTTCACCCTCGGCCGGCGTCTCCTTCTTCCAGAATGGCGCGCGCGTCTTGAGATAGTCCATGAGAAATTCCGCCGCCTCGAACGCCGCCTGCCGGTGCGCCGACGCCGTCACCACCAGCACGATGTTGTCGCCGGGCTTCAGCTCGCCGTACCTGTGAATGATGAGCGTCGCCTGCAGCGGCCAGCGCTGGCGCGCGTCCGCCTCGACGCGCTCCAGCTCGGCCTCTGTCATTCCGGGATAGTGCTCCAGCGCCATGGCCGTGATGGGCTGCCCCTTGGCCTCGTCGCGCACGGTCCCGGTGAACGTCACGATCGCGCCAACATCGGTGCGCCCGCCGATGAGCTGCTTCACCTCGCGGCTCAGATCGAAATCGGCTGTCTGCACGCGCACGCCCACGGCCTCAGCCTCCCGAGACGGGCGGAAAGAACGCGATTTCCCGCGCCCCGCGCACGCTGGCCGAAATCTTGACATGGGATTTGTCGATGGCCGCGCGCACGATCTCGGGCTTGGCAAAGGCCTCGGCATATTCCGGTCCGCGCGCGACCAGCCAGGCCACAAGCTCCGCCACGGTCGTCACGTTCGCCGGCAACGCCAGCGTTTCCTCGGCTTTGCCGACCTTCTCCCGGACCCACGCGAAATACAAAATCTTGGTCATGACGCCTCACGGCGCGGCCGCATCGTCAGGCCGCACCCTTCACGTAGTCATGGCGGGGTGGGGGCGTCAACGGGTGCCCGGCAACGAAGTCAATACTCCCGCCTAGCCCGCACTCGCCTCGTACACCATGCCTGACAGCTCGCGGCCGCGGCGGCTGGCCAATTGCAAAGCCAGGCTGGCGATGTCGGGCTCGCACGACAGCGTGGAGCCCAGGCCTGCCGACAGCGTCGCCGGCGCGACGGCGTTGATGGAAATGCGGTCCGGCGCCCATTTCTCGGCCTCGGCACGCGTGATGGCGGTCAGCGTGCTGCGGCCGACGGCGGCCAGGCCCCGTGCGGCACGTGTCTTGAGTTTCGGCTCGGGCAGGACGTTGAGAATACAGCCCTCGGTCCACGTGGTGCGCATCCGGTTGGCGGCGATGCGGGAGATGACGTAGGCCGGCGTCAGCGCTGCCGACACGGCGCGGTCGACTTCCGCCTCGCTCGCGAAGGCTCCGGTGGCCGGCAGCGACAGGTCGGCGATGTTGATGACCACATCGAGCCCGTCGAAGCTCTTGATGGCAGTGCGCGCAAAGCGCACCGTGGAATCGTTGTCCACCAGCGGCGCCGCAAACATCCGCATATCGAGCGCGGACTGTGCTGCGATCTCGGCGACGGCTTGGGTCTCGGCGCAGTCCTCCGCCACATGCAGCACGAGGCGGGTGCGATGCTCGGCGAAGGCACGCGCAATATCCACGCCATGCGAGCGCGTCAGACCGGTGAGCAACACACGCTTGCCGGCGAGCTCGGGATACGCAGGAAATGTCTCTACACCGTCAAGTGTACTCATCAACATCGGACCATCCTCCAGACTAGGGCCCCACGCAACTGTTGCGGCGCGGCAGACGTGGCACAAGAGCCGATTCGCCCCTAACGAGTGCTAAACAGCGATGCGATTCGGGTGCCGTCGGGGCGCAACTGGGGTGGCTTTGCGGCAAGCGATTTTACGGTGGAAAACCTGCTGTTCAGTGGGAGCTTTCGCCCTCCCTGGCAGGCTGCTAGTTTGGCGTCAGAAAAAAAATCAAGTCCTTCAGCACAATTGACTAGGAGCACCCGCATGGCCCCCCTCGATATGAAGCCGAACGAGCTAGAGCCGTATTGGTTGCCCTTCACGCCCAACCGGTCCTTCAAGAAGCGCCCGCGCCTGTTCTCGGGCGCCAAGGGCATGCACTACGTGACGCCGGACGGCCGCAAGGTCATCGACGGCACCTCGGGGCTGTTCTGCGTCAATGCCGGCCACGCCCGCGAGCCGATTGTGAAAGCCATTCAACAGGCTGCGGCCCAGCTCGATTTCTCGCCGCCCTTCCAGTACGCCCATCCTGGCGTGTTCGAGCTCTCCTCCCGCCTCACCCTGCTGGCGCCGGGGGACCTCGATTACTGCCTGTTCGCCAACTCGGGCTCGGAAGCGGTCGACACCGCCCTGAAGGTGGCGCTGGCCTATCACCGCAACCGCGGCGAAGGTGGGCGCACCCGCTTCATCGGCCGCGAGCGCGGCTACCATGGCGTCGGCTTCGGCGGCATCTCCGTCGGCGGCATGGTCGCCAACCGCAAGATGTTCGGCAACATGCTGACGGGCATCGACCACCTGCCGTCGACCTACAACCGGTCCAAGCAGGCGTTCTCCAAGCAGGAGCCCGATTGGGGCGCGGAGACCGCCGACGAGCTGACCCGGCTCATCGGCCTGCACGACGCCTCCACGATCGCTGCCGTCATCGTCGAGCCGGTGGCCGGATCGACGGGCTGCCTGCCGCCGCCCAAGGGCTACCTCGAGAAGCTGCGCCAGATCACCGAGCAACACGGCATCCTGCTGATCTTCGACGAGGTCATCACCGGCTTCGGCCGCCTCGGCTCGTGCTTCGCCGCGGAGCGCTACAACATCGTCCCCGACATGATCACGTTCGCCAAGGGCGTCACCAATGCCTCGGTGCCCATGTCGGGTGTTATCGTGCGCAAGGGCATCTACGAGGCGCACATGAACGGCCCCGAGCACATGGTGGAGCTGTTCCACGGCTACACCTATTCGGGCCATCCGCTGGCCGTCGCGGCCGGCCTCGCCACGCTCGATGTCTACCGTGACGAAGGCCTGTTCGAACGCAGCAAGGCGCTGGAAGCGAAGTTCGCCGACGCCATGATGTCGTTGCGCTCCAAACCGCATGTCGTCGACATCCGGCCGATCGGCTTGATCTGCGGCATCGACCTCGAGCCCATCGCCGGCAAGCCCGGCGTGCGCGGCTACGATGCGCTCGAGCGCATGTATCACGAGTACGATCTCTACGTGCGCGTGACAGCCGACACGCTGGTTGTCGCCCCGCCCCTCATCGCCACCGAAAGCGACATCGCCGACATCACCGAGCGCATGGCCAAAGTCATCGACGCCGTGGCGTAGGGCGCAACCCGTCCCCGATCACAGTGTCATCCTCGGACTTGCCTGCCCTCGGACGTGTTCCGAGGGGTCCGAGGACCCATCGTGCCGCGAGTCCGGCACGCGTGATTTGCGATGCCTCGCATCAACTCGCCCATCCAATCCGCGGAGCGATGGATCCTCGCGACAAGCGCGAGGATGACCGTTTGTGGGCGTGGCACCGCCCCTCCCTGCTCCCGTCGCTCCGAGTTGCCCCACCCTCTCCCTCTGCATTCCCGGACGCCGCGCCTCCGAAGCCGGCGCGGCGATCCGGGATCTTCACACGCCCCGGCCAACGCACCGCGCTCTCCACATCGCCGGGGACGCAGTGGCGTCGATGGGTGCGCGCATTCCATGCACAAACCCCTCGCGGCCCATCGGGCCCGAGGCTTTGCGTCACTGTCCCCCGCAGGGGCGGAACGGCGAGGGCCGTACCGTTATAATTTGGGGATGCGGCGCTCGCCGCTCCACGCACCACGACCGGACAGCCAGCCGCCAGTCCCCGGTCATCCACGCCCGGGGGAGAGCCGGCGTACGCTGATCGCCGGCAGCAGACATGGCACGGATTCGCTGATGTCTCGTGCCCGATCGTGGCCCCCGGACCCGATCGCAGGCAACCAGCTCTTGCCTGCGCCCTGGGTGGTCAGATCCGGGATGGGCACAGGATAG
>CADEFX010000108.1 GCA_902826715.1 uncultured Hyphomicrobiales bacterium | reverse complement strand
AACCAGCTCTTGCCTGCGCCCTGGGTGGTCAGATCCGGGATGGGCACAGGATAGGATCACAGCGGAGAGCGGGGATAACTGCACCGTCCTTTTCGTTTCGGAGAGTCAATATCCCCGCTCGCGCCCGCGTCGTCGCGGAGTTCGCGGCCGTCGCAAACCCAGGGCGCAAGGCCTCTCCCGCGGAGCGAGGAGGAAAGAAAGCGCGGGCTCACGGCTTCTGGTCCTCGTCCCGCCCACCTACCAGCCGCATGCGATAGTCCTCTGGCACCGGTTTGCCTGCGTCCGTGTAGGCCTTCTCGATCGCCTGAACGTTCGGCGCGAAGATGGTCTTGCGGTTGGCCCGCGCCCAGTCGCGTGACGCGAAAACCGTATCGAGCGAACCCTGGAACCGCGGCATCACCCAGCGCGCAAACAGCTCGAAGCTGCGCATGGTGGCCTCGCGGTTGGCCCATTCGTGAGCACGGAACATGACGCCGCCAATGCCGCCCTTGCTGAGGTCGATCAGCCGCTGGATGCCCTTTGCGACCGTCTCTGGCGAGCCAACCAATGTCGTGCCTGCCTTCACGCCGTCGCGCAGCGGATCGTCCGACCGGCCCGGTGGACGCCCGAGCGTTTCCTCAAAGTACGTCACCGTCTCGATGCGCTCGCCGGCGTGGACATCCCGTAGCGCCTGCTCGTCGTCCTCGGCCACGTGCATGTTAATCACGAGCCGCCAGTCGCGGCGGTTCATCGTGCGGCCGTGTTTGGCCGCCTCGTCCTCGGCGATCTCCCACTGCTTGGCCAAAGCCTCCGGTCCGCCCGGAATACCGGCCCCCAGCGACAGCACGCCGAGACCGTATTTGCCCGCTGCCTGCATGCCGGCCGGCGTCTGCGTGCTCGCCACTGCAATCTCGAAACGCGGGTCGGAATACGGCGCCAGATGCAGCCGCGCCTCGCGCATCTCGAACCAGTCCGTCTTGATCGTCACCGGCTCCTCGCATTTGAGCAGCCGCGTAATCGCATCGAGCGACTCGTCCATGCGCCGGCGCTGCGTCGAAGCTTCGATCGCCAGCACGTAAGCGTCGGAGACGAGTGCGCCCGGCCCGCATCCCAGCATGGCCCGCCCACGCGTCATGTGGTCGAGCTGCACGAAGCGTTGTGCAACCATGAACGGATGGTGGTACGGCAAGCTCGTCACGCCCGATCCGAGCCGGATGTTCCTGGTGCGCTCGGCTGCCGCCGCGATGACGAGCTCTGGCGACGCGATCAGCTCCCATCCGGCCGAATGGTGCTCGCCGATCCAGGCTTCGTCATAACCCAGATGGTCCAGCCACTCGATCAGCTCCATGTCGCGTGCGATGGCGAGCGTCGGGTTGTCGCCTGCTCGATGAAAAGGGGCGAGAAAAATGCCGAAAATCAAACCCTTGTGCGCCATGCGCCGTATCCCCTGAGCTGGTGGCTGATTGCGGGAAAGGTGGGTATCCGCGCAAGGTTATCGCGCAGCGCGAGCCGGAGCCACAGCAAAGCAGCATAAGGTCGCTACGGGAGAGGCAACGCCTCGTGCTCGCGCAGCTTGGCGCCGGAGACGGCATCCACCTCGACCAGCCGTACGCGAAAGCCCCACAGGCGCGCCACGTGCATCAAGGTGCGGTCGCACTCCTCCTTGTCGAGCAGCACGCCTTCGCGCACGAAGTGCGTCAGCACCAGCCGCCGGCTGCCCGACAAATCCGCATCCGTCACCTGGATGTCAGGATCCTGCTGGGACACATCGTAGAGCCGCCCCAGCGTCCGGCGCACATGGCGATAGCCCTGCTCGTCATGGATCGCCTCCACGCGCGTCGCCGGGTTGTCCGACTGATCGCGCAGGTGAAACAGCCGGAAGTCGCGAATGACCTTAGGGCTCAGGTACTGCAGGATGAAGCTCTCGTCGCGGAAGTCCGCCCACGCCTGGCGCAGCACGCCCATGTAGTCCTGGTGCCCCGCGATATCGGGAAACCATGCCTCGTCCTCTTTGGTGGGCTCCGTGCAGATGCGCTTGATGTCCCGCATCATGGCGAAGCCGAGCGCGTAGGGGTTGAGCCCCGAGTAACCGCGGTCGGAGAAGCTCGGCTGATACACGACCGCCGAGTGCATGTGCATGAACTCAAGCATCGAGCCTTCGGTCACGAGGCCGCGCTCATACATGCGGTTGATGATCTCGTAGTGCACGAACGTGGCGCAGCCTTCGTTCATGACCTTGGTCTGGCGCTGAGGATAGAAATATTGCGATAGAACGCGCACGATGCGCAGCAGCTCGCGCTTCCAGCCTTCCAGCTTGGGCGCGTTCTTTTCCAGGAAGTAGAGAATGTTTTCCTCGGGCAAAGACAGCGCCTGCTGCTCGGCCTTGTTCTCCTCGCTCTTCGGCGCCTCCTTCGCCTTGGCGTTGGGAAGCGTGCGCCACAACTCGTTGTAGATCTCGATGGCATACTCGCGCCGCCGAATTTCGCGCTCGCGCTCGCGCGCGGGATCATGGCGCCGCCGCGGACGCGCGTTCTTGGAAACGCCCTGGTTCATCAAAGCGTGCGCGGCATCGAGCACCGCTTCCACGTTCGAGAGTCCGTAACGCTCCTCGCATTCCGCCACGAAGCGTTTGGCGAAGGCCAGATACTCGAGAATGGCGTCGGCTTGGGTCCACTGCCGGAACAGGTAGTTGTTCTTAAAGAAATGGTTGTGCCCCATGGCGGCATGCGCCATCACCAGCGCCTGCATGGTCATGGAGTTTTCCTCCATGATGTAGTTGATGCAAGGGTCCGAGTTGATGACGATCTCGAACGCCAGCGAACGGTAGCCCTTGCGGTACATCACGTCGTCGCGCGCGAAGCGCTTGCCGAACGACCAGTGCCGGTACATCACCGGCATGCCGATCGACGAATACGCATCGAGCATCTGCTCAGCCGTGATCACCTCGATCTGGTTGCGGTAGATGTCGAGGCCCATCTCTCCCAGACCGATCTCGGATATCACGTCGTAGGTGTCCCGGAGCAGATCGAAATTCCACTCAGGGCCCGTGAACAGGGGCTTGGCCGCGCGGATCGTCTCCTGCATCGGAAACCTCCTCAGCCGGTCGCGGACGAGCTGGAGAACAGCTCGTGGAACACGGGGAATATCTCACCCGGACTAGACACCCGGCGCATGGCAAAATGCTTGTTGCGGTCAGCCATTTCCTTGTAGCCGTGCCAGACGATGGTCTCGCCCGGTCCCTGCCGCTCGCACACCTCGATATAGGCGAAGTACTGACTGGCAGGCAGCAGGTGCTTCTCCACAAGCTCGATGCAGCGGCCCATGTCGTCGGGGATGTTGTCACCGTCGGAGGCCTGCGCTGCGTAGATGTTCCAATCCTCCGGCGAATAGCGATCGCGCACAATGCGGTCCATCTCGTCGAGCGCCGTCGAGATCACAGTACCGCCGGTTTCCACGCCGCGAAAGAACGTCTCCTCATCGACCTCGCTCGCCGTGCTGGTATGCCGGATGAAGACGACATCGACCCCCCGATAATGCTTGGAGAGGAACACATGCAGCAGCATGAAGAACCGCTTGGCCAGGTCCTTCAGCGGCTCGGTCATGGAGGCCGAGGCATCCATCAGGCAGAACATCACGGCCTGGGTGGCGGGCTTGGGCACGCGATCGAAGCGGTTGTATTGCAGATCGAGCGGATCGACGTATGCGATCGTGCGCCGCAATGCCACCAGCCGCTGCAGGCGTGCCTTCATCTCCGCAATCCGAAACGCGTCCGGCGGCGTCTCGGATTCCGCGAACGCAATCGCTTCTTCGAGTTCACGGATCTCTTCTGTCTTGGGCCGCTTGAGCGCGATACGCCGGGCAAGGCTGCGGCGCATCGTGCGTACGCGGTTAAGCTTCGCGGGCGGGCCGTCCGTCGTATAGCCGGCGCGCTGCGGCACCGGCGAGCGCAGATCCTTGAGCTTTGTCTTGATGAGATTGGGAAGCTTCAGATCCTCGAAGAAGAGATCGAGGAACTCATCCTTCGAAAGGGTGAAGATGAAGTCGTCGTCTCCCGAGCCGTCAGGGCTCGCCTGACCGCCACGGCCGCCGCCGCCACCTTGCGGCTTCGGAATGAGGTCGCCGACCTTGTAGTCCTTGTTGCCGGGCAGAATGAAATCGCGATTGCCGTCACGGCCGTGTGCAAACTGCGGCTCGCGCACACTCTTGGAGCGGATCGAGATCTTCTCGGAGCCCTCGACCTCGGTGACCTTGCGCTTCTTGAGTGCGTCCCTCACGGCTTCGCGAATATCAGCCTTGGCGCGGCGAACGAAGCGTTGCCGGTTGCCAAGGCTTTTCGACTTAGGGTTGAGCCGCCGGTCGATGATGTTCATCTCTGCACGACCCTGACCGCTCCCTCAACCCGACTTCTTGACCCGCATGTACCATTCCACAAGACGGCGAACCTGCCGCTTGGTGTAGCCGCGCGCCACCATGCGATCCACGAACTCGTGGTGCTTCTTCTCAGCCTCGCCGTCCTTCTTGGCGCCGAAGCTGATGACCGGCAGCAGATCCTCGACCTGGCTGAACATACGCCGCTCGATCACGTCGCGGATCTTCTCGTAGCTCGTCCAGTCGGGATTCTTGCCGCCGTTACGCGCCCGCGCACGCAGCGAGAACTTGACCACCTCGTAGCGGAAATCCTTCGGGTTGGCGATGCCGGCCGGCTTCTCGATCTTGGACAATTCCTGATCCAGGAGTTCGCGGCTCATGAGCTGGCCCGTGTCGGGATCCTTGAAGTCGTGATCCTCGATCCAGGCGTCGGCGTAGGCGACGTAGCGGTCGAACAGGTTCTGGCCATAGTCGTTGTAGGATTCCAGATACGCCTTCTGCACCTCGTTGCCGATGAACTCGGCATAGCGCGGTGCCAGTTCCTCCTTGATGAACTCGAGGTAGCGCGACTCCGTCTCCTCGGGCATCTGCTCGCGCTTGATCGACTGTTCGAGCACGTACATCAGATGCACTGGATCCGCGCCGATCTCGTGGCTGTCGTAATTGAACGTCTCCGACAGGATCTTATAGGCAAACCGCGTCGATGCCCCGTCCATGCCTTCGGTCACGCCGGCCGCATCCCGGTACTCCTGCATCGTCCGGGCCTGCGGGTCGGTGTCCTTGAGGCTCTCGCCGTCGTACACCCGCATCTTGGAATGCAGGGCCGAATTCTCGTGTTCCTTGAGCCGTGACAGCACCGAGAACTGCGCCAGCATTTCCAGCGTGCCTGGCGCACACGGCGCCGCCGCCAACTCGCTGGCTTTGAGCAGCTTTTCGTAGATGTTCTTCTCCTCCACCACGCGGAGGCAGTAGGGCACCTTGATCACACAAATTCGGTCGAGAAACGCTTCGTTGGTGCGGTTGGCGCGGAAGCTCTGCCACTCGCTCTCGTTGGAGTGCGCGATGATGGTACCCTGGTAGGGCATCGCGCCGACATTCTCGGTACCTGCGTACGTGCGATCCTGCGTCGCCGTCAGCAGCGGATGCAGCATCTTCAGCGGTGCCTTGAACATTTCGACAAACTCGAGGAGCCCCTGCGTGGTGCGGTTCAGCCCGCCCGAATAGGAGTAGGCGTCCGAGTCATTCTGGCCGTAGTGCTCCAGCTTGCGGATGTCGATCTTGCCGACCAGGGCGGAGATATCCTGGTTGTTCTCGTCGCCGGGTTCCGTCTTGGCGACGCAGATCTGCCGCAGCTTCGACGGAAACAGCTTCACCACGGAGAACTTGGAGATGTCACCACCGAACTCGTCCAGGCGCTTCACTGCCCACGGCGAGATGAACCCCGTCAGCACCCGTGCCGGAATGTTGTACTTCTCCTCAAGGTGTGCGCCCATGGTCTCAGGATTGAACAGTCCGAGCGGGCTCTCGAAAATCGGGCTCGTCTCCTGCCCTGCGCGCAGCACATAGATCGGGCACTGCTCCATCAGGTCCTTGAGCCGCTCGGCCAGCGATGACTTGCCGCCGCCCACGGGGCCGAGCAGATACAGTATCTGCTTGCGCTCTTCGAGGCCCTGTGCCGCGTGGCGGAAGAAACCGACAATGCGCTCGATCGTTTCTTCCAAGCCATAGAAGTCACTGAACGCCGGATACACCTTGATCGTCCGGTTCATGAAGATCCGGCCGAGGCGGGAATCGTCCGCCGTGTTGACCATTTTCGGCTCGCCGATGGCCTTCAGCATGCGTTCGGATGCGGTGGCATACATCGACGGGTCGTTGCGGCACCCCTCGAGGTAATCTTTCAGCGGCATGATCGCCTGCTTATGGCGGTCATAGGTTTGACTGTAGATGTCGAAGATTTCGCTGCGCGTCGCCATGTCGTTGCCCTGCGGTGGTTAGAGTCGCTTAATCACCCTACCTACTGTCCGTTCCATCACGGTTTCGGACGGCCTCTCCCATGAGCACTTGCAATTTCGCTTCCATCATACGCCATGTCCGGCCAACGGTGATAACCTTGCGACGATTTGGATGGAGGCGTGGTTTTCCGCGGCCACACTCCAAAAGGCTGATCGCCAAGGGAAAGGTTCTTTTCCATCGCTGTCCGCACCTCCTTACGCACGACTGCCGCTTTGTAGCCGCCGTGCATTTGTGACCACACTGAGCTTTGGGCGCTGTGGCCGAGCGAACACTGCTATCTAAGCAACGATTTCAGGAATGCGATTCCTGCGCCTAAAAAAACCGAATTAAAATTCGTCCACGATATCGTGCCCGATTCGGGCTGCTCTATTCGCGGTTACGCACATCTCATTCCCAATTGCCTCTATAGTGTCATGAAGGTAACAGAATGCCCATTTTTAAGCCGATGGGCGCCGGAGAGAGCATGTTGAACCCCACTGAACTTCGCCCCATCGGCACCACAAGCCTGGCCGTTCCGCGTCTCGGTCTCGGCACCACCGCGCTCGGCAATATTATGCGGACGACCCCGGGGCAGGAGGCAATGGCTGCGGTTGAAGCTGCGTGGGCCGCTGGGCTCCGCTATTTCGACACCGCGCCGCAATACGGTCAGGGGCTGGCCGAGGAACGCCTTGGTGCCGCTTTAGCGAGGCGCCCGCGCGCCGCCTACACGCTCTCAACCAAGATCGGAAAGCTTCTTCAGCCCACACCCGATGGCCGTGTTCCGGAGGGAATATTCATTGGTGGCAATCCCTTCGAGATCACGTTCGACTACAGCTACGATGCCACCATGCGCTCGCTCGAGGCGAGCCTCCGGCGGCTCCAGACCGATCGCGTCGACATTTTGCTCATCCACGATGTCAATCGCCGCTACCACGGCGACCGCGTTCATGAACGGCTGGATGAAGCCCTGAAAGGCGCCGTTCCCGCGTTGAAAAAGCTCCGCTCGGAAGGTGTTATCAAGGCATTCGGACCAGCGTTCAATGACATCGACATCCTCATGCGCTTCGTTTCCGAGGCCGACGTGGACTGTCTGATGCTGCCACGCGGCTACTCGTTGCTGAGCCACGACGCCGCGCCCGAGTTGCTGCCGGAGTGTGCACGCCGCAAGATATCCGTGCTGATCGCCTCGCCGTTCGAGTCGGGCATCCTCGCCACTGGCGCTGTGCCGGGCGCAACGTACGCCTATGCGCCTGCCAAGGAAGAGATCATGGCGCGGGTCCGGCGCCTGGAAGCCGTCTGCACCCGCTTCGGCGTACCCTTGGCCGCAGTCGCGCTACAGTTCCCGGCGCGTCACCCGGCCATTGCCAGCGTTGTGACTGGGATGCGCTCCGCCAGCGAGGTCGCCGACAATCTCAGGCTGATGCGGACGCCCGTCCCGGCCGAACTCTGGACCACCCTCGAGCGGGACGGCCTGATCCCAAGCCTGAGTTGAGCCACGCCCTCACGGCACGTTCACGGCCAGCGGCTTATCCTTCTCCACCACCCAGACGGAGATGAACTTGGCGGGCACCGTGCCCACGCTCTTGGGCTTGTGCACCTTGCCCGGCCTCCACGTGCATGGCTTCACCCGCCTTGACGTGAACGGGCACCCCGTCCTCGATCTCGACCTCCACCTCGCCTTCCAGCAGCACGACCAGTTCGTCTCCATGATGGAAATGTGCCGGCCCCGCCATGCCTGCTGGCACCTCCCCTCGCCCGACGATCCCGTTATAGCCTTGAGGCGCCAAGGCTTTCGTAAGCAGGATGGCGCGTTTGACCTCTGCCGGCGCCTGCGCCCGGCTCACGGCCAAGCCCGAGACGAACCCTGCGCCGACCAGAATGGCCGCCGCCCCCGCTCGCATCCACATGATCTTGCCCTCAAATGTGCTGGAGCCTCTAGCCCGTTCCGGTGATCGTTGCCCAAAGCCGATCCGCGCCGTTGGCCGCGATGGCGCGCCCGAGTTCCGCCTGCCAGTAGGCTTCGCCGCCGAACTCGTCGCGCCACGACCACAGCCGGCGCGTCGCGTACTGGAGGTGATGCTCGCGCGTGAACCCCATGGCGCCAAACGCCTGATGCGCGATCGCCGATCCCTTGCCCGCCGCCTCGCCGGCACGAGCCTTGGCTACCGCCACGGCGAACCGGTCCGGCGCCGCTACGGAGGCCACCACGGCCATATCCGTCGCGGCGCTTGCGGCAGCCGTCTCCGCGGCAAGTTGCGCCATCAGATGCTGAACGGCTTGGAACTTGGAGATCGGCTTGCCGAACTGGACGCGGTCGCCCGTCCAGCTCAGGGCGTCATCGAGCACACGCGAGAGCGCCCCCGAAAGCTGGACGGCACGCAGCATGGCTCCGTCCGCCTCGACCGCCGACGCCGCGCGGCTCATCTGCACCGACGCGACAACACGAGCACGGCCCAGGTCCAGCGCATCACGTGGCTCGTCAGCCATGTTGACGCCCTGCCCGCTCGTGGCGCCCGAAATATCGGCCAGCACCAGCATATCGCCTGCCGCCAGCACCGCGTGGCTGATCGCCCTGGCCCAAGGCACCCCACGCGCCAGGCCTGAGAGCCGACCGCCCGTCAGCGCCACCTCCGTTGCGACGCCGGGCGCCACCACCGTCAGCGGCCCATCGGGGATGTCGATGCCCGCACGCCCCAGCAGCCGTCTCGCGAGCACCGTCTCCGCCAGCGGCAACGGAAGGGCGTGGTACGCAGCACGCCCGACCAGCGCCATGCTGTCGGCGAAGCCCAGATCACCCTCGGTCACCTCGCCAATGGCCGTCATGCCCTGCTCGTCGAGCGCCGCCCATAGCTTGCCCGGCCACTGCCCGCTCGCATCGGCAGCGACGCGAGCGTTGATATCCAGCGTGTCATGCACGATCCGGTCGAGGGACCGGAGCATCAAGTCGCGCGTCTCGCTCATCTGAGCCCCAGCCCCCGTGCAATGATGCCGCGCAGAATTTCCCGCGTTCCTCCGCGCAACGAATAGCTTGCCATCTGCTGCAGGGCGAGCTGCTGCAATTGCGCGTAGAGATCCTTGTCCTGGGTAAACCGGGCTTCGAGCGGAAGCACCCGCCGCACCACCTCAGGGATCTCCTGCTCGAACGTCGTGCCCAGGTCTTTCACCAGGGCCGCCTGCGTGGCAGGCGACTCGCCCTTCTGCAGCATTCCGGCAATCGACGTCGACATGTGCCGCAGCGTTGCCAGATGCGCGACGAGCCGGCCGAACTCGGCCGCGGCCGCCGGATGGGGATCAGGCCCAAGCTCGCGGAAGGCCTCAACGAGAAGCGGGAACGTCGAGAGGAACCGGTCCGGCCCCGAGCGCTCGTAGGCCAGCTCCGAGGTCACCATGGCCCAGCCCTGCCCTTCGCCGCCGACCGTCATGTCCTCCGGCACGAACACGTCGTCAAACGTCACCTCGTTGAACTCGTGCGCGCCGTATACGTTGAGGATCGGCCGGATCGTAATGCCGGGCGCCTTGAGATCGACGATGAACTGCGTCAACCCGATGTGCCGCTCTTCGGGCCGGCCGCTGCTGCGGAACAGCCCGATCAGGTAGTGCGACCCGTGCGCGAAGCTCGTCCACACCTTGCGCCCGTTGAGGCGATAGCCGCCCTCCGTCCTGGACGCGCGCGATTTCACACCAGCAAGGTCCGATCCCGTATCCGGCTCGCTCATGCCGATGGCGAAATAGCAGCGGCCCGCCGCGATCTCCGGCAGGATCATCCGCTTCGCGCGCTCACTGCCGTGGCGGAGGATCTGCGGTCCGCTCTGCCGGTCGGCGATCCAGTGCGCCATCACCGGCGCGCCGACCGCCAGCATTTCCTCGATCGCGACATAACGCTCAAGCGCCGAGCGCTCGTGGCCGCCATATTCCTTGGGCCAGGTCATGCCGAGATAGCCGCGCTCGCCGCACTTGCGCGAGAACGCCGGATCGGCCGCGACCATCGCGCCCACCGTCGGCTTGAAGCTGCCCTCGGCCATCTCCTTGTCGAGGAACGTCCGCACCTCGCTCCGCAGCGCTACGGCCGCCGCCGGCATGGCCACGGGCTCGAACCGGAAATCGTTCATGGCGCTAGGCTTCCGTTGTCATTTCTGCTGGCGGTCCAGTATCCCGTTGTGGCGACAGCCGACAAGCGGCAAATTGCTGGCCGTTGTTTCATCAGCAGTGATCGGAGACGCCATGCCGGGCCCGCTCGACGGAATCCGCGTGATCGATCTGACCGGTGTCGTGCTCGGCCCCGTAGCCACCATGCATCTGGGCGACATGGGCGCCGATATCATCAAGGTTGAACCGCCGGAAGGCGACGTCATCCGCAATCCCGGCAACCCGAAAACGCCCAAGATGGGCCCCATCTTCCTGGCCGCCAATCGCAACAAGCGCTCGCTCTGCCTTGATCTCAAGCGGCCCGAGGCGATCGCCGCGGTCAAGCGGCTCGTCGCCACTGCCGACGTGTTCGTGCACAATAACCGCCCCGAGGCCATCGAGCGCCTGGGCCTCGGCTACGACGTTCTCAAGGCCATCAACCCGCGCCTCGTGTACGCCTTCGGCCTCGGCTACAAGCGCTCCGGCCCCTACGGCCACAAGGCCGCCTACGACGACCTCGTGCAGGGGGCCAGCGGTGCCTCGATGTTGCAATCACGCATCGATGGCGGCCCACCCCGCTTCCTGCCGAGTCTCATGATCGACAAGACCACCGGGCTGCATCTCGCGATGGGGATTCTCGCGGCCCTTGTGCATCGCGAGCGCACCGGCGAAGGCCAACTCGTCGAGGTGCCGATGCTGGAATCGTTTGCGGGCTTCCTGCTGGTCGAGCATCTGTTCGGCGCCACGTGGGTGCCCCCGCGCGGCGGCAGCGGCTATGATCGCGTCCTGTCGGAGCATCGTCGCCCGTATCGCACCAAGGACGGCTACATCTGCGCGCTGCCCTACAATGAAAAGCAATGGGCCGCCTTCACCACGGAGCTCGGCCGGCCAGACCTTACGACTGATCCGCGCTTCGCCACACTCACCGCACGCTCCAACAACCAGCCCGCCGTGCAGCAAATCATCGCCGAGCTCATCCAGACCCGAACCACCGACGAATGGCTGGCGTTCTTCGAGAAGGCCGACATCCCGCACATGCGCGTCAACGACCTCGACGACCTGTTCAACGACCCGCATCTTACGGCCACGGGTTTCTTCGTCGAACGGGAACATCCCCAGGAAGGCGCCATCCGCACCACAGCCAGCCCGTTCGAATTCGAGAAGACGCCGACGGAGTATCGCCTTCACGCCCCAGCTCTAGGCAGCGACGGACGCCAGGTACTGAGCGACGCCGGCTTTACCGAAGCTGAGATCACGGCGCTAAAAACGTCGGGCGCGCTACGCGGCGGGGACTGAGAGTCAGGTCTCTCGGCTCGCAGTTGCAACAGGCCCGGCCTGATGACAGTATGCCCCCAACAAAAACAATCAGTTGGCATACACAGGGAGGATACCGGTCGATGACGATGGCACTCGTGCGCATGGCGGGCGTGGCTGCGGCCGTTTCGCTGCTTATCCCCGGCCTCGCTTCCGCGCAAGACGGCAAACTCCCGCCCACACTCACCTTCACCGCTTATGATACCGGATCTTCAGGCTTCAATATTGCCGTCGCCGTCGGCAAAATGTTCAAGGACAACCACAACACGGAAGTGCGCGTCCTGCCCGCCGGCAACGATGTCGCCCGCCTCGCGCCGCTGAAAGGCAATCGCGCGCAGATATCCGCCATGGGGGTCGGCATCTATTTTGCGCAGGAAGCGGTCTACGAATTCGCAACGAAGGAGTGGGGCCCGCAACCGCTGCAGATGATCCTCGCCGCCAATGACTGCAACGGTCTCGCGCTGGTGGCGGCCAATGACGTCGGCATCAAGGAGATGAAAGATCTCAAGGGCAAACGGATCGCCTTCGTCGTCGGCTCTCCCGCTCTCAATCAGAATGCGCTCGCCATGCTGGCCTTCGGCGGCCTCGAAGCCAAGGACGTCAAGATCGTCGAGTTCGCCAGCAACGGCGCCATGTTCAAGGGCATGATCAACAACGAGGCGGATGCCGCGTTCTCATCGACGCTCAACGGAATGACACGCGAAGTCGAAAGCTCGCCGCGCGGCATCCTTTGGGTCCGCACGCCGCATTCCGATGCTACAGGCTGGCAGCGTATCAAGAAGATCGGCCCCTACTTCATTCCGCATACCGTCACGTGCGGCTCTGGCGGCATTTCCGCCAGCGCACCGGGCGAGTTGCCGACCTATCCCTATCCCATATTCATGTCCTATGCATCCGCACCCGAAGGCCTTGTTCATGCCGTTACAAAGGCGATGATCGAAGGATACGAAGCCTACAAGGACGGGGCTCCGGGCGCGGCAGGTTTGGCGCTGAAGGCACAGAAGCTCGAATGGGCGGTGCCGTACCATCCCGGCGCGGTGAAAGCCCTGAAGGAAGCGGGTGCCTGGACCGACGCGGCACAGAAGCACAACGATGATCTGATGAAACGTCAGCAGACACTGGCTTCGGCCTGGGATGCCTTCACGAAGGCCAGTCCCCCCGGTGATGCCGAGGCGTTCCGCAAGGCTTGGATGACGGTGCGCAAAGACGCCCTGACCAAGGCCGGGATGGACGCCGTCTACGAGTAGCCAGGCGCGATCGCGCTGCCGGTCCACCGAGCGGCAGCGGCCATCATTGCCTGTCCATCTCGTCTCGCAAATCGCGTCATCAAACGGACGGCTCAGTGAAACACGACGCCGAAAAGCCGAGCATTGCCGATCTGGCTTCGACTCCAACCGGCGGGACTGTTGTCTTCACCGATCCGCACGCCATGGCAGCCCCGGCGGAAGCCGAGGTCATCCGCGTCCGCCGCCTCTCCGGCATCTGGCGCTATCTTCTGATCGTCATGACGGCCGTGACGATTGCGCTCTGCATCAATCAGCAGTTCACGCTGCGCTTCTTCGTCGGCTACACCCAGCTCAACACGGAGTATTTCTACCTCCTCATTCTCTGCATGCTGCCGTTCACGTTCTTGATCTTCCCGGCAACCCTGACGGCTCCTCTCGACCGCGTGCCCTGGTACGATGCCGCGTTGTTTGCCATCACCATTGCAGCTGCCGCTTTCCTCATGGCCAACATCCGCAAGGCCGCGGAGCTTGGCTGGGAATTCACAGGCGCGCCTCAGCCTGTCATCGCCGCCGGCTTTGTCATGTGGGTGCTGCTGATGGAGGCGCTGCGCCGGACCGGCGGCTGGAGCCTGCTCCTCAGCGTCTTTCCGTTCACCGTCTACCCGTTGTTTGCCGAATCCACCTGGCTCGGCCCTTTGCGCGGAACGCAGTCCACGGTCGAACAGGCGACGGCCTATCACGTGCTCTCTTCCGAAAGCCTGCTCGGCATCCCCATTCAGGCCTTCGCCGACACCGTCATTGGCTTCCTCGTCTTCGGAACGGCCCTTATGATGACGGGAGCCGGCAAGTTCTTCATCAACCTTGCCTTCGCCCTCTGCGGCACGTTCCGCGGTGGCGCTGCCAAGGTTTGTATCTTTGCCAGTGGTCTGCTCGGCATGATGTCGGGCAGCATCGTCTCCAATGTCCTGACGGCCGGCACCATGACGATACCCGTCATGAAGCGCAGCGGATTTCGCGCGTCCTATGCGGGCGCCATCGAGGCGTGCGCTTCGACCGGCGCCGTATTGGCTCCGCCGGTCATGGGCGCCACCGCTTTCGTCATCGCGCAGTTTCTGAACATTAGCTACGCCGAAGTCGCCATGGCTGCCGTCATTCCGGCTGCGCTCTACTACCTCGGCCTGTTCATTCAAGTCGACTCGTACTCCGCTCGCCACGGCTTGAAGGGTATTCCGCGCTCTGAGCTTCCCCGCGTCTGGGTCACTCTCAAGGAAGGATGGTTCTACGTTTTCGTCATCATCCTGCTCATCGTCATGTTGCTGCACTTCAAACGCGAGAGCCATGCGCCGTTCTACGCCACGGCCCTGCTGCTGATTCTCAATCAGCTCTTCTCACCTGACACGCGCTGGACGGTGAAACGCATCGGCGATTTTCTGGAGGTCAACGGCCGCACGTTCGTTGAGCTGATCGCCATCCTGGCGGGTTGCGGACTGCTGATCGGCGCCTTTTCGATGACGGGCGTCGTGTCGAGCCTCGCCAACGATCTGCTGCGCATTGCCGGCGCCAACGCCCTGCTCCTGCTCGCCATGTGCGCGATCACCAGCCTCGTGCTGGGTCTCGGCCTCACCACCACGGCCTGCTACATCTTTCTTGCCATTCTCGTCGCGCCCGCGCTGGAGAAAATGGGCCTCAACAGGATGGCCGTGCACATGTTCATCTTCTACTGGGGCATGCTGTCGTCGATCACCCCGCCGGTGGCCATCGCATCGTTTGCTGCCGCGGGCATTGCCGGCGCCCCGGCCATGCGTACCGGCTGGGAGAGCATGTGGGTCGGCAGCATCATCTATTTCATTCCGTTTTTCTTCGTGCTCAATCCGTCCCTCGTTCTCCAAGGCAGCGCAGTCGAAGCCGTGCTGCTGGCCGCCAAGGCCGCCATCGGCATCCTCTTCATCTGCGGCGGCATTCAGGGTTATCAAGCCGGCATCGGCGACCTGCGCGCGGCCGGCATTCTCGAATGGCCGCTCCGCATCCTGCTGGTGA
>CADEFX010000107.1 GCA_902826715.1 uncultured Hyphomicrobiales bacterium | reverse complement strand
CCCTTCAGGTTGATGGCGATGATCTTGTCCCAGAGCCCCGGATCCGTGTCGAGAAAGTAGGCGAAGTGATCCCATCCCGCATTGTTGACGAGGATCTGCGTTGGCCCAGCCTTGGCCTCGAAAGCCGTGACGGCCTCCGCCACCGCATCGGCATCCGTGATATCGACCGCATACGCCGTCGCGCCCTCGATCTTGGCCGCCGCCGCCTCGGCCGCCGCTCCGTTCTTGTCGAAAATTCCGACCGCGCATCCCTCCTGCTCCAGCCGCCGGCAGATCGCCTGCCCGATCCCACCCGCACCGCCGGTGACGATCGCAGCCTTGCCCTCCAGCCCTCGCATCACGCCACCTCCCTCAAGAGTGCTTCCGGAAAAGTGGGAACCGGATTTCCCGACAAGAAACAGGATGCCTAAAAGCTGTAGGCCAGCCGTACGCCTTCATCGATCGCGCGCATGGCGTCGAGTTCGGCCGCCAGCTTCGCCCCGCCGATCAAGTGCACGGCCTTCCCCTGCCGCTCCAATGCATCATAGAGTTCGCGTGCCGGCTCCTGCCCGGCGCAGATCACGACTGTGTCGGCCGGTATGACCCTGTCTTCTGTCCCCACGGTGACATGCAGCCCGTCATTATCGATCCGGCGGTACGTAACGCCCGAAACCTGCGCCACCTTCCGCTTCGCCAACGCCAGCCGCAGGATCCATCCCGTGGAGACGCCGAGCCCCCGTCCCATACGGCCGGGCTTTCGCTGCAGCATCGTGACGTGTCGCGTCGGCTGCGCGTCCGCTGCCTTGGCGAGGCCCCCGCGCCCGGTGACGCCGGCATCAACGCCCCACTCGGCTCGAAAGTGTGCCGTATCGGCCGCCATCTCCCCGGGCGGCGATGTCAGGAACTCGGCAACATCGAAGCCGATGCCGCCGGCGCCGATGACAACCACCCGCTGCCCGCCCGTCACCTTTCCCGACAGGATGTCGGCATACGACACGACCTTGGGGTGATCGATGCCGGCAATATCGGGCGTCCGCGGCGTCACACCCGTCGCGATCACCACCTCGTCGAAGGCCGACAGGCTGTCGGCCGTCGGCGCGCTCGATAAGTGCACGCGCACGCCGTGACGCGTCATCATGGTCTGCCAGTAGCGTAGCGTCTCGTCGAACTCTTCCTTGCCCGGCACATTGCGCGCCAGGTTGAGCTGCCCGCCGATGCGCGCGGAGGCCTCGAATACCTCGACATGATGTCCCCGTTCCGCCGCCGCGGTCGCGCATGCGAGACCTGCTGCCCCGGCACCGACAACGGCGACGTGCTTGCGCGCCACGGGCTTTGGCACGTCGAATTCCAGCTCGCGCCCGGCTTTCGGATTGACCAGGCACGTCGCCACCCGTCCGGAGAAGATAAAATCGAGACAGGCTTGGTTGCAGGCGATGCAAACATTGATTTCCCGCTCGCGTCCGGCCGCCGTCTTGGCCATGAAGTCCGCGTCCGCCAGCCACGGACGTGCCATGGAGACCAGATCGGCTTCACCGCTGTTGAGGATGCGCTCCGCCACCTCCGGCGTGTTGATGCGATTGGAGGCAATCACCGGGATGCCCACGGCGGACTTGATCCGGCTGGCCGCGAAGCTCCACGCCGCGCGCGGCACCTTTTGCGCAATCGTCGGCACGCGCGCCTCGTGCCAGCCGATGCCGGTATTGAGGATGGTCGCGCCGGCCGCTTCCGCCGCCTGCGCCTGAGCCACGATTTCCTCGCCCGTGAGCCCGCCTTCCACGAGGTCGATAGCGGACACGCGATAGATGACGATGAAGTCGTTGCCCGTCCGCGCCTTCACGCGCCGCAGGATCTCGACCGGCAACCGCAGCCTGTTCTCCAGGCTGCCGCCCCAGCTGTCATTGCGATCGTTGGTGCGCGGCGCGGTGAATTCGTTGATGAGATAGCCTTCCGACCCCATGATCTCGACGCCATCGTAGCCGGCCTCCCGCGCCAGCGCCGCGCACGTGGCATAGTCCTCGATGGTGCGCTCGATATCGGCCTCGGCCATGCGCCGCGGAGCGCGCGGGTTGATCGGCGACGGCAGGGTCGAGGGGCCGACCGACAGCTCGTGCACCGCATAGCGCCCCGCGTGCAGGATCTGCAGTGCGATTTTGCCGCCCGCGTCGTGCACCTCCCGCGTGATCGGCAGGTGCTCGCCGATCTGGTGCCGATTGTTGAACACCGGCCCCTTCGGTTCCAGCAGCCCTTCCTCGTTGGGAGAGAAGCCGCCGGTGATGATGAGCGCCGCGCCGCCGTGCGCGCGATCGGCATAGAACCTGGCGATGCGCTCGAGCGGGCGGTCCAGCGTCTCCAGCCGCGTGTGCATCGAGCCCATGATGGCGCGGTTGGCAAGCGTCGTGAACCCGAGGTCGAGCGGCTTCAGCAATGAGGGGAAGTCAGTCATCTCGGGACGATGCTCTGATGGAGAACTTTGCGCACCCATGCTAATGCAGGATCGCTTCGGATTGCATTCACTTGCCTGCAAGCATTTGGCTCGCGCGCGTGTCCGGCTCTGCCACGCTCGCGCGCACGATCGCGATTTCATTGACGGCCCGGCCCGCCAGCAGCCCGTTATACAAGGCCTCGTAGCGGTCGACGCAGGCTTGGTTGGAGAAATGCTCGTGTACACGCCGGCGGGCGCCTGCTCCCAATGCTGCCGCCAGCGCAGGATATTCGGCGAGACGCACGATCGCGTCGGCCAGCGCCGACGGATTCGCCGGTGGCACGATCAGCCCGCTTACCCCGTCGGCAATGGCTTCCGTGTTCCCCCCGACGTTCGTCACCACCATCGGCAATCCCGCGGCCATCGATTCCAGGATCGCGTTCGAGAATCCTTCCTCATGGCTCGCCAAAAGGCCCATGTCGGAGGCGCGCAGGAGATCGGGGACGTCGGCGCGCTCGCCCAGGAAGCGTATGCGGTGCTGCAGCCCCTTCTGCGCGATCTGCGCCTGCAGGCGTTCCTGGCACCCGTCGTCGCGTCCGGCACACAACAGCGTCCAGGGCCGTCGCATTCGGCTTGAGGCCAGCGCCAGCGCCTCGATCGCGTCCGAGTGCGCCTTGCGTGGCGACAGGTTCGCCACCATGGTCATGACGAGGTCGTTGTTCGAGAAGCCGAGCGATTTGCGGAAGGCGTCCCGGTCGAAGGGCGTTTCAAACGCGTCAAGCGCAACGCCGTTGTAAATGAGCCCGATACGCGACGGCGCCACGTGCTCGCCAATCAGATCGTCGACCACGGGGCGCGAATTCCCCAGCACCGCTGTCATGTGCGGGTGCAGGCGCCCTTCGATCTTGCGGACACCCGGCCACTGCCGCTGATACAGATTGAGGCTGCGACGGCTCATGACGCGGATCGGCACGCGCTGCAGGAGGGATATCGGCGCCCCGATCATATAGGGCTCCGGCAGGAAGAAATGTACGACCTCCGGCTTGAGTTTCCGCATCAGGCGAAAAAGGCGGGCGCCGGCAAAGGTGGCATAGAGCATGCGCTTGAGTCGTCCCGTCTTGCGCGCATCGGCCTCGATAGGCGGGCCGATGACGTCGACGCCACCGCGACGCACGTCTTGCGTGAACGCACCCAGGCGGTTGGTGCAATAGATGGTGATGGGCCAGCCGCGCTCGGCTAGTGCCGGCATGACCATCGACAGGTGCCGTTCGGCGCCGCCGTAGTCGAGGCATAGGGCTACGAACAGGACGCGCTGCTTGGCCATCGGCTGACGGACATTCCGGAAGCAAAGTTCTTCGAGGTACCTGTTATCAGGGCGGTTTGCAGAAGGCTTCAGCTCCTTCACCACTGACACCGCCGCGACAGCCTCTACCAAGGATAGGGCATTAGCAGGGTTTTGTGGCTAAGCAAGCTCCGCACAGCAAAGAGCGGTAAGACTTCTACAGTCGCAAGCGCGTTAATCGTGATCGATTACACCGCGACCAGCCCGGCCTTGACCCACCGGCTCAGAAACTGATCGAGCCATTGGCGCACAAGAGGGCCATGCGTCAGATGTCCCGCCAAGTGGTCTGGCCGCGGCCGCGCGCCGCGCATCAGTAACCGGGTCGGGTTACTTCCCGACCACCGGTTGACCTGAGTGTAGGTGATCTCCGGGTGAAACTGGATGCCGACGGCCGCCGGCCCGAAGATCATGGCCTGGTTGGGAAATGCACCGTCCGATCGCGCCAGCAGCCGCGCTCCGCCGGGGATATCGAAGCCTTCGCGGTGCCACTGATAGACGTGCTTGGGCAACTCTCCCAGCGTCTTGTTCGGGTCGGTGCAATGCACCGGGTGATAGCCGATCTCGACGCACGCGTTCTGACAATGATCCACCTTGGCGCCGAGATGGTGCGCCAGCATCTGTGCGCCGAGGCAAATGCCCAGGAACGGCTTCTTTTCCTTGAGGGCGACTCCAACCCAGCCGACCTCGCGCCGGATGTATTCGTCCATGTCGTTGGCGCTCTGCGGTCCACCGAATATGACGGCCCCACAATGATGCTCCAGCGTCTCGGGCAGAGGATCGTCGTAGCAGGGCCGCCGCAGATCGAGCGCGTGGCCATTGCGCTGAAACCACTGCCCGACATGCCCGGGGCTGGAATGCCGCTGATGCAGAACCATGAGGACGGGCTTCTTGGCCTCGGCCTGGGTTCTACCTACCGGTTCACAAGGGCCATCGGACGTGATGTCCGCCGTGGCGCCCCGCGCCTCAAGCATCTCAGTTCTCCCGCATGCCCGGCCGCAACAGCCAGCCGGTGAGTGGCACTAAAATACGGTGCGGCACAACACGCAAGGCTAGTGCCATTAACATGTTAATCAAACCGGGCACGATGACGCGCGCGCCGAGACTGAATCCGCGCTCGGCCCACCAGGCTACTGTGGCTGGCTCGAGTGGCGGCAGCAACCGGCGATACCAGGCGGCTTCCGACCCCATCCGCTCGTGGAAGAGGGTGTTGACGGGTCCCGGCGCCACGGCGCACACCCGCACGCCATCGGCCGCAACTTCCGCCGCCACGGCCTCCGAGAACGACAGCACATAGGCCTTGCTGGCGTAGTACACCGCCTGCCATGGGCCCGGCACATAGCCACCGAGCGAAGCCAGATTGATCACCCCGCCCGCGCGCCGCTGCCGCATTCCCTGCAGCAGGTGGTGTGTCAGCAGCGTCATGGCCCTGATGTTGAGGTCGAGCAGCCGCACCACGTCATCCCGCGCATGCTCTGCAAACGGCCCCGACAGTCCGATGCCGGCATTGTTGACGAGGACATGGGCGTAACCGCCCACGCGAATCAGCGCTGCGTCGATCGCCGCCGCCGCATCGGGTGACGTGATATCCAGCGCCAGGATGTGTACGTCCGCACCGAGATCCGTGCGCAGCTCCGCGGCCGCGGCGGCCAGGCGCTCCTCGCCCCGGGCAATGAGCAGCAGGCTGTGCCGCTGCCCTGCAAACCGCCGAGCGATGGCACGGCCGATGCCGTCCGATCCGCCGGTGACGATGGTGATCGGCTTCAGCGCAGCAGCGCCGGGGTCTCGGGTCGCAGTCATCGTCTGGGATCATCCCTTGCAACGTCATCGAGCATCGAAACGCACGGCGCGGCGATTTTGGTCGCCTGTCCCGCCCGGCCGCGCGATAAGAGGCCGTCGCGCGGCGCACGCAGGAGAAGCGAGGATTACGATGGCCGTCAACGCTCTGGAGCTCACGCGCGAGCTGATCCGCTTCGACACCATCAATCCGCCGGGCCGAGAGCAGCCGGCCGCCGATCACCTCCGCACGCTGCTGACTCGCTCGGGCTTCGCTTGCGAATTTATCGATCTCGCCGATGGCAGGCCCAATCTGGTCGCGCGCATCGGCGGCAGCTCGGCCAAGCCGCCGCTTGCCTTCACCGGCCACACCGATACCGTACCCCTCGGCCTGCAGCCGTGGAGCGTCGATCCGCACGCCGCCGAGGTGAAGGATGGCCGGGTCTGGGGCCGCGGCGCCTCCGACATGAAAAGCGGGGTGGCTGCCTTCGTCGCCGCCGCCATCGATCTCGCCCCGCGCCTCGCCGGCACGCCGGGGGTCATCCTTTACGTCACCGCCGGCGAGGAGACCGGCAGCGAGGGCGCCTTCGTCCTCTCGCGCCGCGGCATGGAAGGCCAGGCCGGCGCACTCGTCGTGGCCGAACCCACCGAGAACTATCCCATGTGCGGCCACAAAGGCGCGCTTTGGCTCAAGGCCATGACGCGCGGCGTCACGGCCCACGGCTCCATGCCCGACAAGGGCGTCAACGCCGTCTACAAGGCAGCGCGCGCCGTCTCCAAGCTGGAGGAGTTCGGCTTCAACGTCGCGCCGCACGCCGTCATGGGCTCGCCGACGCTCAACGTCGGCTGGATGCACGGCGGGCTCAACGTCAACTCGGTGCCTGACAAGGCCGAGATTGGCATCGACATCCGCTCCATCCCCGGCCAGCGCCACGCCCGCATCGCGGAGGAGATCGCTGCCGCGCTCGGCAGCGATGTCGACGTCGGCACCCTGGTGGACGTCGAGAGTGTCTGGACCGATCCAGCCGATCCGTGGATGCGCCAGGTCTTCGCCGCGTGCGAGGCTGTGCAGGGCACCACGCCCGTCGTCAGGACCGCGCCCTACTTCACGGATGCCTCAGCCCTTACGCCGGCGCTCGGTGCCGTGCCAACCATCATCCTTGGCCCTGGCCCCGCCGCCCTGGCGCACCAGACCGACGAGTGGTGCGACATCGCCAAGATCGACGAAGCCGTCGAGATCTACCGCCGCCTCATCGCGCAGTGGTGCGGCTTGTGAGGACGAGGTCGTGCCGCGTGCACAAACCAGTCCCTTCTCCCGGTTCTTACGGGGAGAAGGTTAGGATGAGGGGCGAGATCTTGCTCGGCGCTTGTCGCGGCCCCTCACCCCGACCCCCTCCCCGTTGAAAAAACGGGGAGAGGGATGAACAAGATCACCGCGCATCGCCCGCGAACCCCGCCTGTAGCTCCGCCAGCCGCTTCAGCGCCGGCCCCTTCAGCGGGCCCTTCTGCATGGCCTTGGCCGCATACTCGAAGTGCTCGAACGTGGAATACCCCACCAGCACCGTGCTGATGCCCTTGTGCGCGATGACGAACCGCACGCCTGCTTCGATCAGGCTATCGGCATGGCCTTCCTTCACGAGCGGCTCGAGCTGCCGCGCGCGTTTGGCGTCCATCGCATAGTCGCGCCCCGATCCGATCGGCTCCACCGAGGGCGAGCCCAGGGGATGCCGCGCCTCCACGCCGCTCAGCGCGCCGCCGGCCAGCACGCGGATATTGATGGTCCCCATGTCGGCTGCCTGCGTGCGCCCGAGCAGGTTATCGAAATCGTGCGCCGGGTAGCGCGCGGGTAACGGCGCCCCGGCGCTGGGATTGAGCACGTTGTAGGCCACCTGCGCGGTGTCGAATACGCCGGCATCGACCACCCGATGCAGCGACTGCGTATCGCCAAGCGCCGTGATGCCGATGAAGCGCGTCTTGCCTTGCTTGCGTAGCCGCTCCAGCGCCGGCACCACCTCGTTGAGCACGATCTCGGCCGAGAGGTTCTTGTCGTCGCCGTCATCCGCGATCAGGTTGTGAAGCTGAAACAGGTCGACGCTGTCGCGTCCCATTCGCTTCAAGCTGGCCTCGAGCGACTGCGCGATCGCCTTGCCGATGTCTCCGCGCTCTTCGGGCTTCACGCGCACCTTGGTGCCGACGATCACGTCGGCCCGCAGCGCCTTCAGCACGCGCCCCAGATTGCGCTCCGACGCCCCATCGCCGTACTGCGCCGCCGTGTCGAAATAATTGATGCCGTATTCGATCGCCCGCGCCACCGCGCGCTCCTGATCGGCAGGCTCGCCCCGCGTCATCAATCCGCCGACGGCGCCGCACCCGAAGCCCAGCACCGCCACCTCGAGCCCCGTGCGTCCAAATCGTCTGCGCTCCATGTCCGTTCTCCCTTGCGGGACTGCGCCCGCAATTGCTCTTGTCTGGCTTCTAACTGTTTAACCGCGGCCGATTTGCGCGCGCATCAGCGACGCTCCTGCACCAAGTGCCCGCAGCTTGCCTTCTGCAACCGCCCGCGGCAACGGCGCCATGCCGCAGTTGGTGCAGGGTTGAATGCGTTCTGAATCGGCAAATTTCAAGGCCTCGCGAATGGTTCCCGCCACGTCTTCCGCCGTCTCGACCTTTTCGCTCGCCACGTCGATGGCGCCGACGAGGATCTCCTTGTCCTTCAAATGCGCGATGAGCGATATCGGCACCCGCGAGCCAGCGCATTCCAGCGACACCTGATTGATCCGGCTGGCATTCAGCGCCGGGAAAATCTCCTCGTACTGCCGCCACTCCGACCCGAGCGTGTCCTTCCACTTGATGTTCGCCTCGATGCCGTAGCCGTAGCAGATGTGCACGGCCGTCTTGCACGTCAGTCCCCGTGCCGCACGCTCCAGCGCTGCGATGCCCCAGTCCTTTACGTCGTCCATGAACACGTTGAATGCCGGTTCGTCGAACTGGATGACGTCGACGCCCTGCGCCTGCAATTCCAGCGCCTCGGCAGTGAGCAGCCCGGCGAACGCCATCGCCATGTCGGCGCGCCGGCCATAGTGCGCATCCGCGATGGTGTCGCAGATTGTCATCGGCCCGGGCAGCGTGAACTTGAGCCGATTCTTCGTATGCGCGCGTGAGAAGCGCGCTTCATCGCCATGAATCGAACGCGGCCGCGTGAGCTTGGCCGTCACCGTCGGCACCTCGACCGTGTAGCGGTTGTTGCGGATGCCCATCTTGGTTTTCCTGGCCCAGTCGATGCCGCCGATGTGCTCCAGGAAGCCATGCACAAAGTGGATGCGGAACTGCTCGCCCTCCGACACGATGTCGATGCCCGCATCCTCCTGCACCTTGAGCCATACCAGCGCCGCATCCTGCTTGGCCGCAATGAGGTCGGCGCCTTGCTGCCGCCACGGCGCCCACAGCTTCTCGGGCTCGGCGAGCCATGCGGGCTTAGGCAGGCTGCCGGCGATTGTCGCCGGGAACAGCGGTAATGACGGCATGCGCACCTCCCTCGCTTCTTGTCGGCGTGACTTTAGCCAGTTGATCCGGCCACGGCGATAGGCACCGTGGCGCGCTTGCCGCCGCTTCTGCCACCAACTACGATCCCGACACCTCCTCGAAAAGAAGGATGCCGATATGGCCGGAGTAAGCGCGACCAAGGACAAGGCCGAAGAAATCGAGATCGGCTGGCAGAACGCGCTCTACGATACGCTCAAGGCGCAAGGCGTTACCCAGTTCAGCTATGTGCCCGATGCCGGCCACCGCATCTTGATCGACCGCTCGCTCGCCGATCCCGACGTCCACTCCGTCGCCCTGACCACTGAGGAGGAAGGCGTCGCGCTGGCGGCTGGCGCGCATCTCGGCGGCGCACGCTCCGTTCTCCTGATGCAGAGCAGCGGCCTCGGCAACTGCGTGAACTTCATGTCGATGATCAAGGGCGGCAACTTCCCGTTCCTCACGCTCGTCAGCATGCGCGGCGACTTCGGCGAAGGAAATCCCTGGCAGATGGGCATGGGCCAGGCCGTCCGCCCGGTGCTCGATGCCATGAAGTTCATCAGCGTTGAGGTGACGAAGCCCGACGAGGTGGTCCCGACCGCCATCGCCGCCGCGACCATGGCCTTCAAGTCCGGCCAGCCCGTCGCGATGCTGCTGACGCAGAAGCTCATCGGCGCCAAAGCGTTCTAGGAGATCCGTCATGAGCAAGACTGCATCGAAATCTGCCCAGCCCGCGTATGTGCTGGACCGATGTGAGGCTGTGCCGGCGATGATTGGCGATCCGAAGCATTTCCTGGTGGTCACCGGCTTGGCCGGTACAGCGAAGGACTTCGCGTCTCTCACCCAGGACGGGCCAAACTACTTCGGCATGGCTGGGGCCATGGGGGCCGCCGTCAGCATGGGCCTAGGCCTCGCGCTCGCTCGCCCTGACAAGCGCGTGCTGGTCGCCACGGGTGATGGCGAGCTGTTGATGAACGTCGGCGCGCTCGCCACCGTATCCGTTCTCAATCCGCCGAACTTGAGCATCCTGTGCGTCGACAACGGACACTATGGCGAGACCGGCTATCAGAAGAGTCACACCAGCCTCGGCGTCGACCTCGAGCAGATGGCGATCGGGGCGGGCATCAAGTCGACCTGCACGGTGGATAGTCAGGACGGCATCGCCGCGGGCGCCCGCATGCTGCGCGAGAGCAACGGCACGTGTTTCGTCGTGCTGCGTGTGAAGCCGACCGACCCGCCCAAGTTCAAGCGCAATATGGACATTGCTGCCTCCCGCGTCCGTTTCCGCCTGAACCTCCTGGGCCAGGCTTGAGGCAAAGCCGGAAACCTACTCAACTCATCGCCACCGGTTCACGATCTGCAGCGCGCCCCACGCGCCCAGCAGCGTGACGACCATCATGCCGGCAAGCGCGACGTACATCACGGAGCCTCCCGTGGCCGCCAGCGACGGCCTATCCATAAACGGACTGAGTATCAGGACCACAATCATGCCCCCGAGAGGGGCAGCCAGAAATGCGCCGGCGAATGAGACGACGATGTTCACGATCCAGCCAAGCAACCCCCGTTTCTTCGTCCATGCCTCGTGGATCCCGACAGCCGGTGCAGCGGCGATCAGAGTCAGCCCGATCACCATCGAGCCACCGACGCTTGCCAGCGGAATCGAGCCTGTCGCTTGAAGAAGCAGGATGCCGATCACGGCAATCAGCGCGATATAGATCATGAAGCTCGTCCCTACCGCCCGGCCAAAGCGTGAAATCTGCTCTGTCGGGAGCTCGCGCTATTCACGCGTCGCGGGGAGCCCCCATGCGCGGACGCATGGGGGCTGGAGTGCTTGTCCTTCCGCCCCGGCTAGCGGACGACCGCGCGGCGCACGGCCGAGGCGCCCTGCACCATGGCGGCAGCGCGCTTCGGCGTCCGGCGCGATGTCGGCAATTGCGTCACATCACCACCGAGCGCGTAGCGCGCAGCAAACTCCGCCCGGATGTGGCGCGCCAACTCATCCGCGATCGGGCTGACTTCGGCCTTCGGCAGCCACAGATTGATGGCGAAGTCCGGCAGCTCGGGCAATCCGACGTCGCGCGGCAGCGCCTCCAGCATGTCGGGGATGCAATCACGCAAGCTGATGCCGATGCAAGAGCCGGACGCGATCGTTGCCGATACGGCCTCTTGGTTGGAGACCGCCAGGATCACCTGCCAGGAGCGCCCGATGTCTCGCAGCGCCTGCAGCGCCACCGGCCGGAAGCGGCATGTCTTGCCTCCGATCGATATGGGCAACGGCTCACGCAGATGTGCATCTCCCGCCGCTGCCCCGACCCACACGAGCTTGTCCCACCGCAGCGTCTCGCAATGGCCGTCGCTGGTCATGTCCGTCGTCAGGGTGATGTCGACGTCGCCCGCATCGAGATCCTGCAGGAGCTCCACCGAGTTGCGGCACACCAGCGTCACCTGCGCCCGCGGCCACGCCTGGTTGAAGCGGCGCAGAATCTGCGGAATGTAGGTCGAGATCAGGTCGACGGGCACGCCAAGCTTCACCTCGCCCTGGAAACTCGGAGTCGTCATCTGTCCCCAGATGTCGTCGTTCATGGCGATCAGGCGCTGGGCCTTGCCGAGCAGCTGCTCGCCGGCCGATGCCAGGATCAGGCGTTTGTGCACGCGGTCGAACAGCGGCTGCTCCAGCAGGTCTTCCAGCCGCTTGAGCTGCAGGCTGACGGCCGCCTGCGTGCGGTTCAGCAGGCGCGCCGCGCCTGTCACGCTGCCCGTTTCTACGATGGCGACAAAGGCTCTCAGCAGGGTGATATCCAGGTCACGCCGCATGGCTCACCTCATAACAATCTCTAATGGGAACTATTAATAACATTCGATTTCATTATGCAAGCCCTTCGCCTATGTTCCCTGCACCGGAGAATGAGCGCCGGTGGAAAAAAGCGCTGAGCTACAAAGGAGAGCGCGCTATGCAACCCGCAGTCATCCAGCAGTCGAGCAGGCACCAGCACCGTCCGGCCATGGACTTTGTCCGTCAGGTCGTCGCCCGGGTCGCCCATCTCAGCACGGCTTTGACGGTGGCCCGCGAGCGCCGCGCGCTGATGCAACTCGACGATCGTATGTTGAAAGACATCGGTATCGGCCGCAGCGAGGCCTACCGCGAAGCGTCGAAACCCTTTGGCGACGTCTCGAACCGCAGATTGACCCTCTACTGAGGCCCAAAAACGGCCCTGAGATCGATCATCGAGCCAACCCGATTCAAGGGCGCCCGGCACCAGCCAGGGCGCCCTTTTTTTGCTCCCGTGCCCGGGTGCCGCTTATCCTGGCGGGCGCGGGCTGGAATTCAGGCCGTCTCGCCATGTCGCCGGGCAGGCGTTAGGCTAAGGTGGCGCCAGCGTCCTTGGATGCCGACCTGGATCAGGTGGCATCCGCAGAGGATTTGCGCGGGCGTCCACGTAACGGGAGAAGTGCATGCAACTGTCTAGAATTCTCATGGCGGCGCTCGGCGCGGCCAGTCTCGCCATCGGCACGGTCGTTCACGCAGATGTGCTCGACGACATCAAGAAGCGCGGCAAGCTCGTGGTTGGCGTCAAGGCCGACTACAAGCCGTTCGGGTTCCGCGATCCCTCCGGCAAGATCATCGGTGTCGAGCCTGACCTCGCCGCCGAGGTGGCCAAGAAGCTCGGCGTGGAACTCGAGCTGATCCCGGTCGTCTCCGCCAATCGCATGGAGTTCCTGAACCAGGGCAAGATCGACCTGATGATCGCGACCATGTCGGACAACGCCGCGCGCCGCAAGGTCGTGCAGGTGATTGAGCCGCTCTACTACTCCGACGCCGTCAACGTGCTGCAGAAGAAGGGCACGCCCATCGCCAAATGGGAGGACCTCAAGGACAAGAAGCTCTGCGGCACCACTGGCGCCTTCTACAACAAGGACATTACCCAGAAGTACGGCCCCGAGATCATCTCCTTCGACGGATCGGAGAAGCCGCTGCTCGCCCTCAAGAACGGCGACTGTGTCGGCTACCTCTACGACCAGACCTTCATCGTCGGCAAGCTGTCCGAGGACGAATGGAAGTCGGGCTTCGAGATGAAGCTTCCCGGCATGATGGAGACGCCGTGGGCCATGGCGGTGAAGCCGGGCGAGGCGGGCCTGCAGAAAGTCATGGAAGACCTCACCAAGGACTGGATGAAGTCCGGCACCATCGTCGAGCTCGAGAAGAAGTGGAACGTTCCGCCGACCGACTACGCCAAGCGCATGCACGAGGCAGCTAAAAAGGGAAGCTGATCCGGCTTTCATGTTTGACGTTCAGGGCGGCTGCGATGCCGCCCTGTTTGTTTGATTGACCGGCAGCCTGGGGAGTGCTGCAACGCATGCAGTCGGTGTATCAGTGGTTCCAGAACCTCTACGACACGACCGGAATCAACCTCAACTACATCTATGACGACTTCGACCGCGCCCGCATGCTCAAGGGCGTGTGGCTCACGCTCTACATGTCCGTCGTCACCATCGTCCTCTCCATCGTCATCGGCATCATCGGGGCGTGGCTGCAGGGCTCGCGCTTCAAGTGGCTGCGCCTCGTCGTCGACGGCTTCATCAGCCTGTTCCGCAACACCCCGCCGCTGGTGCAGATCTATTTCTTCTACTTTGGCCTCGGCTACGCGCTGCCGCGTGTTCCCGATGCGTCGGGCTCCCTGCAACCGCTCCTGTCCAATGTCCAGTGGGCCATCGTCTCGCTGTCGCTGTTTGCCGGCGCCTTCAACATCGAGATCTTTCGCTCCGGCATAGAGGCGGTATCCCGCTCCACCGTTGAGGCCGCCGAGTCGCTGGGCTTCTCGCGCTGGCAAACCTACCGCAACGTGGTCCTGCCTCTCGCCTTCCGCACCGCCTTGCCGGCACTGTCCAACAACCTCGTGAATCTCATCAAGACCACCAACCTCGCCTACGCCATCGCCGTGCCTGAGGTGATGTACACGGCCAAGCAGATCTGGGGCGACGCGCTTAACGTGCGCGAGATGATGTTCACCGTGCTCATCTTCTACGTCTGCATCGCCTCGCTGTTCGCCTGGGGCATGAAGCGGCTCGAATACAGCCTCCGCGTTCCCGGCATCGGGCAGGGTGCCTGAGGCATGGCGACAAATCGCACGAAGACCACTTTTTCCCCCTCTCCCCGTTCTTCACGGGCAGAGGGGCATGCCGGAGGCGTGTCTTCGACACGACGTGAGGGGCAGCAACAAATTTCGGAACCAGTTTCTGCCCCTCACCCTAACCCTCTCCCCATACCGGAAGAGGTATGGGGAGAGGGGACGAGGTCGGTTGCCGAGAAGGCGCATCGACCAGCCCCCGTTATGCTCCCCCCACGTGCCACGGCATCTCCATCGCTCGGCGCAGCCTCGTGGCTCATCGTTCCCAACGGCCCGCTGCGCGCCGCCATCGACGGCCGCGCGCTGGCCGTCATCGCGTTGTGCTGCCTCGTTGCCACCGCCGCCAGTGCCGCCACCACGGCTGCCAACGGCGAGCGCTCGGCGCTGGAGGTCATCTGGCTGTGGGCGCCGCTCCTTCTCAAGGGCTTCGTCTTCAATCTCGTCATCTCGGCGCTGGCGATGATCGTCGGCACCATCGCCGGCCTGCCCCTCGGCGTCCTGCAAGGCTCAACCATCGCGCCAGTCCGCTGGGTCGCCCGCTTCGCCACGCAGTTCTTCCGCAACTCGCCGTGGCTGGTCCTGCTTTTCCTGTGCGTGCTGCTGCTGCCGTTCCAGATCCGCATATTCGGCCTGACGATACCAATGCCCGATTGGGTGAAGGCCATTTTCGGCTTCTCCCTGCCGGTCATGGCTAACGTATCGGAGATCGTGCGCGGCGCGTTGCAGTCGGTGCCCACAAGCCAGTGGGAATCAGCGGAGTCGCTTGGCTTCTCACGCACGCAGACGCTGATGCGCATCATCCTGCCGCAGTGCTTCAAGCGCATGCTGCCGCCCTGGATGAACCTCTACTCTCTCATCACTATGTCGACCGTGAATGCGTCCGTCGTCGGCGTATCCGAAATGATCACGCTGACGGGTGAGGTGTTGGCGGCGGAAGGGTCTCGCCCGGCGTTGCTGG
>CADEFX010000106.1:11212-15256 GCA_902826715.1 uncultured Hyphomicrobiales bacterium | reverse complement strand
CGACTTCGGTCTTGTCCGGGCAGAAATAAACGGTCACGCGTTCGGGCACGTAGCTGGGCGACGCCGACACCTTCATGCCGCGGCTGAGCTCGAGCCGAGCGCCGGACTTGGAGATGTCGCGCACCATCGCGCGCAGCGGTCCCGCCAGATCTTTCGCGAAAACGAGCGCGTCGACTGCATAGAGCGGCTTGCGCGCGTCGCGGCGCCGGCCTGCTGCGCTCTCCGCGCTGAAATTCGCGCCACCCTTCGCCGGGGCGGCGTAGAATCGATGCATCTTCCACACGCGCGCCTCCCTGGTGCCGTGAGCTTACAACGCGTGCGATTATGCCGCTTAACGATAAAGAAACCGTTTCCCGCGCGGTCAGGGCCAATTCACTACTGGGGGTAGCGACGATAGAATGGAATCAACGTTTCCGCCGGTCTTGAGCCCGAACACTGTGCCCCGATCGTAAAGCAGGTTGAATTCGACATAGCGGCCGCGCCGCACGAGCTGCTCCTGGCGGGCTGCGTCATCCCAAGGGATCGTGAAATTCCGGCGCACTAACTCAGGATAGATGTGAAGGAAGGCGCGGCCCACGTTCTGCGTGAAAGCAAAACCCGCCTCCCAGCCGCCTTCATCCGGCTCCGGCGTCAGATAGTCGTAAAATATGCCGCCAACGCCGCGCATCTCCTTGCGGTGCGGCAGATAGAAGTAGTCGTCACACCAGGCCTTGAAGCGCGCATAGTCGGCCACAGGATGCGCCTTGCAGGCCATTTGCAGCGCGGCGTGAAACGCCTGGGTATCCACATCCTCTTGCGAGCGCCGGGATGCCAGGACCGGGGTCAGGTCCCCGCCGCCGCCGAACCACCATTTCGACGTGACGACAAAACGTGTGTTCATATGTGCGGCCGGCACATGCGGGTTCTGTGGATGGGCGATCAGGGATACGCCCGAGGCCCAGAACCGTGGATCGTTCTCGGCGCCGGGTATCTGCTTGCGCAACTCGGGCGCGAATTCCCCATGCACCGTTGAGGTATGAACGCCCACCTTTTCGAATACGCGCCCCGCCATCATGCTCATGACGCCACCGCCGCCGGGGCTGCCGGTATGATCGGTCCGCGACCATGGCGTGCGGTCGAAGTGCCCCGGTGCATGGCCCGACAGGGGTGCGGTCGCGGGCAGCTCGGCCTCTAAGCGCTCAAGCGCGGCACACAGGTCGTCGCGCAGGGCCTGAAACCAAGCCTGCGCCCGCTGTTTGCGTTCATCGAGATCGCGGTCCGTGGCGGCATGCGTCATCAAATTGTCTCGTTAGTGCGTCACGCAGGTTTTCATCCGAGCCGTGCCTAGCGCATGCAGGCACGTTTGTGCTAAGAGGCTCGACGCTACAACACCTCGCGGGGCTGCCGCCATGATTGAGATCATTGCCATCGCTGACCTCTGACGGTCATCCGCGCCATTGCGCTGCCGCCGGCTGCTGTTCGGCCCGCGGTGCGTCCCTGACGACAACTATTCCCGCGCCCGCGTCTCACGACGAGACCTGTGCCTTCCCGTTCCGACGCTCCGGGACGCGGCCGTCGCGGCGCCCGATATTTGAGGACCCTTGAATGTTCCGCTGGTTCGAGACCCGCTTGAAGGCCTTCCCCGATGACCCGCCTCAGCGGCCGCCGGAGACGCTGCTCGCTTTCTATTTGTATTTCGTCAGGCCGGTGTGGCCAGCGTTCGCGGCGCTGCTGGTGGCGGGTTTTTTGGGCTCCGTTATCGAAGTGGCCCTGATGACGTTCGTCGGCAATCTTGTCGACCTGATGCGCCAGTCCACGAGCCCGGCCACGTTCATCGGCGATCACGGCCACACTCTGCTGTGGATGGCATTCGTTGCGGTCGTTGCGCGCCCGCTCGTGTCGGCGGTGCATGATCTCATCAAAAATCAGCTTATCTCGGCGCCGGTGACGAACCGCGTGCGGTGGATCACGCATCGCTACGTGCTGCGGCAGAGCCTGAGCTTTTTCCAGAACGACTTTGCCGGCCGCGTCGCCAACAAGGTCATGCAGGCGGCGCCGGCGCTGCGCGAGTCGGTTGTGCAGATCATTGATTCCATCTGGTACGCCAGCGTGCAGTGGATCGGTGCGGCCGTGATCTTCGCGTCGGCCGATTGGCGCCTGCTGATCCCGCTGCTGGTCTGGCTTTCCGCCTACATCGTCACCCTCTTCATTTTCGTGCCGATGATCAAAGTGCGCTCGACCGAGGCTGCCGAGGCGCGCTCGATGCTCGTTGGCCGCATCGTCGACAGCTACACCAATATTCTCACCGTCAAGCTGTTCGCGCACGCCGAGCGCGAGGATGCCTATGCGCGCGCGGCCTTCGAAGACCAGATGGGCAAGTGGCAGGCCTCATTGCGTGTGCAGACGGCGATGGAGCTCGTTCTCTATTCGCTGAACGGCCTTTTGATCGCCAGTGCCAGCGGCCTTGCCATCTGGCTGTGGAGCTACGAGCTCGTGAGTCTCGGCGCCATCGCCGTGGTGACCGGCCTCGTCATGCGCATCGTCGCCATGTCGGGCTGGATCCTCTGGGTGGTTGCCGGCATCTTCGAGAACATGGGCGTCGTGCAGGAGGGCATGGAGACCATCAGCCGTCCCAACGAGGTCGTCGACGCGCCCGGTGCCAGGACCATGGACGTTCGCCGTGGCGACATCCGCCTGGAAAACATCAGCTTCCACTATGGCCGCGATGTTTCCACGGTCTCGGGGCGTCAAGGCGGGATCATACACGACTTGTCGCTGCATATAGGAGCCGGCGAGAAGGTCGGTCTGGTTGGCCGCTCGGGCGCCGGCAAGTCGACGCTCGTCAACCTGCTGCTGCGCTTCTACGACCTGGAAAGCGGCCGTATTCTGATCGATGGCCAGGACATCTCGGAGGTTATGCAGAACAGCCTGCGGGCTCAGATCGGCATGGTCACGCAGGACACCTCGCTCATGCACCGGTCCGTGCTGGACAACATCCTGTATGGGCGGCCCGATGCTGGTGAAACTGCGGCCATTGCGGCGGCCCGCAAGGCGCAGGCGCACGACTTCATCCAATACCTGGAGGATATGAAAGGCCGCGAGGGCTACCTTGCCCATGTCGGTGAACGCGGCGTCAAGCTGTCCGGCGGCCAGCGCCAGCGCATTGCTATCGCTCGGGTGCTGCTCAAGAACGCCCCGATCCTGATCCTCGACGAGGCGACAAGCGCGCTCGACTCCGAGGTCGAGGCGGCGATCCAGGAGCAGCTCTACAATTTGATGGAAGGCAAGACGGTGATTGCTATTGCTCACCGGCTGTCGACCATCGCGGCCATGGATCGCCTGGTCATCATGGACCAGGGCCGCATCGTCGAGCAGGGTCATCACAACGAGTTGCTCGCGCGCGGCGGGCTCTATGCCGAGCTCTGGGCGCGGCAGTCGGGCGGTTTCCTGGCCAAGGAGGCGGCTGAATAGCGCCGCTCACTCATCGAGAATGGCGACGGCACGGGTCCAGCCCGCCGACGCCGCTTGGATCTTCACCGGGAAGCACGCGATCATGAAGCCGGTGGCTGGCAGCGCCTCAAGATTGTGCAGCTTCTCGATGTGGCAGTAGCCGATCTCGCGGCCAGCCTTGTGCCCCTCCCAGATCAGGCTGGCCTGCCTGGTCTCGCTGTATCGCCGTGCGGTGTGCACGAACGGAGCATCCCATGACCAGGCATCGGTACCGGTCACGCGGATACCGCGCGAGGCAAGGTACAGCGTCGCCTCACGTCCCATGCCGCAGCCCGTTGGCACGTAGTCCGACTCGCCATAGCGCGTTCCGGCGGCGGTATTGACGACGACGATCTCTAGTGGTCGCAACGTGTGGCCGATGCGATCGAGTTCCGCCTCGACTTCCGCCGCCGCCACCACGTGCCCGTCGGGCAAGTGGCGGAAATCAAGCTTTACCGCCGGCTGGAAACACCACTCGAGGGGTACCTCATCGATGGTGATGGCGCGCTGCCCCCCGTTCATGGTCGACGCGAAATGCCATGGTGCATCGAGGTGGGTACCATTGTGCGTGGAGAT
>CADEFX010000106.1:0-11202 GCA_902826715.1 uncultured Hyphomicrobiales bacterium | reverse complement strand
GTGGAGATGTCCAACCGCTCCACGGCCCAGCCTTCGCCATCAGGGAGATCCTGCGGAATCAGTCCGGGAAAGTGGCGGCATATCAGCGGCGCGCCTTCCCGGTGGGCCGTATACTTGATGCGCGGCTCCTGTCCGGGCGGGTCCGATGCGATGTCGTTTTGCAGCGCGACGGAGATATCGATGATGCGTCGGGCCATCTGACCTCCTTGGACCTCGGGAACACGTTCAGCTCCGGGGCGTTATTATTCACACTTGGCGTTCAATCGGGGTGCTTCAGCATGTCTGAAATCAGCTACGTCAATCCGCAACAGGCGCGTAACGACCCTGCCGCGGAGTTCAATAATCCGCAAGAAATCGTCGCCTCGAAGGGCCTAACCCGCGGCCAAAAGCTCGAGGCCCTGAAACGGTGGCTTTTCGATGTGGAGCGCCGCCTCGCCTCCGATGCCGAAGGCATGGTGCAGCCGGGGCATTCCGCCCCTGACGTCCAGCTAGTGGAAGAGATCAAGGTGGCGCAGGAACAGCTCGCCGGGGAGCCCCAGGGCGCAGCCTAACAGTGCTTCGGCATACCCGGCGGACTGAGATTGCCCCTCCTTCCGGCGGGCGACCAATCGTTTCGCACGGCCATGCAGCCGCGTGGAGCGATTGGTCCTTATTGGGCAACGCTCAACACAAGGCGCCCGGACCGTAGTTCCTCGACAGATACCAGGCTGCGATCGCCGGCGACCCGAACACCACCGCCAGCACCGGACAAGCGGGATGCCGGCGAAGATCACGCCGACGAGCATGTTGATCGCTGCCGCCACAAGCCAGATCCAGATGAAAATGCAGGCTCCATCGACCGGCTTTCCTGCGCCGCGATTGAGCTCCCAGGAAGGAAATGCCGAGAACGACAAATCCTACAGCCGTCATTCTGAGTGTGTGTCTTCCCGTTTGGACAGATCGATCAATCGTCCACCTTTGCGCCCGCCGCATCTTGGACAGCAGCGGCGGGGTCCGGTTTTTTCTTTGGGGTCGTAAAGGGCGTGGGCTTCGGCGCGTTTCCGTGCACCATATCGGCACCGGCCATCAGGCCGCCTGCCAGCTCCAGAG
This sequence comes from uncultured Hyphomicrobiales bacterium, assembly GCA_902826715.1. Lineage (GTDB taxonomy): Bacteria > Pseudomonadota > Alphaproteobacteria > Rhizobiales > Hyphomicrobiaceae > CADEFX01. The sequence continues at coordinate 10,113 of CADEFX010000106.1, read as the reverse complement.
CGTATCGCTCGGCATCGCGCCGCCGGATCTCTTGGGAGATCTCCGACGCCTCGTCCTCGGGTACGCCGAGTTCGCGCAACGCCGCTTCACCAAACGACATCGCCGATTCGAAGGTCTCGCGGATCTGGTAGTCCACGTCCATGGCCGCTAGCTTGAGCGCGTGCTCGCGGTCGAACGACCGCACGAGCAGCTTCACCAGCGGAAACTCGGCCTTCACCAGCTCGACGATCCGGTCCGTAGCCCTTCGATCCTCGACGCACACGGCGATGGCAACGGCCTTGCCGGCACCGGCTGCGTGCAACAGGTCGAGGCGGGTCCCATCGCCGTAGTAGATCTTGAAGCCGAAATCGGCTGCGCTGCGGATCATCTCCGTATCGTGGTCGATAATGGACACGTCTATGCCGCGCGCGAGAAGCGACTGGCTCGCCACCTGCCCGAACCGGCCGAAGCCGATGATGAGGACGCTCGCCTTCAGACCGTCAGGGATCTCCACGCCGTCCAGCGACTGTTCGGCGGGCGGCAGGAACCAGCGCAGGGCAACGATGCAGAGCGGCGTCAGCGCCATCGACAGTATGATGGTGGCTGTCAGCATGGCGTTGGTGCTGGCGTCGAAAATGCCTCCACTGGTCGCTGCCGCGTACAGGACGAAGGCGAACTCGCCGCCTTGGGCGAATAGCGTCGCGCGGTAGAGGCTGTCGCGATGCGGCGACCGGAAAAGCCGGGCCACGATGTAGATGCCGATGGCCTTCGCCACCATGAACGCCAGGACGCCCGACACGATCAGCGGCCAGGCACTGGCGATCAGCTTGAGGTCGAGCGACATGCCGACGCTCAGGAAGAACAGCCCGAGCAGAATGCCGCGGAACGGCTCGATATCGGCCTCGAGCTGGTGCCGGAATGTCGATTCCGACAGCAGGACGCCGGCGAGGAAGGCACCCATGGCCATCGACAGGCCCGTGACCTGCATGGCCAGCGCCGCGCCGAGAACGACGAGCAGGGCCGCAGCCGTCATGACCTCTCGGGCCTGCGCATCGGCAAGGATGCGGAACATGGGATTGAGAAGCCATCGTCCCGCCGCAACGAGGGCCGCGACTGCCGCGACGGCGATGCCGATGTCGCGCCATTGGTTGGTCGAGGCCGTATCGACGCCGGGGGCCAGAACCGCCACCAGAGCCAGCAGCGGCACGATCGCCAGGTCCTCCAGCAGAAGGATCGAGACGTAGCGCTGGCCTTCCGGCGTGTTGGTGTCGCCGCTTTCGTTCAGGATCTGCATCACCACTGCAGTCGATGTCAGAGTGAAGCCCATACCGGCCACGAATGCCCGCACCGGGGACAACCCGAATGCCATGCCGACCAGCATGAGCAGCAAACCGCACAGCAACACCTGCGCCGCGCCCAAGCCGAAAATGTCGCGCCGCAGGCTCCACAGCCGCGAGGGCTGCATCTCCAGCCCGATGATGAACAGGAACATCACCACGCCCAACTCCGCGACGTGGAGAATGGCCTGCGGGTCCGAGAACAGACGCAGCCCGAACGGGCCGACGATCACGCCGGCGGCGAGGTACCCGAGCACCGATCCAAGTCCGAGCCGCTTGAACAGCGGTACCGCCACCACGCCTGCAGCAAGCAAGGCGACAATTCGGACCAGATCGCTCCCATGTGCTTCGGCGGCCATCCGCTCTCCCGGCTCGATACGGCGTCCGTGGTTCGGACAGCGCGCATGACTGTAGCCGATCATCCGGTGCCATCAATTCCGCAGCGCGGCGGTGCCTGCCAAACCATGCGGTAAAGTGTCCATCTAGTGGCCGCGCGGCTCGCCTTGTCTGCCGGGCCAAAGGATGCCAAAAGATTCCGCGTCAATAAGCCCTGTCACGGGGAGCGCGGGGCTATTTTAATGTTCTTTGGAACGGTTCTGGAGCTGACCAGCTCCAGTGTCCGCCTGTCGGGCGCTCCTCACCGAAAGGGTGTGCAGTCGTGTGCGTTCGGTTGCGCGGACGGCGACCCGTAGCCTGCGGCTGATGAGAGGGAGGCGGTTTTGGCGGCTCATACGGACGATCCGACGCGCCGGGATTTCTTGATGATCAGTGCCGGCGCGTTCGCTGCCGTAGGGGCCGCGGCGACCCTTTGGCCGCTGATCCAGCAGATGAATCCGGATGCCTCGACCCAGGCGCTGGCCTCTACGGAGATTGACCTGAAGCCTATCCAGGAAGGCCAGGCGATCACCGTGATATGGCGCGGCAAGCCGGTGTTCATCCGCAATCGCACGCCAGACGAGATCAAGAAGGCTGCCGACACGCCGCTTGCCGACCTGGTCGACGCCAGCGCCCGCAACGATGCCCTGCCTGAGAAGGCCCCGGCAACCGATCTGAATCGCACCAAGAAGGGCAAGGAGAACTGGCTCGTCATGGTGGGGATCTGCACCCACCTGGGCTGCATTCCAAAGGGACAGTCTCTATCCGATTCCAAGGGAGACTACGGCGGCTGGTTCTGTCCGTGCCACGGATCGCACTACGATACGGCGGGCCGGATCCGCAAAGGCCCCGCGCCCCGCAACCTCGAAGTCCCACCCTATGAGTTCGTGTCCGACACGACGATCAAGATCGGCTAAGGCGCAACCGACATGACCCAGCACGAATCGACGTATCGGCCGACGACCCGAGCGGGCCAGTGGCTTGACGAGCGCCTGCCGGCCGCCCGCCTCATGCATTCCTCCTTTGTCGATTATCCGACGCCTCGGAATCTCAACTATCTGTGGACGTTCGGCGGCATCCTCAGCTTCTGCCTCGGCGTGCAGATCGTCACCGGCATCGTGCTGGCGATGCACTATGTGCCGAGCGACAAGATGGCCTTCGATTCCATCGAGCACATCCGGCGCAACGTCAACTTCGGTTGGCTGATCCGTAACGTGCACGCGGTCGGCGCCTCGATGTTCTTCATCGCCGTCTACATCCATATCGCGCGCGGCCTTTATTATGGCTCCTACAAGGCGCCGCGCGAGGTGCTGTGGATCCTGGGCGTCATCATCTACCTGCTCATGATGGCCGCGGGCTTCATGGGCTACACGCTGCCCTGGGGGCAGATGAGCTTCTGGGGCGTCACTGTTATCACCAACCTGTTCTCTGCCATCCCGTTCGTCGGCCAGTCGATCGTCAAGTGGCTGTGGGGTGGCTATGCGGTGTCAGGGGTGACGCTCAATCGCTTCTTCTCGCTGCATTATCTGCTTCCGTTCGTAATCGCCGGCGTTGTCGTGCTGCACATCTGGGCGCTGCACGTGGTCGGCCAGAACAATCCCACCGGCATCGAGATCAAGACCAGGGCCGATACCGTACCCATGACGCCCTACGCGACGATGAAAGACTTCGTCGGCCTGAGCGTGTTCATTTTATTTTTCTCGTGGTTCGTGTTCTTCGCACCCGACTACCTGGGCCACGCCGACAATTACATCGAGGCCAATCCGCTTTCGACGCCGCCCCACATCGTGCCTGAGTGGTACTATCTGCCGTTTTACGCCATCCTGCGCGCCATCCCGAGCAAGCTTGGCGGCGTGGTCGCCATGTTCTCGGCCATTCTGATCCTGGCGTTCGTGCCGTGGCTTGACACGTCGCGGGTCAAGTCGACCAAGTATCGGCCGGTTTATCGCTACTTCTTCTGGTTCTTCATCTTTTCGGTCCTGGCCCTGGGCTACCTCGGGGGCAAGCCACCGGAAGGGGCCTATGTGTACTGGGCCCGTTTCTTCACGGCTTACTACTTCCTCCACTTCCTCGTCGTGATGCCGATCGTCGGCGTATTGGAGACGCCGCGTCCCATGCCGCGCTCGATCTCCGAGGCGGTGCTCGGCGGTGCCGGTGGTACGCCTCACGGCGCAACGGCAGCACCAGAGAGGCGCTAGACATGCGGGGCAATTTCAAATCCACGAGCACGCTGGTAGCCCGCACTAAAGGTTTGATGGGCGGCGCGCTCGCGCTTGCATTGGGCGCGACCGCGGCATTCGCCGCTGGCGAGGCGGCGCATATCGATCGGCAGTCCTGGAGCTTTGCCGGCGTCAACGGCCGCTTCGACAGGGCACAGCTTCAGCGCGGCTTCCAGGTCTACAAGGAGGTCTGCGCGACCTGCCACGGCTTGAAGCGGATCAACTTCCGCAATCTGGCCGAACCGGGCGGACCGGAATTTTCCGCCGAAGGTGTGAAGGGCCTAGCGGAGAGCTACCGCGTCGAAGACGGACCGAACGACCAGGGCAAAATGTTCCAGCGCGCCGGTCGGCCTTCTGACCCGATCCCGAGCCCCTACAAGAACGAGCAGGAAGCGCGCGCCGTCCAGAACGGTGCGTATCCACCCGACCTGTCGCTCATCACCAAGGCGCGCTCCGCCGGTGAGAATGCGTCGGTCTTCGCGACCATCGGCTCGATGCTGCGTGATATCCCGAGCGGCTATCAGGAAGGTGGGGCAGATTACGTCTATGCCCTGCTGACGGGCTACGCGAACCCGCCGGCCGATATGAAGCTGGCTCAAGGCATGAACTACAACCAAGCCTTCCCGGGTCATCAGATCGCCATGGTGCCGCCGCTGCAGCCCGGCCAGATCAAGTACGAGGACGGGTCGCAAGGTACGGTTGAGCAGTACGCCAAGGATGTCACCGCCTTCCTTGCCTGGGCCGGCGACCCCAAGCTAGAGGAGCGGAAGCGCATGGGCGTTCTGGTGATCCTGTACCTGCTGATCACCGCTGTGCTGGTGTATTTCGCCAAGCGCCGGCTCTGGGCCAAGGTCCACTGATCTCCTGGCTTGGTCGTAGGCGATGACGGATGAGGGGCCTCCCTAGTGGGGCCCTTTTCGTTTAAGTGTGACGCTTGCGTGCTGGTCGGAGGACGGGATGACGCGATCGGTCTTGGGGATCCTCGGCGGGAGCGGGCTGTACGATGTGCCTGCGTTCGAGAATCCGCGCTGGGAACGGACCGTTAGCCCTTGGGGTGAGGCCTCGGATGCCGTGCTGTTTGCCGATGTCGCGGGATTGCCGGTGCGATTTCTGCCGCGGCACGGGCGGGGACACCGCTATGCGCCCTCGACGATCAACTATCGCGCCAACATCGATGTCTTGAAGCGCGCCGGCGTCACCGACCTTGTGTCGGTGTCGGCCTGCGGGTCGTTGCGCGAGGACTATCCGCCCGGCCATTTCGTGCTGGTCGATCAGTTCATCGACCGCACCTTCGCACGTGAGAAGAGTTTCTTCGGCACCGGCTGCGTCGCGCACGTATCCATGGCCGAGCCCGTCAGCCCGCTGCTCGCGGACGCAGTCGAGGCAGCCGCTCGCGAGGAAGGACTGCCGATGTCTCGCGGCGGCACTTACCTGGTCATGGAAGGTCCGCAGTTTTCGACCCGCGCGGAATCGAGCCTTTACCGCTCGTGGGGCTGCGATGTCATCGGCATGACGAACATGCCGGAAGCCAAGCTCGCCCGCGAAGCGGAGATCTGCTACGCCACCGTCGCCATGGTGACCGACTACGATTGCTGGCACGACGAGCACGCGCACGTCGATGTCGCGTCGGTCATCCGGGTGCTGCACGAAAACGTCGCCAAGGCGCAGCGCCTGATCGCCCGCCTCGCCGCTGACTTTCCACGGAATCACCCGGCCTGTCCGATCGGCTCGGACCGGGCCCTGGACGTCGCGCTGATCACGGCGCCGGAGGCGCGCGACCCCGCGCTTGTCAGGAAGCTCGGCGCCGTTGCCGGCCGCGTGCTTGCGGCGTGACGAAGGATATCCGCTTTATATCTTCGGGAAGTGGATGAAGATCTGCATCCTTGGGAGCTGCGGAAAGAACGTCGCCAGCGCCTGCCCGCCGAGCCACAGCAGGACGGCGAGAATGAGGATCGCCGGGATTGCCGCAAACACCACCTTGATGCAGAACGCCATCAGCCGCAGGAAGCCGATCTGCAGCCTGTCCTCCGCAGCCGGCTGGTTGATGAGCCGGTTGGGCGGATCACGGCGCAAAAAGGCAGGCTCGATGATCATGGCCTCGCGCTGGTCCGCCTCGCGCTCGCGGGCTTCGCGGTCCCGGGCTTCACGCTCCCGCGCCTCGCGCTCCCGGCGGAACGTGCGCGGCAAATCATCGTCGATCGTTGCAAACTGGGGTTCAGGCATCTTCGCCGCACTCCTCCCTGAAAGCGGTCCGCCCTCCGGCAAATGATCGCCGGCTGGCATGGTCGCAGACCATCCACTTCCCCCTGATCCCGGTGTCGTGATCCCCGCACGAGATGCCACTCTGCAGCAGCAATTTGGCCGGATTGGCTTGGCCGCGCGGCATAAAGATGGCGCGGCCGATGAGATTTCGTGCGCGGCCGTCGCGGGGCGGGCTGTTGCAAGTGGGTGTGCTTTCAACCACTGTCATGCGCGTTGCTGCTGCGCCAGGACGCCCTATGCACGATCTGAAGAAGCTCATCCGCACGATTCCCGACTATCCCAAGCCCGGCATCATGTTCCGGGATGTCACGACGCTGCTCGGCGATGCACAGGGGTTCAAGGCAGCCATCGCCCGCATGGCCGAGCCCTACCGGACCGAGCCGGTCGATGCCGTGGCCGGGATTGAGGCACGCGGCTTCATCCTGGGCGGTGCAATCGCGGACCGGCTGGGATGCGCCTTCATCCCCATGCGCAAAAAAGGGCGGCTGCCCTGGAAAACGATCGGCCAGGAGTACACGCTGGAGTACGGCGTCGACACCATCGAGATTCACGAGGATGCCATCGATGCCGATGAGCGGATCCTCATCGTCGACGATCTGATCGCCACGGGTGGCACGGCAGAAGCAGCCGTGAAGCTGGCGCGCCGGCTGGGCGGGCATGTCATCGGTGCCGCTTTCATCATCGATCTGCCGGAACTCGGAGGCCGCAAGCTGATTGAGGCGATGGGCGTCAACTGTCACGTACTGATGGCGTTCGAGGGCCACTAGGCCAGGCGGCTATGAGGATCAACGGCCGGCAATATCAGACGATCTGGTTATCGGAGGATGGTTGGTCCGTCGAGATCATCGACCAGACGCGCCTGCCGCACATCTTCGCAACGGTGCGCCTGTCATCGCTGGAGGATGCCGCGCGTGCCATACGCACCATGCAGGTGCGTGGCGCGCCGTTGATCGGCGTGACGGCGGCCTATGGGCTCTGCCTCGCTTTACGCAGCGACGCTTCCGATGAAGCGCTGAACCAAGCCATCGATCATCTTACGAGCCAGCGTCCTACGGCCGTGAATCTGCGCTGGGCTTTGGAGGAGATGCAACTCGCCGTGCGAAACCTGTCGCGCGGGTCGCGCGTCGAGGCAGCCTACGCGCGTGCCGCCCGCATGGCGCGCGACGATGTTGAGGCCAATCGCGCGATTGGCGAGCACGGCCTAGTCCTTCTGCGCACGCTGCTTGCACGAAAGCCGGCGGGGACGCCTCTGAACGTGCTCACGCATTGCAATGCGGGCTGGCTCGCCGCGGTGGACTGGGGCACTGCTACCTCCCCGATATACCGTGCGCACGACCTGGGTCTGCCGATCCACGTCTGGGTTGGGGAGACGCGACCTCGTAACCAGGGAGCCGCCCTCACGACCTTCGAACTCGGCGCACACGGGGTTCCCCACACCGTCATTGCCGACAATGCAGGCGGACACCTGATGCAGCGTGGCGAGGTCGATGTTGCCATCGTCGGCGCCGACCGTGTTGCCGCTAACGGAGACGCAGCCAACAAGATCGGCACCTACCTCAAGGCGCTGGCCGCCCGTGATACGGGCGTGCCGTTCTACGTGGCCTTGCCTTACTCCACCATCGACTGGTCCCTCGAGAACGGGGACCAGATTCCCATCGAGGAGCGCTCTTGCGATGAGGTTCTGCACATGACCGGGCGCACGGCCGCCGGCGATATCGCCACGGTCCAAATCGCGCCCGACGGCTCACCGGCGGCTAACCCGGCCTTCGACATCACCCCGTCCCGGCTGATCACCGGTCTTATCACGGAGCGTGGCGTCGCCGCGGCGTCGGCGAGCGGCCTGCTGTCGCTCTATCCGGAGCGACGAGCCACCGGTCCGGCCTGAACCAAATGGCACGCGTGTGGTTAGGCGTCGCAGGCCTGTTGCTGAGAAGGAGTCAAACATCATCCAACCTCACTCCGTTCTCGTGATTGTCGACGTCCAGAATGACTTCGTTCCAGGCGGCGCGCTCTCGGTCCCGGATGGCCACAACATCATTCCCTCGATCAACCGGCTCTCGCGCCGCTTCGAGAACGTCGTTCTGACCCAGGATTGGCACCCGGCTGGCCACATTTCATTCGCTTCGAGCCATCAAGGCCGCAAGCCGTTCGAGTCCATCGAGGTGGAGTATGGTTCCCAGGTCTTGTGGCCGGATCACTGCGTCCAAGGCACCGGCGGCGCTGCCTTGCACGCCGCACTCGATGTGCCGCATGCGCGGATCATCATCCGCCACGGATGCCGTACTGGGGTCAACAGCTACTCGGGCTTCCTCGAAGCCGACCGCAAGACCGCGACCGGGCTGGCCGGCTACCTGCGCGACTGTGGCTTGACGCATTGCTTCGTCGGCGGTCTGGCAACGGATTTCTGCATGGCCTGGACCGCTCTCGACGCGCGTCACTTCGGCTTCGAGGCAACCGTGATCGAGGACGCTTTGCCGCGCCAAAGATACGGGCGGCAGTCTCGATCGCGCCTGGAACGATATGCAGGCCGCCGGCGTCACTCGCATGCGGCTCGGCTATGATGCATAGCAGACGCGATGGTCAGAAGGGATTGCGCGTCGCGGCGGCGATGTCACCAATGATCGGGGTATCCGTCGCCGCCTGCGCGAATGGCTCATCGCATATTTCTGGGGTCAGGCGGTCGCGCCGACTGCCTCACCCAGAAACGGTCTGAAGTGGCGGCGCAGCGTCGTTTCCGTCAGATCCTTCGTGATGAATACCAGTCGCGATGCACGGCTCTCGCTCGGCCATTGCTGCAGCGAGTCCGGCGGATAGAAGATGTGCTGCACGCCATGGATCACAAACGGATTGGCCTGGTCCTTGACGTTGACGATGCCCTTCACCCGCAACAGCTTGCCGCCGTAGAGCTGGGCCAGGAGCTGCAGAGCGTTTGAAAGCTCCGCGCCATCCAGCGGACCTTCGAATGTAAGGCAAAAAGACTGGATGCCGTGCAGGTGCCCATGATGTTCGGGATGCTGGCAGCCGTCGTCGTGGCAATCATGGTCATGCTCGTGATGATGGTGTTCGTGGGCGCTTGCGGCCGTGGCGCCGGCATATCTGTCGGCCGACAGCCAACGCTCGGGATCCGCATTAGTGATGGCCGGCTCGTGCGCACCGAGCCCGATCAGTTCCGAGGCCGCCACATCACCTTTCACCACGTCCCGAATGGGTGCAGCCCTGTTCAATACTCCGAGCCTCGCCCGCAATCGTGCCACAGCCTCTGCGGGCGCAAGGTCGGTCTTGGTAATCACAAGCCGGTCAGCAATAGCGATCTGCTTGGCCGGTTCGAAGTGTTCGTCGATCTGCTCCAGTCCGAGCTGGGCGTCTACCGTCGTCACCACGCCGTCGAGCTGATAGATGCGGTAGACGCGTTCCTCGGTCATCAGGGTATGCACGATCGGCGTCGGGTCGGCGAGCCCGGTCGTCTCGAGCACAACCCGCCGCATGGCAGGGATATCCCCCCAAAGGGATTTGGTGTGAAGTTTCTCCAGCGCCTCGACCAGATCTCCGCGCACTGCGCAGCAGACGCACCCAGATGGCAGCAGTACGGCGTCGTCGTCGACCTTCTCGATCAGGGCGTCATCGATGCCAACCTCACCGAATTCGTTGATAAGCACGGCCGTGCCGGCCATGCCGGGGTCGCCAAGCAAGCGTTTGAGCAACGTTGTTTTTCCCGATCCGAGAAAACCGGTCAGCACGGTCAAGGGAACTGCGGCCGCCATGATCAACCTTGTATCGAATGACTACGTTGTCAGATGCGGATCGAAAGGTATCCTCTCCTCATCAAGAAGGGGAGAGAAACATGAACGAGCCTGAACACGGGCAGGCCGAGCGCGAGGCCGAAGATCGCGCGCGGCGGGAGGTGTTGGATACCGCCTTGGCCATGAGCCGCAAGGGGTTGT
>CADEFX010000105.1 GCA_902826715.1 uncultured Hyphomicrobiales bacterium | reverse complement strand
CCGAAAACCGCTCCGACCGCGAGCACCAATCTCAGCGGCCAAATGCTCAGCCTATGCGCGCCGAATACGGCGCCGCTGCTGGCGACGCGCCACACGAGCAACCACACAATCATTGACGTCGGTAGCCAGATTGAAAGCTTATAGATGCAGTCAGCCATGCGGCCCTCTAAGTTTCGCCGGACGATGCGTTCCCCGCTGTTGTCTGTTGATGCCTCAGTTCCACGACGATTTCGGCACCTTGCTTGAACAACGTAGATGCATAGCAATAGATTTATGTAACAAGTGTCTCCCGAGTAACTCGAGATCGAGCGGGGTACTTTTTCGCATGACGCCAACTCACGTTTTTCAGGTTTTGGGCTGAGAATGCCAGTGCTGCGTCCGTCAAAGGCGCGACACTGTCCCAGGGAGCGCAGCGCCATGGAATTCGATCTGAGCCCCGAGCAGAAGGCGATGCGCGATGCCGCTTGCCGCTTTGCCGCCGACCAATTGGCGCCCGGCTATGCCGCGCGAGAGCGCGAGGGAAAGCTCGATCGCACGCTCGTGCGACGTATGGGAGAGCTTGGACTGATCGCCCCCGAGCTCCCGGGAGCGGTGGGTGGGCTGGGCGTCGATTGCGTCACTGCGGGGTTGGTGATCGAAGCGATCGCCGGCGCGGACTTCAACGTCTCCTACGTGCAGCTCCTCGGGTCGCTGATGGGAGCAATTTTAGTGGCGCACGGCCGGCCGGAAATCGTCCATCCGGTGGTGCGTGGCATCTGCGAAGGGCGACAGCTCGTAGCGCTGGGCCTCACCGAGCCGGGTGCCGGATCAGACGCCGCCAATCTGACGCTCAAGGCCCGCCGAACGAATTCCGGCTACGTCCTGGACGGCGAGAAGACGTCGATCTCTTTGGCTGATCAGGCTGACCAGATCGTCGTATTCGCGCGCACAGGCACCGTGGAGGAACGGGCCCGCGGGGTTTCCGCGTTTCTGGCGCCCATGACTGCAAAGGGCATCACTACCAGCCGGTTCGACGATTTGGGATCGGGTGCCGTTGGCCGCGGTGTCGTCCATTTCGATGGTGTCGAGGTTCCACACGACAATCGGCTCGGCGAAGAGGGGCGTGGGTTCAGCCAGGTCATGCAGGGCTTCGATTTTTCCCGTGCCCTGATCGGGCTGCAGTGCCTGGCCGCTGCCCGCGCTTCGCTCGCCGAGACGTGGAGCTACATCCAGCAGCGCAAGGCCTTTGGCCAGCCTATCGCCCGTTTCCAGGGCGTGACCGAACCGCTAGCCGAAGCGGAGACCCTGCTCAGCGCCGCGGAGCTGCTTTGCTACAAGACTTTGTGGCTGCGCGATCAGGGCCTGCCGCACACGACGGAGGCCGCTATGGTCAAGTGGTGGGCGCCCAAGACGGCATTCGAGACTATCCATCGCTGTCTCCTCACCCATGGCCATGCCGGCTACAGCCGTGACCTGCCCCATCAGCAACGCCTGCGAGACGTGCTCGGCCTGCAGATTGGTGACGGCACGGAGCAGGTGCAGAAAATGGTCATCGCGCGAGAAAAGATCGGTCGTGTGGTGCTTCCGCACGGATAATGGCAACGTAAGGCGCCTCGATCGCAACCGATGTCGCGCCGGGCCGGTCACCCAGGGAGAGCGCCAATGTCTTTCGCCGAGATCTTCTCCGACAATCCGCTTTGCCGTCTGCTCGGCATCCGCTATCCGATCTGCCAGGCCGGCATGTATCAAGTGGCGTACGGACCGCTGGCGGCGGCGGTGTCAAACGCGGGCGGTCTCGGTGTCATCGGGTCTGCCTATATGGACCCGGCGCGGCTTCGCGAGGAGATCCGCATCGCCAAGAGCGAGACCGACAAGCCGTTCGGCGTCGACATCCTGTTCGCCAAGGTCGCCGGCGGCGGGGCGACCATCGACGCCTATGAGCGCGAGGTGCGGGCCCATATCGATGTGACATTCGATGAGGGTGTGCCGGTCATCGTCTCCGGCCTTGGCGATCCCGGAGCGATCGTGGCCCAGGCGCACGCTGCAGGGATGACGGTGATGTCCGTGGTCGGCAATGTGCGACAGGCGCTGGCCGTGGAGCGCTCGGGCGTCGACGCGGTCATCGCGTCAGGCCAGGAGGGTGGCGGGCACGTCGGCCGGATCGGGACGATAGCGTTGATACCGCGCGTCGTGGATCAGGTGCGCATTCCCGTGATCGCAGCGGGCGGTTTGGCGGATGGACGTGGGCTTGTTGCGGCCTTGGCATTGGGGGCTGCCGGCGTATGGATGGGCACCCGATTCATCGCCACGGCCGAAGCTCGCGGACACGAGAACTACAAGCGCCGTATCACGGAAATCGACGAGGATGGCACCGTCATCACGCGCGCCCATTCTGGCAAACCCAACCGGATGATCGCCAATGATTTCACGCGCTCGTGGACAGGGCGCGAGGCTGAGATCAAGCCTTATCCGCATCAGCTCAAGGATGTGGGGGAGGCTGCCTCGTATCGCGGCCGCATCGAAGGCGACGTGACACATGGCGTTCTCCCCTGCGGTCAGAGCGCTGGCCTGATCAGCCAGGTCGAGCGTGCTGCAACCGTGGTCGAAAACATCGCGCGGCAAGCAACCGACGTCCTGGCGAGATTGCCACGCACGGCGAGCGGTAAGGCTGCCGCCATGTGAATCCACGGAGAGCCGTGTCAGGATGCAAGGCCAACGGGAGCGGGAGGCTGCCGGTTCGCGATTTGAAAGGGGAGCGGAGTTATGCTGAGGGTCGAACGGTCGGGCGCGGTACGCACTGTGGTGCTCGCGCGTGCGGAAAAGCGCAACGCCCTCAACACCGGCATGCTCGAGAGCCTGATGAAGGTTTTCACGACCGCGCCTGAACGGGACGAGCGCGTGGTCGTGATCCGCGCCGAGGGACCGGTGTTCTGCGCCGGCCTGGATCTGCGGGAGCGCCTGACCAATCCTGCGCCGGCCGACGAGGGGCCAATCGAGGCCGTGCTGCATGCGATGGAGACATTCCCGCTCCCGCTGGTGGCTGTTGTGCAGGGAGATGCGATCGCAGGCGGCTGCGAGCTGGCGCTACACTGCGACTTCATCGTGGTCTCATCGACGGCCCGCTTCGGGATGTCGCTGGCGCAGATCGGAATTGCCCCAAGCTGGTTCCTGGCGAAGAAGCTGATCGAGGTCGCGGGACCGCTCGCTGCCCGCGAGCTGTTGATGCTTGGTGATCCCGTCTCCGCTGCCCGTATGCACGAGTTGAACCTGATCTCATGCCTGGCTGCCCCCGAGGACCTGGAAAGCTCGGCACAGGCGATCATCGACCGTCTCGCCGCCAATGCGCCGCTGAGCCTGCGTGCGATCAAGGCGTTGCTGGTGCGCCAGATGGCGTTTCGGGACGGTATCGCGCATCAGGACATCGACGCGCTGGTTGACAATGTTCGCGCCAGCAAGGATGCCGAGGAAGGGACGCGCGCGAGGGTCGAAAAGCGCCGGCCCCGTTTCACTGGAACCTAGTTGCGCGAGACGCCTTGGCTGCTGACAGGAGGACGACGGCATGAGCACGCCGCCGCGGTTTGGCTTCACGGATGAAGAGTTGAAAACGCTGCCCACAGCGTTTCGATCCGATCTGTTTGCCGGACAGGTGGCGCTTGTCTCCGGCGGCGGCAGCGGCCTTGGGAAGGCGATTGCCGCACTGCTCGGACGGCTCGGCGCGACGATCGTGATCTGCGGTCGCGATACCGAGAAATTGCAGGCCGCATGCTCGCTGTTTCAATCATGGGGTATCGCCGCCGAGCCGCGAACGATGACGATCAGGGACGCGGATCAGGTGGCTGCCACGATGAGCGAAGTCTTCGATCAGCATGGACGCCTCGACGTGCTGGTGAACAACGCCGGAGGCCAGTTCCCGCAAGCGGCCATAGATTTCACCGTGAAGGGGTGGAATGCCGTCATCGACACCAACCTGAATGGGAGTTGGTACATGATGCAGGCAGCGGCCCGGCAATGGAGTGCGCGCAATCAGCCCGGCAGCGTCGTCAACATCGTCGCCGACATATGGCGCGGCATGCCACAGCTGGCGCATACGGCCGCAGCACGCGCTGGCGTCGTTTACTTGTCCAAGACGGTCGCGGTGGAATGGGCGCCGCTGAACATTCGCGTCAACTGCGTCGCGCCCGGTTGCTGCGAGACGACCGCCTTCGGCCGCTACCCGCCCGAAGGCGCCGCGAGCTTCGAGCAGTCCAATCCGGTGAAACGCGCCGGAGATGCGTGGGACATCGCCGAGGCCGTCGCTTATCTCGCGGCCTCTTCGGGCAAGTTCATCACCGGCGAGGTGCTGACGGTCGACGGCGGCCAGCAGCTCTGGGGCGACCCATGGGCCGTCGGCCGCCCGCGCTACTTCGAGCTCGATTACGCGAAATCCCGTCTGCCGGGCGAGTAGGCGACGAGGATTTGTCCATCCTCATCGCCGCCGTGATGTTCAGCTCGAATGCTTCTTGATCAGGCTCAGGACAAGCTCCAGGGCTTCCTTGCCCGGCAGGCCCTTGGCCTCGGTTTCGGCGACCCACTTGTCCCAGACCGGCTTGCCGGCGACGCTTATCAGCTTGTCCCGCATTTCCGGCGTGATCTTGACGACCTCCAGCTTGCGCTTCTCGAACAGCGGGAAGGATTTCTCGTCGGCGGCAGCGTAGGCCTCGCGCTGCAGCTTGTAGGCCTCCGGTCGCGCATCCTCGAGGATCTTCTTGTACTCAGCGGGAAGCGCCTCCCATGCCTTGATGTTGAAGTTGAGAGAATTGTGCACGATGCCGAGCTGCATACCGTGAGTGTACCACTTGGAGACCTCGTGCAGCTTGTAGGCGGTAAAGCTGTAGGTGAACGGGAACGACGCGGCCTGGAACGTGCCGCGCTCGAGGGCGGTGTAGACCTCGGGCGCTGAGACCGACGTCGGCACGGCGCCGAGCAGGGTCATGGCATCGCCAAGCCCGCCAAGCGCTCGCACGCGCATGCCCTTCCAGTCTTCCAGATTGACCGGCGGCTTGCCCGCGCCCATGAACTCGTATTGTGGCAAGAGGATCGTCATGAAATGCATGGCGTTCCAGCGGGCCAGCTCGTCCGCCACTGGCTTCCACGCTTCGAACGCGTCCTGTACCTTTTCCAGGACCACCAGGTCGCCGATCGGCAGGAACGGCATATCCATAACCCCTTGCAGGGGTGTTTTCGCGGGGGCGTAGGAATAGGCCACGAACGCGGCATGGAAGGCTTCCACCTTCAGGCCGTCGAGCATGTCCTTGGCATCGCCCAGCTGCTCGTTGTAGCGCAGATTGATCGTGAAATTGCCGCCGCTCTTCTCCTTGGCGGCCTTGGCGAGATGCTCCATGCAAACCGTGACGGCGCGCGGCGGCCCGTAGAGCGACCAGTTCCAGGTCACTTTGTCGGCCGATAGCACGTTTGTCGGAGCCGTCAGAAGACCAAGCCAAAGTCCAGCCGACAGCAGCACTGCGCGTTTCATGCCGTGTACCTCCCTTGTTAGTCGCCAGTTCCAATAATGAATGTGACGATCTCCGGAAATGCCGTCAGAATGCCGAGCGTCACCACGTCCGCGAAAATGAACGGCCAGACGCCCGTGAAGATGTCGCGCACCGAAATGTCCGGCCTGACGCCGTTGACGACAAACACCACGAGCCCCACGGGCGGCGACAGCGATGCGATGCCGGACAGCTTGACCAGCACGATTCCGAACCAGATCGGGTCGTAGCCAAGCGCCGTGACGATCGGGAAGATGATCGGCAGCGTCAGGAGAAACATGCCCACGCCTTCGAGCACGGTGCCGAGCACGAAGTAGAGCAGATAGATCGCCATCAGAATCCAGATCGGCGACACTTTGAGCTCTCCGACCCACCTCGACACGTCCTCGGGTAGGCCCGAGAAGCCGAGGAAGCGCACGAAGATCAGGACGCCCCAGATCACGGTAAAGATCATGACGGTGAGCTTGGCCGAATCGAGCAGGCATTGCCGCAACTCGCCCCGCTTGATGCCGTTCTTGATTGCGAAGACGAACACCGAGAATGCCCCGAGGGCACCTGCTTCCGTCGGCGTCGCCCAGCCAAAATACATACTGAAGAAGATGATCAGGATGACCAGGAAGATTGGGGTCGTGCCCGGCAACGACTGGAAGCGCTGCGGCCAGGTGTACCCGGTAATGGGTGGACCAAGGTCCGGCTGGCGCCAACAGCGGTAAGTGATGATGATCGCGTATACCACTGCCGAGATGAGCCCCGGCACGAAACCGGCGATGAGCAGCTTGCCGATCGACTGCTCGGTGATGATGCCGTAGACGACGAGCAGTGTGCTCGGCGGGATGAGAGAATCGAGCGTGGCGCCGGCTGCGCAGACACCCGCCGCCAACTTCTTGTTGTAGCCCGCGCGGAGCATTTCGGGGATCGCCACCTTGGCGAACACGGCAGCGGCCGCACTGCTGGCGCCCGACACGGCGGAAAAGCCCGCGACCGCGAAAACAGTGCCCGTAGCCAGAACGCCGGGCAGCCAGCCGAACCATCGCCGGGCGGCCTCGAATGCGGTCTGCGTGATGCCCGCATAGTACGCGAGGTAACCGATCAAGATGAACATCGGCAGTACCGACAGCGTATAGTTGGCGCCGGCCGCGTAGGGCACGATGCCAGCGGTGCGCAGTCCGGCATCCCACCCGATCAGCATTGTCAGGCCTGCAGTACCGACAAATGCTGCGGCAAAGGCAAAGCGAACGCCGATGAAGCAGAGCACCAGTAAGGCCGCAACGCCCAGGCCGCCGATCTGAGAAGGGCTGAGCTCCATCATCGTTGCGCGTCCTTGCGGCCCAGGGCTTCGGCAATCTCGTCCTTCACCTGGGTTTCCAGCGTGATCAGCTTCGGCACAGCGACGGGTTCGGCCTCCGGGTGCACAATCAGGCGCGCGTAGTCGCAAATCTGCAGCCCCAGGCGGAGCCAAAGAACGCTCAGCGCCAGCGGAATCATCAGCTTGGCCGGCCAGGTCGGGATGCGGATATCCATGGTGGAATCACCGATGGAAAACGCGCGCAGGAAGTTCGTGAAGCTGGCGTATATCAGCACCGTGACAATCGCGATCGCCACCACGACGGCGAAAAATTCGACCTTCCAGCGGGAAGCCGTCGACCAACTCGTCGTCAAATCCATGCCGATGTGACTGCCGAGCCGCTGCGCGTAGGCGATGCCGAGAAAGGCGAACAGGGATGAGGATTGCTCGATCCAGTCGATATAGCCGTGGATCGCAAATCCGAACAGCGTGCGGCCGACGATCTGCGCCACGCCGACGAACATCAGGAAAAAGACTGCAAAAGCAGCGATCAGATTCAAACTGTCTTCGGCAAACGACAGAGACCGATCGGCGTGACGCAGAACATTGGCGCCGGTGCTTGTACCGACCGGCATCTCAGTGTCGCCCCCGGGTCGCTCGAACGGGCAATCCCATGCTGTTTCCTCCCGAAGCGTCGTGGTGGTCTCTCGAGGGACACCATGCGAGGCGCTGGGGGGAGCTTAGATAGGCCGTCGACGCCGATCAAGCCCCGGTCCATCCGGGACCATAACCGAAACGGGCCCTCGCTATGAAAGAGGACAGCTCGAAGTGAGGGTCACCAGAGTAGCCCTTACCTTGTCCGTGGCAGCAGGAACGTCAGTAGGCCCAGGGCGGGGAGCCAGGCACAGAGCTTGAAGGTGTCGATAATGCCGATGCGGTCGGCAACGATGCCGAGCGCGGCGGCGGCCAGTCCGCCGAGGCCAAAGGCCAGGCCGTAGAAGAGGCCGCCGACGAGGCCAACGCGATGCGGAGCGAGGTCGATCGCGTAGATGAGGATCGACGAGAACGCGCTCGCCAGAATGATGCTGACGAGGACGCTCAACACGCCCGTCCAGAACAGGTTCGCGTAGGGAAGGAGGAGCGCGAAAGGTAGCGTGCCGAGAATGGAGATCCAGATCACGCGGTAGCGTCCGATGCGGTCTCCGACCATGCCGCCGACGATGACGCCGAAGGCGCCGACGACCAGATAGAGAAACAGCATGATCTGCGAAAGCTGCACGCTCACGCCGAAGCGTTCGATGAGATAGAAGGTGTAGTAGGACGTGAACGCAGCCGTGTAGGCGTTCTTGGACAGCAGCAGCACGATCAGTATAGCCATCGCTAGCAGGACAGATCCGCCCGCCGCGGCAGCGGTGGACGTGCTCGGGGGATACGCTTTCGCAGCGGCTATCTGTGATCGGCGCATGTCGGCATAGCGCCTACCGGTCCAGGCCATCAGCACCATGGCGGCGAGCGCGACAACGGACATCCAGGCGAGGCTGGCTTGACCGCGCGGGACCACGATCATGGCCGCAAGCAGCGGTCCGATTGCGTATCCTGCATGTCCGCCGATCTGGAAAATGCCCTGTGCGAAGCCTTGCTGGCCGGCCGCCGCGTGGCGCGCCATGCGCGTGGCTTCGGGATGGAACACGGCCGAGCCGAGACCGACCAGGGCGGCAGAGACAAGGACCATCGAATAGCTGCCGGCGAATGCCAGACCGATAAGGCCAGCCAGCGTAGAGCCCATGCCGGCGACCATGGCGTAGGGCCAGGGTTTTTGGTCGGTGACGTAGCCGAGCACCGGCTGCAGCAGCGACGAGGTTACCTGAAAGGCCAGCGTGATCAGCCCCACCTGCGCGAAATCGAGGTGATACGCCTCCTTGATCAGGGGGTACATCGCCGGAATCATAGATTGGATCAGGTCGTTGAGCAGGTGCGCGCCGCTCAAGGCCAGGAGGATCGGCAGGAGCGGGCGCTGCTCGGCGCGGGTGGTAGCGACGATGGTCATGGCCGGGACGTTTGGACCGCCGACGCGTGCGCGTCAACCATCAGCGGCCGGCGCATGGCTGACATCTTGTTGAGCGCAGCCGTTTATGCGGTCACGAGCGATTTCAGGCGATCGACGGCAGCGTCAGGAGCTGTCAGCACCGGCGTGGTGACGACGGCGCCGACCTTTTCGGCGGCGCGTGACGTCGAGAAGTGGGCGAGCATGATGGCGTCGCAGTCCTTCAGCTCCGGCGCACGCGCGGCGACAAGCTCGTTGTGGGTTTGCGCATCACCGCCGCGCAGGGCGGCCATGGCGCCCTCGACGACGATGGTCTTGAGCGTGGCCTTTGAACTGGTCTCGCGTACGAACTCGTCGAACTCCTCCGTCATAGTGACGACGGAGGGCGCGAAGGTGGCGAGCATGCCGATCCTTGTGCCCTTGGTCAGCGCCGCGCGGAACATGGCTTCATTGGGTTTGAGGACGGGCACCGGCAACGCCTTCGCCATGCGTTCGATGGCGGGGCCAAAGGCCGAGCACGTGACGAGGACCGCATCGGCGCCGATGCGATGCGCGTAGCCGCCAAGCTCGGTGAAGCGCTCGAACATGCGCTGGGTGAGGTCGTGGTCCTTGGCCCGGTCGACGGAGAGGGAGTCGTCAAGGAGGTTCACGGTCTCGGCGTCTGGCCATCGGGTGGCGAAGGATTTCTGGATCGGATCGACGGCGACGGGGGTGCCGTGCAGCAGAACGATGCGGGGCTTCTTGGACATGCGCGTCTCCTGATCGTTCAGCGGGCAGACAGGCGCGAGACGAGGCCACCATCCGCGTAAGCCTTGGCGGCGGCAGGCGAGATGAGCGCCGCAAGGAAAGCCGCTGCACCCTCCGGGTTCTTGGCGTCTGCGAAAATGGCGGCGTCGAACGTCGAGACGGTTTGGATCTCGGCGGGGAACGGCCCGGCAATGTCGATACCGTCGACGGACATCAATTCGCTGATCTGCTGGATGGCCACATCGGCCTCGCCGCTGGCCACTTTTTCCGCCGTGAAGCCCATGGGTATGACGATGGCGCGCGCGTTGACGGTGGCCGCGATTCCGAGCCGGTCGATGACCTTGGAAAAGTAGATGCCGCTGGCGCCCGCCTTGGAGTACGCCACGGCGCGGGCATTCGACATCGTTTGCTTGAAGGCTTCGACGGTCGAGACGTCAGGTCGCGATGCGCCCTTGCGCACGCCCACGCCAAGCACGGAATCGGCGAGGCAGGTGCGCGTGTCCGCCCGGACGATGCCAGTCTGCGCCAGCTTGTCCATCGACCCGTTGATGGCAACGATGACGTCGGCGCGCCGGCCTTCTTCGATCGACTGCATGATGGCAGTGGTAGGCCGCCAATCGATGTCAAGCCGGAATGGTGTCTCCGCTTCGAACTGCGGCTTGAGCCAGCGATTGACGGCGACCTCCAGGGCAAGGCCGCTCATGACGCTAACGGCTTTCGAGTTCGATGGCACTGGCTACCTCGCTTCTACGGCGGCTGACTCGAATGTACGTGTGAAACCGCCGGTTCGCTCGGCCAGATACTGGGCGAAGTCGTAGTTCGGTCGCTCGAGGTGGCTGAGGTGACCTGCGCGCGCAGCGCCGGCGCAGACACCGCGATAGACCTTCTCCGTGCAGCCGCGATCCTCCACGTTGACTTTGTCGAGCAGCGTCTTGAGCTGGGAAAAGTGGGCTTGCGACTCGTCCGAGTTGACGAACTCGGGCGCCATGCCTCCGCCGAACACGATGTGCACCTGGCCGGCGCCATGCGGGTGCAGCGATAGATACCAGAAGTATCCGGGCGTCAGCGTCACCAGCATACTCGGGTAGACGGCCAGCAGGAACGTCGTGCGGCGGCGGTCGCCCTGCATGCGCGTGTTGGAGGGATGCGCGAGCGCGATCTTCAACGTGCCGTCTTTGAGGATGGTGTGATAGTTGAACGCCGGTAGCCCCGGCGGGCACACCATCTCCTCGAGCTTCGACAAGCCGCCGATGGTCCCCGCGTGGCATACGGGGAGGTGATAGCTCTCCATGAAGTTTTCCGCGAGAATCTTCCAGTTGGTGTTCCAGACGTGCGTCTCGCGGAACGTCTCGATGTAGTTTTCCATCCCAAAGTCGTCGATCAGTGCCTGCACCTCGGCAAGCTGCTCGGAGACCGGCGGCGCATCGGAATTGAGCGTGACCATGATCCAGCCGAGCCATTCCTCGCAGCGGATCTGCGGCAGCTTGTAGCTCTCCTTGCAGAAGTCCGTGTTGAGGGTCATGGCGGGCGCGGCGCGCAGCGTGCCGTCGAGATTATAGGTCCAGGCGTGATAGGGGCAGACGATGCTGCGCTTGTTGCCGGAGCCTTCGAGCAGCGTCGACATGCGGTGCAGGCACACGTTGGACATGGCGCGCAGGTGGCCGTCGTTGTCGCGGATGACGAAGATCGGTTGGCCGGCGAGCTCGTAGGTCAAATAGTCGCCGGGCTTGGCCAGTGCACTGGCGCGGCCGACGGTGACCCAGTCGCGGGCGAAGACGTGTTTGAGTTCCTGCTCGAGAAATTCTGGGCTGGAGTACACGCCGGGCGGCATGGCGTGCGCGCGCTCGAACGGCTGCCGAACGTTGTCAAGAAGCTGCGCCACCGCCGGTACGATCGCCATTCCCTGCCCTGCCATCCGCTGACTGGCGCAACGATACGCGGCAGCGGATGGACTTACCAGAGCAAGACTGGGATCAGGCGTCGGCCAGTGGCCGGGAGGCTGGCACGGCATGTGTATCCACATGGCTCCCGCCGTCCGCGTGCCCGTGCTGCTTGAGGGGGCGGTTTCCGGTGAGTCCGCGCAAAAGCACATAAAACACGGGCGTCAGGAAGATACCGAAGGCGGTGACGCCGATCATGCCGGCCAACACCGCGATGCCCATGGCCTGGCGCATCTCGGCGCCGGCGCCCGTCGCATACACCAAAGGAACGACACCCATGATGAAAGCCATCGAGGTCATGAGAATGGGTCGCAGACGCAGGCGGCTGGCTTCAATGGCTGCCTCGCGCGGCGAGCGGCCGGCGAACTCCAACTCGCGTGCAAACTCGACGATCAGGATGGCGTTCTTGGCCGACAGGCCGACCAGCACGATCAGGCCGATCTGCGTGAAGACATTGTTGTCGCCTTGCGTGAGGTAGACGCCGGTGATGGCCGCCAGCAGCCCCATGGGTACGATCAGCAGGATGGACAGCGGCAGCACAAGGCTTTCATAGAGCGCCGCCAGAACCAGGAACACCAGCAGGATGGCAATCGGGAACACCCACAGAGACGAGTTGCCGGCCAGGATCTCCTGGTAGGTCATGTCGGTCCAGTCGAACCCCATGCCTTTCGGTAAAGTCTCGGCGGTGATGCGCTCCATGGCCGCCTGCGCTTCGCCTGACGAGTACCCCGGCGCGGCCCCGCCGTTGACATCCGCCGACAGGAAGCCGTTGTAGCGCATGGCGCGTTCAGGCCCGGCGTTGGCATTCACCCGCAGCAGCGCGGAGAGCGGGATCATTTCGCCGTTGCGCGCGCGCACCTTGAGCTGACCGATGTCCTCGGCCCGGGCGCGATACTTCGCGTCAGCCTGGACGCGGACCGAATACGTTCGGCCGAATTTGTTGAAGTCGTTGACGTATAGCGAACCCAGATAGATCTGCATCGTATCGAGCACGTCGGGCACCGATACGCCGAGCTGGCGCGCTTTGATGCGATCGATGTCCGCGTAAAGCTGTGGCACGTTGATCTGATAGCCGGAGAACAGGCCGGCGATCTCCGGCGCCCGCGAGGCCTTGGCGATGAAGGCTTTGACAGCTTGATCCAGCGCCTCGTAGCCCAGCCCGCTGCGGTCCTCGATCTGCAGCTTGAAGCCGCCGATCTGGCCGAGGCCGAGCACGGCCGGCGGCGGGAAGACGGCGATGAAAGCCTCCTTGACCGCCGCAAACTTCTGGTTGAGCTGCCCGGCTATGGCGTTGCCGGAGAGCTCTGCCGTCTCGCGCTCGGCGAAAGACTTCAGCATGACGAAGACGATGCCGGCGTTGGAGCTGTTGGTGAAGCCATTGATGGAGAGGCCCGGGAAGGCAACGGCGCTCTCGACTCCGGGATGTTTGAGCGCAATGTCGCTCATGCGGCGGATCACGTCCTCGGTGCGGTCCAGCGTGGCGCCGTCGGGAAGCTGGGCAAAGCCGACGAGATACTGCTTGTCCTGCCCCGGCACGAAACCGGAGGGCACGGCCTTGAACAGGCCGAAGGTGACGGCGATCAGCACGAGATACAACCCCATGGCCAGCGCCTTGCGCGAGACGATGCCGCGCACGCCGCTGCTGTAGGCGTCGGTGCCGCGCCGGAAGGCCCAGTTGAAGGCACGGAAGAACCAGCCGAAGACGGCATCCATGATGCGGGTCATGCGGTCCTTGGGCGCGTCGTGAGACTTGAGCAGAAGCGCCGCCAGGGCCGGCGAAAGCGTGAGGGAGTTGATGGCCGAGATCACCGTCGAGATGGCGATGGTGAGGGCGAACTGCTTGTAGAACTGGCCAGTCAACCCGGTGATGAAGGCGAGCGGCACGAACACCGCGATGAGCACCAGTGCGATGGCGACGATTGGGCCAGAGACCTCCTGCATGGCACGATAGGCGGCATCGCGCGGCGACAGGCCGTCCTCGATGTTGCGTTCCACGTTCTCGACCACGACGATGGCGTCATCCACGACGATGCCGATCGCCAGCACCAGCCCGAACAAAGTCAAGGCGTTGATGGAAAAACCGAAGACGTGCATCACGGCAAACGTGCCGACGATGGATACGGGCACGGCCAGAAGCGGGATGATTGAGGCCCGCCACGTCTGCAGGAACACGATCACCACAAGCACGACCAGCGCTACCGCTTCGAGCAGGGTGTGGACGACGGCCTCGATGGAGGCGCGGACGAACTGTGTCGTGTCGTAAGCGATGCGGTAGTCGACGCCTTCCGGCATGTCGCGCTTGATGTCAGCCATCAAGGCACGCACGTTTTGCGCGACCTGCAGCGCGTTGGAGCCTGGCGACTGGAATACACCGACGCCGACGGCCGGCTTGTTGTCGAGCAGGGAGCGCAAGGCGTACTCGGATGCGCCCAGCTCGATGCGCGCGACGTCGCGCAGTCGCGTTACCTCACCGCTGACGCCGGTCTTGACGACGATGCTGCCGAACTCGTCTTCGCTCTGCAGGCGTCCCTGGGCGTTGATAGTAAGTTGCAGGTCGAGGCCCGGAACGCTGGGTGAGGAGCCGATCACGCCGGCCGCTGCCTGCACATTCTGCGACCGGATCTCGTTGACGATATCGCTGGCCGACAGGCCCAGCTCCGCGATCTTCTGCGGATCAAGCCACACGCGCATGGCGTAGTCGCCCGCACCCCAGATCACGACCTGGCCGACGCCATCGATGCGCGCCAGGCGGTCCTTGACGTTGATGACGCCATAGTTGCGCAAATAGGTCATGTCGTAACGGCCGTTCGGCGACAGGAGGTGAACGACGATGGCGAGGTCCGTGCTGCTTTTGACGGTCGTGACGCCGAGACGCCGAACCTCCTCGGGGAGCCGTGGCTCGGCCTGCGAGACGCGATTCTGGACGAGTTGCTGCGCCTTGTCGGGATCGGTGCCGAGCTTGAAGGTGACGGTCAGCGTCATCAATCCGTCGCTCGTGGCCTGGCTGCTCATGTAGAGCATGTTCTCCACGCCGTTGACGGCCTCTTCGATCGGCGTGGCCACCGTTTCGGCGATCACCTTGGGGTTGGCGCCGGGATACTGTGCGCGCACGATGACCGATGGGGGCACCACCTCGGGATACTCGGAAATCGGCATGACGCGCAGCGCGAGCAGGCCGCCCACGAAGATCAGCACCGACAGCACGCCGGCGAAGATCGGACGATCGATGAAGAACTTCGAGAGGTTCATGGCTTGCTCACGATTCGCTTACGTTTTTTTTGTTGGCGGTTAGCGCAGTAGGGCTCTGGTCGCATCCTGCATCTGGCTGACGGATTGCCCGTCCATCGACACGGCCTCCGGTGCGACCACTGCGCCGGGACGGACGCGCTGCAGGCCGCTCACGATGATGCGCTCGCCAGCAGACAGACCGCTCGTCACCACGCGCAGGCCATCCACCTGAGCACCAAGGATCACCTCGCGGTAGATGGCGACGTTGCCCGTATCGAGAACCATCACGAACTTCTTGTTCTGGTCGGTGCCGATGGCGCGCTCGTTGACCGCAAGCAGTGGTGCAGCCTTTGTGCTCGCCATGCGCAGCCGCACGAACTGGCCCGGCATGAGGCGGCCGTCGGGGTTGTCGAAGACGGCCCGCACACGCACGGTGCCCGTGCGGGCATCGACCTGATTGTCGATGAGCTGCAGGCGCCCCTGGATGGGCTGTCCATCGTGCGGCGCGGTCGTCGCCTGCACGGGGATCTGCCCGATCTGCTG
>CADEFX010000104.1 GCA_902826715.1 uncultured Hyphomicrobiales bacterium | reverse complement strand
GACAAGGGCATCAATATCCAGGCGATCACCACGTCCGAGATCAAGATCAGCGTTTTGATCAATGCGGCCTACGCAGAGCTCGCGGTGCGAACGCTGCATTCGCTTTATGGATTGGATGCCGATTGAAGGCTGGCCTGGGGCGGCGGCGGTGCGCCGCCGGAGCCGCCGGTAAAAAATGTAGTCACGCCGCTGCATCGTCGGAGCACATGCGGTGGCCTCTGCCCTGAGGAACAGCGGGCAGCCGAGAGGTTGATAGCAGGGGCCCATGGTCAAGAGACCAGTCGAGGATCCGCGCATCTCAGCGGTCGAGCCGGGTCTGCGGCCGATGCTGAGACGGCTGCGCGAAATCATGGCCGAGCCTGGCGATGGTCAGGCGCGGCTCGACAAGATCGTGCGCCAGACTGCCGGCCTGATGGTGGCCGAGGTCTGTTCGATCTACCTGAAGCGTCAGGACGGAAATCTGGAGCTGTTTGCAACCGAGGGCCTAAACCAGTCGGCCGTGCACAACACCTTCATGAAGCGCGGCGAAGGTCTCGTCGGGCGCTGTGCCGAGCTGGCGGTGCCGGTCAACGAGCCCGAGGCGCAGAGCCATCCGGCCTTCTCCTACCGGCCGGAGACGGGCGAGGAGATCTATCACTCGTTCCTGGCTGTTCCCATTCTGCGCGGCGGTGACGTGCTCGGCGTTATGACGGTGCAGAACAAGACGCAGCGGGACTATTCCGACGACGATGTCGAGGCGCTGCAGACGACGACGATGGTGCTCGCTGAGCACCTGGTTTCGGGAGCCGTCGCTGGTGCCAATACAGCCGCGGCATTCAGCCGGTCGGTCGCGCATGTCGTCCGCGGGCAAACGATGTCGGATGGGCTGGCGCTCGGCCATGTGGTGCTGCACGAGCCGCGCGTCGTCGTCACGGACTTGCGGGCCGAAGATCCGGAAGCCGAGGCCAAGAGGCTCGATGGCGCCGTCGCCGAGCTGAAGGTTTCACTCGACGAGCTGCTCGGCGGCGAGACGATGGCCGAGGAGGGCGAGCACCGCGACGTGCTCGAGGCCTATCGCATGTTCGCCAACGATCGCGGCTGGCTCAGGCGGCTCAAGGAAACGGCAAAGACGGGGCTGACAGCGGAGGCGGCTGTCGACCTCGTACAGAACCAGACACGTTCGCGCATGCTGCGGCAGGCCGAGCCGTTCTGGCGTGAGCGCGTGCGGGATCTGGACGACCTGTCCGATCGCCTGCTGCGCATTCTGGCGGCCCGAAAATTCGGCGAGGGCCCCAAGAAGGACATGCCGCACGATGCGATCCTGGTGGCGCGAAGCATGGGGGCCGCGGAGCTGCTCGACTACGACAGGGCACGGCTGCGCGGGCTCGTCGTCGAGGACGGCAGTGGGCAAAGCCATGTGGCCATTGTCGCGCGCGCCCTCGGCATCGCGGCCGTTGGCCAGGCGCGCGGCGTCATCGAGCGGGTCGATCCGGGCGACCCCATCATCGTCGATGCGGCGACCGGCGAGGTGCACATCCGGCCGACCAGCGATGTGATCGCTGCCTATGCCGACAAGGCCCGCTTCCAGGCGCGGCGCCAGCGGCAGTACAGGTCGCTGCGCGATCTGCCTGCCGTCAGCAAGGATGGTCAGCGCGTCGAGCTGCACATCAATGCCGGCCTGCCGGTGGACATGACGCATATCGCGGAGGCCGGAGCGGACGGCATCGGCCTGTTCCGCACCGAGCTGCAGTTCATGATCGCGTCAAGCTTCCCGCGAATCGAGCGGCAACTGCAGCTCTACCGGACCGTCGTGACCGAGGCTCATGGCAAGCCGGTGGTCTTCCGTACGCTGGACATCGGCGGCGACAAGGTGCTGCCCTATCTGCGGCGTGTGCAGGAGGAGAACCCGGCGCTAGGCTGGCGCGGCATTCGCATGGCGCTCGACCGGCCGGCCTTGTTCCGCACGCAGGTCCGGGCGCTGATCCGGGCCTCAGCAGGTGCAGAGCTGCGGATCATGGTGCCGATGGTATCGGAAGCAAGCGAGGTGGCCGCCGCGCGCCTGCTGGTCGATCGCGAGTTCGAGCTGGCCCGCAGGCGCGGCATTGCCGGCCCCAAGACGCTGGCCTTCGGCATCATGATCGAGGTGCCGTCGCTGCTGTTCCAGCTCGATGCCGTCATGAAGATGGTGGACTTCGTGTCGGTCGGCAGCAACGATCTGATGCAGTACCTGTTCGCGGCGGATCGCTCCAACGATCGGGTGGCGACTCGGTTCGATACATTGTCGCCGATCTTCCTGCGGGCGCTGGGCCAGGTGATCGATGCGGGCCGGCGCCACAAGGTGCCCGTGGCACTCTGCGGGGAGGTGGGGGGCAAGACGCTTGAAGCCCTGGCGCTCGTGGCCTTGGGCTTCCGGTCGCTGTCGATGGCGCCGGCGAGCATCGGGCCAGTGAAAGCCATGATCCGCTCGATGCACGTCAAGCGCGTAGCGGAGCGCATCCGGTCGCTCGTTACGGAGTCGGATACGAGCATTCGCGACACCTTGAAGCATTTTGCCGAAGCTGAAGGCATCGACATGTGAACGGCGGCCCTACCGCTGCCGCTTTGACAAGGCAACGATTTTGTCTGACGATGAGTGGGTTGCGTTTGCGGGGAAACGTTGGGCGTTTGCGTATGAGTCACTGGGGGAATCGAGAGCAGCGTCCCGTCCAGGCTGCACAGCGCGTGCAGATCAAAGGCATGTCGGAGCGCTCTACGGGAGTTGACGAGCGGCTTGCCTCGATTTTTCAGGATATGCGTCGCGGACTGAATATCCCGGTCGACAAGCTCGCTCTTGCGCTGAAGACCACGCCGCACGTTATCCAGCTGCTCGAGTCTGGCCAGGTGCGTGCGTTTCCGCCTTGGGCTGAAACGGTGCGCATTGTCACCGAGCTTGGACAGCTCTATCGCGTCGATACGCGTCCGATCCTGAACAGGATTCGGGATCAAGTGGGCCCTGCCGGATTGGCGCAGGTTCCGGTGACGCAGGAAACGACCTTCTCTGCCAAGGCAGTGGCCGCCACGCTCGACAGCCGGCATCCGCTGGTAAGGGCGATGTCGCGGGACCGCCGCCGGAAAGACGCTTCGCTTGATCCGGGGGCGCAACACCGTGCCAAACGCCGAAAGAGGCGCGCGGCAAAAACCCTGTTCACGCTTTCCGCACCGGTGGTTTTGCTCGGGGGACTGGTGTGGCTTGCGCAGGCCCATCCGTGGCTGATCATGCGGGCCGTCTCGGTGTTGCCGGAACCGTTGGGAAAAGTGGTCCGGCCGGCGGCCAACGCCTTGATTGTGCATCTGGCACCCTGGCGGGATGGCATGCGGTGGATCGAAGTCGGCGATCCACGGCTGCGCAAGACCGACAAATTGCGTCAGGCTTCGCGTTAGGATTAGTATCCCGCGCTCGCTGCTACGGCTCATGGGCCGCAACGTACCTTACCCCCGAGCGCCGAACGGAAACGATGTCCTCGATACCGCGTGACAAGCTCGACCGTCTGGTCGAGCGCTGGGAGGCTGTTCAGGCCGAGCTCAATCGGGGCGCGGGCCAGGCGGCGTTCGTCAAGCTCTCGAAAGAGTTTGCGGAGCTCGATCCCGTCGTCGGCACGATCAACAAGCTGCGGGGCATCGAGCGCGAACGCAAGGATCTGGACGCGCTCCTGAGCGGCCCGGCGGCGGACCGCGAGCTTGCTGAAATGGCGAGGGAGGAGCGTGATGCGCTTGGCCCTCGCGCGGCAGCGCTCGAGGAGGAACTGAAGATTTTGCTGCTGCCCAAGGATGCGGCCGACGAGCGAAGCGCGATCCTGGAGGTGAGGGCCGGCACGGGCGGCGATGAAGCTGCGCTTTTTGCGGCCGACCTGTTTCGCATGTACAGCCGGTATGCCGAGCAGCGCGGCTGGACAACGGAGATCATCAGCGTGTCCGACAACGATCTCGGCGGGTATCGCGAAATCGTCGCGTCGATCACCGGCAAGGGTGTATTTGCGCGGCTGAAGTTCGAGTCCGGCGTGCATCGTGTGCAGCGCATTCCGGTGACGGAGGCGGGCGGGCGCATTCATACGTCGGCGGCAACGGTGGCGGTGCTGCCGGAGGCAGAGGATATCGACGTCGACATCAAGCCGGAGGAGCTGCGCATCGATACCATGCGTGCGGGCGGGGCCGGCGGCCAGCACGTCAACAAGACCGAGTCGGCGGTGCGCATCACGCATCTGCCGACCGGGATCATGGTCGTATCGGCTGAGAAATCGCAGCATCAGAACCGGCGGCTCGCCATGCAGGTTCTCCGCTCGCGGATCTACGAAATGCAGCGCCAGCAGGCGGACGACGAGCGTGCGGCGGCGCGCAAAGGGCAGGTCGGCTCGGGCGATCGCTCCCAGCGAATTCGCACGTACAATTTCCCGCAAGGCCGAGTGACCGATCATCGCATTAATCTGACCCTGCACAAGCTCAGCGAAGTTCTGGAAGGCAATGCGCTCGATGAGCTTGTCGATGCGCTGATTACCCAGCACCAAGCAGGTCAGCTCGCCGATATGAACAATGCCGGACATGCGTGACCCTGCGCGCATCGTGCCGCCTGCGGCGAAAACAGCCGGGGACGCGGTGCGCTTGCTGGCGCAAACCTTTAGAAGCGCGGGCGTCGACACGCCCGAGGTCGACGCGCGCGTCCTGTTGGCGCACGCGCTCGGAATCTCGCGAGCCGCCCTCATGGCTGGCCCGGAGCGTGAGCTGTCACGGTCTGATCTGGCATTGATTGCGGATTACGAGATACGCCGCCGGCAACGCGAACCCGTGTCGCGCATTCTGGGCCGCCGGGCATTTCGCACGCTGTCGCTTGAGATTGGTGCAACGACACTCGATCCGCGTCCAGATACGGAGATTGTCGTCGATGCCGTTGTGGCGCTTGCAAAGGAGACCGCTAATCCCAATTTGACGGTGTTGGATCTGGGCACTGGCTCCGGCGCAATTATTATCGCCGTCCTCATGGAACTGCCTAACGTAATCGGCGTTGGAACAGATATCGACGCGACCACGCTGCAAATCGCGCTACGGAATGCGGAGCAAGCAAACGTCTGCCAGCGAGCGAAATTCCAGCAGACGGACTGGTTGACAGGCGTAACCGGTACATTCGATTTTGTCGTGAGCAATCCGCCCTACATACCGAGCGCAAGCATTTCTGGCCTGGAGCCGGAGGTGTCGCGCTTCGACCCGAGGCTGGCGCTTGATGGCGGCGCCGATGGCCTGGACGCTTACCGCGCCATTCTCGCAGATGCCAAGAGAAGCCTGAATCCCGGCGGCTGGATTGTTTTCGAGGTTGGAAACGGACAATCGGCCGAGGTTTTGGCTTTATGCCGCCATTATGGTTTTGGAGATGATGAAAATCCCCGCGTTTGGACTGATCTCGGGGGCCGGGCGCGCTGTGTGGCCGCGCGGTCACGCCGGTGACCATATCCAAAAAAAAGCTTGGAATCGCGGTGCATTCGGGCTACCGTTTCAGAAATGGAAGTGACAAGGTGTTCCCGTGCCATCGCGGCCGATTGAAAAGTCGGCTCCATATCGGGACACCCGACGGTGAGACCCACAGCGAGCGCGAAGCGCTAGCAACGGGCTTAGTCGGTACCACCGAATTTCCGGGATGACAGTAGCAATCATTTCGATGTCCCATGGCCAATGGCTGCTGGCGCGCTTGGGTGCGTCAATCGACGAGGACTAGGTCTGGCGGCGACACAGTTGCTGCGTGCTGGGGACATTGAGCGCTTGGAGCGCTGAACCGGAAACAAGACGATTTTACAACTAGCGTGAGAATGGGAGCCCATGAGGCAGGGACAGCAGCATCGCCGCGGCCGTGGCCGGAATAATAATAACAATCACAGCCAAAGTTACGGCCACAATAATAACCATCGAAAGGGAAATAATCCCTTGTCGAGAAGCTTCGAGTCCAACGGGCCTGAAGTGAAAGTGCGCGGCACGCCGGCGCATGTCGCCGAGAAGTATCTGTCGCTGGCTCGCGATGCTCAGTCCGCGGGCGATCCGGTGCTGGCGGAGAATTATCTGCAGCACGCGGAGCATTACAACCGCATCATTCTGGCGTACCGCGAGCAACAAGGGCAGCAGTCGGGCGGCGAGATGAACGGCAGTGGCCATCGCCGGCCCGAGGGCTTCGACGGAGACGAGATCTCCGACGATCAGCCGGATGAAATGGGGCAGGGCGACCAGCCGCCCATGCAACGGCATCAGCACGATCAGCCGCGCTTTCAAGATCAGAACCGCGGTGATGACAACCGGCAGCAGCATCGTGAATATCGCGGTCACGATCAGGGTCGTTCCCGTGATCGCCACGAGCGTAGTGACCGCAATGACAGGCAGGATCGCCAGCCTCAGGAGGCGAGGCCACACGAGGTGCGCCAGCCCGCTCCGGATCGAGGTGTAGAACCGCAGCCTGTTGTTGAGAACAGCGCGCCGCCGAGAACGGACAATCCGGGCCGGCGCCGTGAGCGCTTCGGGCCGGGCAACGAGCAGCCGGAATTCCTGCGCCGCCCGGTGCGTCGTCCGCGGCGCGAAGCGGGGAATAATGGAGATGGCGAGGAAGCCGTGGAGGCCAGCCGCGACGAGTCCCAGGACAAGACGCCGGTCTGACGCCTTTTCCCCTAGCCGCCGACGGTGACCGTGTCACCCGTCGCCATTTGCCCGCCCTTGATGACCTTGGCATAGACGCCGAAGTCCTCGTGTCCCCACCCGCGCTGCAAAGCGGAGGGGATAGCCATGTCGCGTGCGCCCGTACCTGGGTCGACGTTCGTGGCGGGGCACCGTTGCGTGCGCGCGAAAACGCCGAGCTGTGCCGTGCCAACGGCGAGCGTCTTGTCGAGCCAGCCAAATTCCACCCAAGGTTCCAACCCGTCGAGGTAGAGGTTGGCTCTGAAGCGCAGGGGGTCGACGGGGCGCCCGACATGACGCTCGAGCTCTCGCACGCTGGCGAGATTGACGATGTGAACGCACTTGACGCTCATGTCCGAGAAGCTGTGGCCGGGGGCGCTGACGACCTTCGGCGGTCCGCGCAACTCCGCCTGCATGAAGGCCGCCAAGAACTGTTCGACGAGCGTACGGCCTATGGGCGTCGTGAGCTGCCCGCGGGATACTTGCCTGCCGTCGCGTAGCAGAGTCAGGGTTTGCGTATCGGTGTCGAATTTGGCGGTAAGGGTCGCCAGACGCTCGTCGCGCATCAGCATCAGAAAATTGATCTTCGGCAGGTGCTTGGGCTGCTCCGGGTTGAAGCGGCCCGCCCCGTTCTCGATAGCGTAGGCGCGGTCGAAGGGGATGGTCTGGCCAGCTTCGATCGTTACGGATACGAGCTGTTCGGGAGAGAGCCCTTTTACCGGATAGCGGCACAGGGCGACGAGGTGGGGAGTGGCGGGCGCTGCCATCTAGATTCCTGAAAGGTAAAGATTCTATCTGATGTGGTGGGTTCTTTCGAACCTGACATGGCGGCACTATATCAGGGTCGGTACGATCTCCGAGGGTGCCGCTTTGGGCTCTCGGGGTGCACCACATTGTATCGGACGGCTCTGGTGGCGCTCATGGAGGCACAGGGCCGGGCTCAGGAGGTACGACATGAATTTCGAGATCTATTCCGACCGCGCCAAGGGCTTCGTCCAAGCGGCGCAGAACGTGGCCTTACGCGAGGGCCACCAGAAATTTACGCCCGCCCACCTTCTCAAGGTGCTCCTTGACGATGAGCAAGGCCTTGCATCCGGGCTGGTCGAGCGTGCGGGCGGCCGGCCCAAGGACGCGCTACAGGCCATCGAGCGGGTGCTTGCCAAGCTTCCGAAGGTGTCGGGAAGCGGAGCGGGCCAGCTTTACATGGCGCCGGAGACAGCGCGCGTCCTCGATACGGCCGAGAAAATCGCAGAGAAGGCGGGCGACAAGTACGTAACGGCCGAGCGATTGCTGCTGGCGCTGGCGGTCGAAGCTTCGAGCGATACGAGTGATATCCTCAAGAATGCCGGCGCGACAGCTGCGGGCCTCAACACGGCCATCAACGACATTCGCAAGGGCCGCACGGCCGATTCAGCGTCCGCGGAGCAGGCTTATGAAGCCTTGAAGCGTTATTCGCGCGATCTGACCGACGCGGCCGCCGAAGGCAAGCTCGACCCGGTTATCGGCCGGGACGAGGAAATCCGCCGCACCATCCAGGTGCTGTCCCGGCGCACAAAGAACAATCCGGTCCTGATCGGCGAGCCGGGCGTCGGCAAGACGGCCATCGCCGAGGGCCTGGCGCTGCGCATCATCAAAGGTGACGTGCCCGAAAGCCTGAAGGACAAAAAACTCCTGGCACTCGACATGGGTGCGCTGATCGCGGGCGCCAAATACCGCGGCGAGTTCGAGGAGCGGCTGAAGTCCGTGCTGCAGGAGGTGCAGGCGGCGGGCGGCGGCATCATCCTATTCATCGACGAGCTGCACACGATCGTCGGTGCCGGCAAGTCGGAAGGCGCAATGGACGCGTCGAACCTGCTCAAGCCGGCGCTGGCTCGCGGCGAATTGCATTGTGTGGGCGCGACGACGCTCGACGAGTATCGCAAGCATATCGAGAAGGATGCAGCACTAGCGCGCCGGTTCCAGCCGGTGTTCGTGAATGAGCCGACCGTGGAGGACACGATATCAATCCTGCGCGGGCTGAAGGAGAAGTATGAGCTGCATCACGGCGTGCGCATCACCGACAGCGCGCTGGTGTCGGCGGCCACCCTGTCCAACCGCTACATCAGCGATCGCTTTTTGCCGGACAAGGCGATCGACCTTGTGGACGAGGCGGCGTCGCGTTTGCGCATGCAGGTCGATTCCAAGCCCGAGGAGCTCGATGAGCTCGATCGCCGTCTGATCCAGCTTAAGATCGAACGCGAGGCGCTGAAGAAGGAACAGGATGCGGCATCGCGCGATCGGCTCAACAAGCTCGAGGCGGACATCGCGGACCTGGAGGAGAATTCGCGCAGCCTGACGGCGCGGTGGCAGCGCGAAAAGGGCAAGCTCGGCGAGCAGCAAAAGCTCAAAGAGGGGCTTGATTCCGCGCGCATCGAGCTGGAGCAGGCTCAGCGCAAGGGCAACCTCGCGCGAGCCGGCGAACTTGCTTACGGCCGCATTCCTGAGATCGAGAAGAAGCTCAAGGAGTTCGAAGCCGGCGACGGCTCCCCGGCCATGGTCGAGGAGGCGGTGACGCCGGATCATGTCGCGCAGGTCGTGTCGCGTTGGACGGGTGTCCCCGTTGACCGGATGCTCGAAGGGGAGCGCGACAAGCTGCTGCAGATGGAGAAAGCGCTCGGCAAGCGCGTCATCGGCCAGCAGGAAGCGGTGCAGGCAGTATCGACGGCCGTGCGCCGCGCGCGGGCAGGCTTGCAGGATCCGAACCGGCCGATCGGCTCGTTCATGTTCCTCGGACCCACCGGCGTCGGCAAGACCGAGCTGACGAAGGCGCTGGCTGCGTTCCTGTTCGACGACGAGACGGCGCTGATCCGCATGGACATGTCGGAGTATATGGAGAAGCACTCGGTGGCCCGGCTCATCGGCGCGCCGCCGGGATACGTCGGCTACGACGAGGGCGGCGCCTTGACCGAAGCCGTGCGCCGCAGGCCTTATCAGGTGGTGCTGTTCGACGAGATCGAGAAGGCGCATCCCGACGTGTTCAACGTGCTGTTGCAGGTGCTCGATGACGGGCGCCTGACGGATGGGCAGGGCCGCACGGTCGACTTCAAGAACACGCTTATCATCATGACGTCGAACATCGGCTCGGAGTATCTGGTCAATCAGAAGGAAGGCGAGGATACGGCGGCGGTGCGCGAGTACGTGCTGGCGGAGATGAAGCTGAAGTTCCGGCCGGAGTTCCTGAACCGGATCGATGAGATCATCCTATTCCACCGCTTGCAGCGCGAGCAGATGACGGCGATCGTCGATATCCAGATCGGGCACCTGCAGAGGCTGCTTGCGGATCGCAAGATCGCGCTGAAGCTGGATGACGCGGCGCGGACGTGGCTTGCGAACCGCGGATATGACCCGGCGTACGGTGCGCGGCCGCTCAAACGCGTGATCCAGAAGTATGTGCAGGATCCGCTCGCCGAGCAGATCCTGGCAGGACAGGTGCTGGACGGCTCAGCGGTCGATCTCACCGTTCGTGACGGGACGCTCGCCATCAACGGCGAGCCGGTGAAGCAGGCGGCTTAGGCGTGCGATCGCTCGAAACGATCCTGCTTTGGCGGACGTTGCGGGATCCCTCTTCGGAGGGATCCCGGCCTTCACGTGGCTGGTGCCGGTTCTGGGAGTGCCGGGAACAGTTCAGTCGAGAGATAGCGGTCAGCAGCGGACGGGGCGAACGTGACGATGGTCTTGCCCGCCATCTCGTCGCGGGCGGCGAGCGTCAGGCTCGCCGCGAGGTTGGCACCAGTCGAAATCCCGCCGGGAACGCCCTCGACGCGGGCGAGAAGGCGGGCAACATCGAACGCCAGCTCGTTAGGCACGCGGATCACTTCGTCGATGAGGTCCGTCTGCAGGATGGCCGGAATGAAGCCCGCGCCGATGCCTTGGATCTTGTGGGGACCGGGCTGGCCGCCTGAAAGCACGGGACTCGCGGTCGGCTCGACAGCGATGATTTTCAAGTCAGGCCGGCGCGCTTTGAGTGCGCGGCCGGTGCCCGTCAGCGTCCCCCCGGTGCCGACGCCGACAACGAGCGCATCGATATTGCCGCCCGTATCGGCCCAGATTTCTTCCGCGGTGGTTTTTTCGTGGATGAGCGGATTGGCGGGATTGTCGAACTGGCCGGGCATGACGGCATCAGGCAGCTCCTGCATCAATTCCTGGGCACGGGCGATGGCACCATTCATCCCGAGCTCGCGCGGCGTCAGCACCAGCTCGGCACCAAGATGCTCCAGGATGCGGCGCCGTTCGATCGACATGGATTCCGGCATGGTGAGGATGAGGCGATAGCCGCGCGCTGCCGCGACGAAGGCAAGCGCAATGCCGGTGTTGCCCGATGTCGGCTCGACAAGAACTGTTGTCGGCGTCATGCGGCCGGAGGCCTCGAGCGCATCGATCATGGCGACGCCGATGCGATCCTTCACCGAGGAGAGGGGATTGAAGAATTCGAGCTTCAGCAGGATCTCGGCTTTCGCGCCGGCGCTCGCTGTGATTTTCGACAGCCGGAGGAGCGGCGTGTTGGCGATGGTCTCGGAGATGTCGTTGAAAACGCGGCCGCGTCCCGGCCTGCCCAGTGCGTCCAGCGTCTTGATCTTCGGAACGTCGCTCATCGGAACCTCACGCACTCATGGACGCAACGATGCAGGCGTTTGCTGCCGGCGCAGTATGATCGCGCGGCACGGAGGCAGAAAACCGGCCTCAGCGGAACAAGTCTATTGAGATGGCGACGTCAAATCACGTTTGCCGGTGCGGCTTTGTGCGGTGGCGTGACGCTCGCGATCTTGCGGCGCTTGTTTTCGAAGATACGGTCTGGCTTTTCTTGGTGGAGGCTCCGCGGACGCCTGTCGATCCGAAGCCGCCGTCGCCGCGTTTGGTGGCAGCGAGCGCACGTACTTCGCGCAACTGCGCGCGCGCAATCGGTGCCACGATCAACTGCGCAATGCGCTCGCCGCGCGTCACGGCAAACGGCGCGTCACTGAGGTTGACGAGCAAGACTTTGATTTCGCCGCGATAATCACTGTCGATTGTGCCAGGGCTGTTGAGCACGGTAATGCCGTGACGCAGCGCGAGGCCCGAACGCGGGCGCACTTGCGCTTCGGTGCCTCGCGGCAACTGTATGATAAGGCCCGTGGGTACGAGGGCCCGGCCCCCCGGTGGAAGCGAGAGGGGCTCCGCGGCATCGACCGCTGCCAAAAGATCCATGCCGGCCGCACCGTCGGATTGATAGTCGGGCAGCGGCAGATCACCGGCGTGAGGCAGGCGCACGACCTTGATCAGCGTCGCGCCGCGCTTCGTTCGGGAGATCATGCCTTGCCTGTGTTGGCGGCAAGATAATCGACGATGTGTTCGAGCAGGCGCTGCGCCACCTCGGCCTTGTCCATCTCGGGCCAGGAGTCGATGCCTGACGCGGTGATGAGATGCACCGCGTTGCGATCGCCGCCCATGATGCCGGTGCGCGGCGACACGTCGTTGGCGACGATCCAGTCGCAGCCCTTGGCCTTGCGCTTCTTCTTGGCGTTTTCGATGACGTGTTGCGTCTCAGCGGCGAAGCCGATGACGAGCGGAGGCCGCACGCCGGGCTTTTCGTGCGCGATGGTCTTGAGGATGTCGGAATTCTCGACGAGGTCGAGCGAAGGCGTGTCCTGCTTGCCGTTCTTTTTGATCTTCTGATCGCTTGCATTGGCGACCCGCCAGTCCGCAACCGCGGCGGCGAAGATCGCGACATCGGCGGCGAGTGCGCCTCGCACCGCCACCAGCATTTGATCGGCGGTTTCAACATGGATCGTCGTGACACCTTTCGGATCCGGCAGGGACGTTGGGCCTGTGACCAGCGTCACGCGCGCGCCGAGTTTTGCGGCTGCCCCAGCGATGGCATTGCCCTGCTTGCCCGACGAGCGATTAGCGATGTAGCGCACGGGATCAATGGGCTCATGGGTCGGTCCCGATGTCACGAGGATGTGGCGGCCCTTCAACGGCAAGCGGTTCTGTGGCGTGCTGCCCATGAGCGACTGAATGGCCGCAAGGATCGTCGTCGGCTCCGCCATGCGACCGAGCCCGGCTTCGCCGGACTCGGCCATTTCGCCGGTCTCGGGTCCGACGAAATGAACGCCGTCGGCCTGCAGCAATGCGAAGTTGCGCCGCGTCGCTGCGTGCTGCCACATATGGGGATTCATCGCAGGCGCAGCCAGAACCGGTTTGTCGGTGGCGAGAAGGACAGCGCTCGCCAGATCGTCAGCGTGGCCACCCGCCATCTTGGCCATCAGATCTGCCGTAGCTGGAGCCACGACGATGAGGTCCGTATCGCGCGCAAGGCGGATGTGACCGATCTCGCGTTCGTCATCGAGATCGAAAAGGTTGGTGAAAACGCGCTCGTTTGTGAGCGCTCCGACCGACAGCGGCGTGACGAATTTGGTCGCGGCGTCGGTCATGATAACCCGCACCGACAAGCCGGCGTCGCGCGCGCGGCGAATCAGTTCGAGGCATTTATAAGCAGCAATTCCGCCGCTTATGATGAGCAGGATGCGCTTTGTGCCGAGGCTCATTTGACGAGGCTTATGGCTTTGAAGGTGTGCAAGTTTAGCACGTAAGATGCGCGGAAGCGTAAATCAGCAGCATTGACAAAAGGTCCGATCACTGGTTGGACCCGCCCTTGAATAGCGGCCGTTCGGGCTTTGGGCGCCGATGCCGCGGTTCAAGTTCCGCCCAGTTTTATTGGGTTGAACGGAAGATCACTAGGAGCGTGCGGGTTCAGTTCGTATATGCTCCGGACGTTAACGATTCTCTAGGGGTGACCAAATGGCTAAATCGGCTTCTCCGGCTAAACCGGAAACAGTTACTTTACGGCACATCGGCGCAGTCCTGTCCGAGAACCACGAGCTTTCGAAGAAGCAGGTTACTGCGATGCTCGAGGACATGGTGGCGGACATCACGAAGCACCTTAAGAAAGGCGCGCGCATTCGCATCGGCGGCCTCGGCATCCTTCAGGTTCGCAAGCGCCCGGCACGCATGGGCCGCAATCCGGCCACCGGCGAGGCCATCAAGATCAAAGCGAGCAAGAAGGTGGCGTTCCGCGCCGCCAAAGAGCTCAAGGAAGCAGTCTAGTTCTGGTTCGGCCGGCGGCTCGCGATTGGACCTGATACGGCTCAAATCGCGAGGCCTGCCGCAACCGAAATGTTCTACGCAAGCGCGCGAACAGCCCAGACAGCAATCGCCAGCAGGCTCAGCGCGCCGATCCACATTGCAACGCGGCCAGATCGAGTTCGGCGCGCCTCTTCGGCAGCGAGACGCGTGATGCTGCTGTCGTCGAGGCGGACGCCGGCTCTCGCCATGTCGCCCAGCGAGATCATCGTTCGTTCGGCAACGCTGAGGAGTGCCGGGATTTCGGCGAGAAACTTGCTGACCTCCGATGCGCCTTCGCGCGCATCCTTGAGTGCGCCGGCGGGGCCGAGGTTGGCTTCCATCCATTCCTTGGCGATGGGCTCGGCTGCGGTCCACAAATTGAGCGAAGGGTCGAGCGAGCGCGCCACGCCTTCGACGACGACCATGGACTTTTGCAGCAGGATCAGTTCCGGCCGCGTCTCCATGTCGAAGACATCCGTGTAGGCGAAGAGCTGTCCGAGGAGATCAGCCATCGAGATTTCGTTGGCAGGTCGTCCGTGGATCGGCTCGCCGATCGCGCGTAGTGCTTGCGCAAAGATTTCCACCGGATGATGTGGGGGGACGTAGCCGGCCCAGTAATGCACTTCAGCCGCGCGTTTATAATTGCGCGTAATGAGGCCATGCAGGATTTCGGCGAGAAACCGGCGCTCCCGCGGGCCCAGGCGGCCCATGATGCCGAAGTCGACGGCGACCACACGACCATCGCCGTCCACGAAAAGATTGCCCTGGTGCATGTCGGCGTGAAAAAAGCCGTCGCGCATGGCATGGCGCAGGAACGAGCGCAGGATCGTCAGGCCGATGGTCTTAAGATCGTGTCCGGCAGCAAGCAGCCCGGTTTGGTCCGATACGCTGCAACCATCGATCCACTCGATGGCAAGAACGCGTTTCCGCGTGCGCTTCCAATCCACCTGCGGCACGCGAAAGTCACTATCGGCTTTGGTGTTGTCGGCCATCTCGGAAATGGCCGCGGCTTCGAGCCGCAGGTCCATCTCGAGCTCGGTCGTGCGCGCGAGCGTGTCGACGACGGCGGTGGGCCGCAAGCGCCGCGACGGCGTGTGAAAGCGCTCGATCATGCGCGCGGCAAAATAGTAGCTGTCGAGATCGCGGCGGAAGCGACGCTCGATGCCAGGGCGCAGGATCTTGACGGCGACTTCGCGACGGACGCCGTCGTGCAGCACGACGGCATTGTGAACCTGAGCAATAGATGCGGCCGCAATAGGCGGGCCGAATTCCATGAAGTGATCTTCGAGCCGTCCCCCAAGCGACTCCTCGACGGCGCGACGCGCTTGCGTCATGGAGAACGGCGGCAGCTTGTCCTGCAAGTGGCGCAGGTCGTGCGCGAGCTCGATGCCGATGAGATCTTCCCGCGTGGCGAGGAATTGGCCGAGCTTGACGTAGCTTGGGCCGAGGCTTGTCAAGCCGCGCGCGACGCGCGTTTCCTTCGGCTGGCCAGCGCGAAACGGCCAGGTCAAGATGCGGATGGGGAGAGTCGCGGCGTGCGCCACCTTCAGCGCCAACGGCGCAGGCATGCCTTTGGGCACGAAGCGCGCACCGTGTTGGGCAAGCACGAAGCCGGCGCGCGTGAGGCGCAGCATGTTGACGATCGGCCAGGCCATGAGATCCCGAAC
>CADEFX010000103.1 GCA_902826715.1 uncultured Hyphomicrobiales bacterium | reverse complement strand
GATAGAGGAGTACGCCGGCATGCAACACTGCCGAAGCCAGAAGGCCCCCGAGCAGAAGGCCCGAGCCCGATGTCTTGGGCTGGCCAGCGAAAAGATCGGCGGCCGCCAGTTCGGCGGGCGCTTCGTCAGCCGGCACCTCTTCATCCGGACGCGCAGCAACGGGCGGCGCGGCGGCTGCCGCGTCGCGCTCGAGCATCGGCCCTTTGTCTTTGGCGTCCGCTGCCATTCGTCTCCACAATGAGCCCGCCACCGCGGGTGCAAACCTCAGTGATGGCTGTGACTTCCGCCGGCACCGGCCGAGCCGATCGGCAGCACACGATACTCGACCTCGACCGTCCCAGCCTTCTCGAATACGAGCGTGCCCTTGATGGTCTGGCCTTCCTTGAGCGCGCTTTTCAATTGCTGGAACATCAGGTGATAGCCGCCGGGTTTCAGGTCAACGGAGGCGCTGGGCTTGATCTCGAGGCCGTTGGGGAGGCTCCGCATTTTCATGACACCATCCGTCATGCCCATCTCGTGGACTTCGACGGCGGCGGCGAGCGGGAACGTGCCACCAACCAGGCGGTCGGCCTCAGCACCGGTGTTGGAAATCCTAACGTAACCGCCGGCCACCTTCGCGCCGCCCGGCGTGGCGCGAATCCAGGGCGCGTCAAGAACGAGCGCGCCGATTTTGTATGAAGGAGTTGCGGCAGACTTCGCCGCCGCGGCCGTCAGGCGCAAACCCGGCGCCGGGGACTTCAGCGCGTGGGCGTCCTGGCCGGCGGCCGGAATCTCGACCCAGCGGTGGGCGCCCTTCTCGCATTCCTGCGTTACCGGGAAATAGATGGTGGTGCCGGCAACGAGGCTGTCGGTCAGATAGGAGGCGAATGCGAACTCGTCGTAGTGCTCGTCGAGGAGCTTGCCGGTCCAAACGATCTCCTTCACGCCCTCGGACAAATCGCGGCGATAGTACTTGTAAGGTTTCGCATACGCGCCCGTCGTCGTCTCGACGGTCCAACCGGCTTTCGGCATGGGCTTCACCGAGATGACGCCTTCGGGAATCTGCACGCGCATCTTGAGCGTGGCCGTGCCCTCGCAGCCGTGACCGATCTTGACGATGGCCTTGTAGCTGCCGCCGATGGCCGCCTCTTTCGTTTCCAGAGTGGCATGAGCGAATGCAGAGGCTGACCAAGCGCATGTAGCAGCGGCGATCAGCAAGATGTTGTGGCGGGTCATGTGTCGTCTCCGTGGATGTACGAGTTGATGCGGGGATGCGATCACCAGGCGACCTTCACGCCGGCAAAGACGGCGCGCCCGGTCCCGGGCTCGAACAGGTTTGTGACTGCGGGATTGGCGACGTTGGTGATGCCGGTACTGGCGATGTAGCGCCCGTCCGACAGGTTGCGCCCCTCGACGTAGACCGAAAGTCCTTTGCGCCCGTCCCAACCTGCCTTCATGCCCCAAATGGCGTACGCCTCGGTGTCCAGCGTGTTGGCACTGTCGACGAAGTAGGCCTCGGGCACCCACTCGACGTTGGGGCCGGCATAAAAACCGGCCGGATGCCTGTAGAGCAACTCGGCGCGCAGGTAGTGACGGGGCGCGCCGGGGATCTCGTTGTTGCCGAAGAGGGGATCGTCGTCGAAGCGGAAGTCGCTGAAGGTGTAAGCGACATTCAGCCAGAGACGATCGGGACGCTCGCCGCCAACGAACATCGATTTCAGGACCGACGCGCCGAAGGCTGCTTCGATGCCCTGGTGGATTGTCTTATTGGCGTTGCGAACGACACAGAAGTCCGCCACGGGGAACGGCGCCGTGCAGAGCAGCTCATTGTCGATGTTGGCGCGATAGAGCGCCAAGTCCCACGTGTAGTCGGGACGCCGACCGCGTGTTCCGATCTCCAGCGTCGTCGCGGTCTGCAACTCGGCGTCGAACGCAGAAGCGGCCGAAAAGCTGTTCTCGCCGAAGCTTGGGACTTCCGCGCTACGCGCCACATTGGCGTAGACTTGCCAGTTGCGATCGACTTCCCACAGCAGGCCAGCCTTCGGGCTCCAGGCATCGAAACTGTTCTGGCCCGACTGATTGCCATCGCCAAGGAACTTGTCGGTCAACCTGCGGGAGGCATCGAGGTACTGCGTGCCGGTGACAATGGCGAGCTGCCGCAGAACGTAGAAGCTGTTCTCGATGTAGGCCGTGAAGTTCCTCGAATCGTTCTTGGAGCTTGAGAGCAACGCCC
This sequence comes from uncultured Hyphomicrobiales bacterium, assembly GCA_902826715.1. GTDB lineage: Bacteria > Pseudomonadota > Alphaproteobacteria > Rhizobiales > Hyphomicrobiaceae > CADEFX01. Next base: position 13,302 of record CADEFX010000103.1, on the reverse strand, counting down.
CCTTCTGGCCGCCGGTGTTGACGTACTGGTCAGCGTCGACTGAGCCGTTGTGCAGATTGACACCGACGAGGAGACGATTCTTGAAGCCGCCGATGGTGCGCTCGTCGAGCAAGCGCCCGAAGGTTCCGTAGTCGTCGTAGTGATAGTCGAGCCATTGGAAGATCGGATGCATGAGGTGGCGATCGACGCCAAAAGCGCCGACCTCCACGAGCGTACCCGGCGCCACCCGCCATGACGTCTTGTTGGCGAAGCGCAGCGTATCGATGTTGCGCTGCCAGTCGTTGAGGACGTTGAACGGGGCAGCGGACTCCGGGTTCTGCAGCGCGGCATCCTTGGTGAGGCTGCCTGGAATGCGCTGACGCACCTCGTTGGCGTTCAGGTAGAAGCGGGTCTCGAGGTCCTCGGAAAGGCGATATCCGAGATTGGTGCTGAGGCGTTTCGATTCACCGGAGCTATGCTCGCGAAAGCCGTCCTGCTCCTGCCAGGAGCCGGTGATGAAAACGTCGGCAGGGCCTTGTGCGCCGCCGGAACTGGCCTGCAAGCGCTTGAACCCGAAGCTGCCGAAATCGACACTTGCCCCGAAGAGATCGGCATCGCGGCCGTTGGGCGTGACGAAGTTTATCGCGCCCCCGAGCGAGGCTGCGCCAAACCGCAGCGCGTTCGGGCCTTTGTAGACCTCGACATAGCGATAGGCGGTCGGATCGAGCTCCTGGAAGTCACCGAAGCCGTCGGCCGTGCTGATGGGGATGCCGTCCATGTAGAGCTGGATGCCGCGCAGATGGAAATTGCGCGACAGACCCGAGCCGCGGATCGAAAGCCGCGAGTCGTCCCCCCACTTGGGCTGCACGAACACACCGGGCACATAGTCGAGCACGTCCTTGATGGTGCTTGCCGGCGTCGTATTCCGGTAGGCGGTGTCGGGCACGACGACGACGGAGCCGGGCACGAGTGCGAGGGCGCGCTGTGCCTCTTCCGTGGTCGGGACTGTCAGGTTGCCGGCGCGCTGGGTTGCATCGCTGTCGCTTGGCACCGCGTCTGACGGCGTTTGCGCCGGAGCCGATTGCGGCGTGGCTTTGGTCGCAGTTGCCGCCTTGCGACGGACAGGCTGTGATTTGCCCTCGACGACGATTCCGGGCAACGATGTTTGAGCATGCGCTGCGGCGGATATAAAGCAGACCGACGTCGCGAGCGCAGCGGTGGAAAGAGCAGGCAGCAACGTCACGGCGAAATGACGTACCCCTCGCTTATGCGAGCACATGGCTAACCCCCGAATTGAGACGAACCAGCGAAATACTGCGAATGCGCAGGATCAACGGACGTGAGCGTCACGCTGCGCTGGGCGGCCCTCGGCTTGGGGGGTGGCGGGTTTCGGTCAGATCGGAGACAGCGACCTGCACGAGCCTGACCGGCTCGACGGCCTCATAGGAAAAGGGAGCGATGCTCACGGCCACATAAGCCGTGATGACAAAGGCTGTCGTCAGACCGGCGCAGAGCGGACAGCCGTTCTGCGCGTCTGATGGCTGGGGGATGACAGGAAGATCAACGGCCGCCAGACGGTCGCCAGTGGCGCCGTGGCAAATAGCGGAGAGGTCCGCAGCAAGTGCCCGATGCTGCGCTTGCGCATCGAGCATAACGGTGTGGTGACGCACAAGCGCACCTGCGTGCAAGAGCACGGCGAACATCGCCAGTATGCTGATCCAACTGCGCATCGACCTCGGTCCCGAACCGATGCACTGTGGCCAACGTTGATCGCGGGAACAATGGTTAATGGAGGCGAAAGGGTCGCTGCGTTGTCGCAGCCCCTGTTTGTTCCTGGAAAATCTTCACGCCGCTCTTGCCCCAGAGTAGTCCGGAAGCCACGTTATCGCGCGCACTTGGCACGCGCCGGCCAAGGGAAGATACGCTGTGTCCAACTTGAACAGACAGGAACTCCCGATGAGAGCCATAGCCGTAGCTGCAATGCTCGTTTTCGCGTCGTCGACCGCGTATGCCCAGGGCGTTACGTGCAAGGCCCAGTCCAGCGAGAAGAAGCTGGCCGGTGCCGCGCAGAAGAGCTTCATGACAAAGTGCGAGAACGACGCCAAGGCGGCATGCGACAAGTCGGCGGCCGACAAGAAACTCGCCGGCGCCGCCAAGAACAGCCACGTCAAGAAGTGCATGACCGACGCGGTCGGGGCATAAGACAAGCTAGGGTTTGATGCGGCGGCCCGGCGAGTGTGCCGGGCCGTTTGCTTGCATCAAGCGGTATGGCACCTGTGCCGCAACGCACCTTTCCCTCGGGCCGGGGGTGGTCTATCTACGCGGTTCCTGCATCGCTGAGCGAGTCTGGAGCGCACATGGCCGAAGAACTGCCCTTCCGCAAGGAAATTGACTTCGCCTACGGCGTGCCGAGTGAGCTGATGCCGGGGATACGCCGCATCGTTGCCAACAATCCGAGCCCCTTCACCTACAAGGGCACGAACACCTACCTCCTCGGCCAAGGATCAGCGTTGGCGCTGATCGATCCAGGCCCGACCAACGACGTGCATTTCGACGCCATTATGAAGACGGCGGGTGATGCGCGGATCACGCATGTGCTGATCACGCACACGCACCGCGATCACACGGATGGCCTCGAGCGGGTGCTTACGGCAACAGGCGCCAAGACCTGCGGTTTCGGCCGCGTCGCGATCGACCGCGGCACAAAACGGACGAGCCCGTCGGGCAGCGAGTTCGTCGACAGGGATTTCAAGCCCGATGTCGTGCTGACAGACGGTGCGCGGTTCGAAGGCGACGGATTTGCACTGACGGCCCTGCACACGCCAGGACACGCGCCAGATCATCTGTGCTTCGCGCTGGAAGGCACCAGCATACTGTTCTCGGGCGACCATGTCATGGCCTGGAATACCAGCGTCGTGGCGCCACCCGAGGGCAACATGAGGGACTACATGGCGTCGCTCGAGAAGCTGCTCGATCGCAACGACAACGTGTATTTCCCCGGTCACGGTGGCCGCGCTCTGCAGCCCCAGCGTCTCGTGAAGGCCTATATGCTTCACCGCCGCATGCGCGAGCAATCGATCCTCGAGTGCATCCGCCAGGACAAGACGACTATCTCGGATATCGTTCCGGTCGTCTATCGCGACCTGGATCCTCGCCTCGTTGGCGCTGCCTCTCTCTCCATTGCGGCCCACGTGGAGCATCTGGTGGCGCGCGGCCTTGTGATTTCCGAGGGGCCAGTGACGAACCCGACGCGCCTTTCTGCCGCTTAGGCACGGCGGCACCCGGGCGAAGACGCCGGCCGCGCACGCCGCCGGCGGGCACCGATGCCTCCATGCGCGTCTGGAATTCCTTGAAGAAGCCGCGGATGCGCGCGGCATTGCGCCCCAGATCGTGCGGGCCATAGCGGGCAGCTGAACGGACGTCGATGCGGGTGTCCCGGTCGCCCCCTGTGATGCGAATGCTGACATCGTCGTAGAAGCCCACCAGAAGCGAGCGCTCCACGGCCTCGATGTAACCGGGCTGTCCCGGTCCACGCGGCAACTCCTCCGCCTTGATCTCCCAGCGCAGACGGCGCAGCGTCTCGTCGATGATCTCGAAGGTTTCGCCCGCCGACCGGCGCACCACCACGGGGCGAATGTCCGGATAGGCCTCATTCTGCAGGCGGGTGGTTTCGCCGCCCGGATACGTCGTCGGGTTGGCGTTCTTGGGTCGTGTCGCGGCAAGCGCCAGGAACCGTGGCGGGTTGGCAGGGTCGGTGGTGACGTCGTAAATCTTGGGATTGCCGGTCACCTGCGGCAGCACGACTGCGGGAACGCCGATGACAAGCAGCGCAGCGACAACGGCAACGGCAGCGCTACCGGCTCCACCGCGACCCTTGCGCCAGATGATGACGACGCTGGCCAGCGCCAGGAGCAGCGCCAGACCCGCGCCAAGCCACGCGGCGGCGAAGATGTTGAAGGCCACGGGCGTCGGCAGCGAAAACAGTCGATGCAGGACGACATCGAGCAAGAAAAGCTGGAGACAGAACAATGCCAGCCTCCGCGACCAGATCGCCAATCGCGACGGGTATGCCGGCCCTGAGATCCGCTCGTAGGCAACGACGTCCGCAACCATCAGGCTTTAGGTCCCCTCAGCCGCGCTTCATCCAGCATAGTGGCGATTCCGACAAATAATAGGTTTTGGCCCAAATGCTCGAGTGAAGCGAGCTTCGAAACGACCCAGCTAGACGTGCTGGCCGCCGTTGATGTGCAGGTCGGCGCCGTTCACGTAACTCGACTGGTCGCTGCACAGGAAGTAGATCGCCTTCGCCACCTCCTGCGGCTCGCCCAGGCGGCGCATGGGGATCTGCTCACGCACGATTCGGTCGGTGCCGGGAGACAGAATGGCGGTGTCGATTTCGCCCGGCGAGATGGAGTTGACGCGGATGCCTCGCGGCCCGAAGTCGCCCGCCATCTCCCGCGTCAGGCTGGCGAGCGCCGCCTTCGATGTTGCATATGCGGCGCCGGCAAAGGGATGGACGCGGCTGCCGGCGATGGAGGTGACATTGACGACGGCGCCGGTCGCACGCTCCAGCTCGGCGACGAGGCCGCGCGCCAGCATGATGGGCGCGAAGAAATTGACCTGGAACACATGCTGCCAATCCTCCAGCTGCGTCTCGATGCTGCCGAGACGCGAGCCGTTGGGACCTTTGGGCGAGATGGCCGCATTATTGACAAGGGCGTTGAGCCGGCCGCCCTGCTGTTGCAGACGGACTCGCATCTCCGCGACAGCCTTGATTGTGTCCTCGGGATTGGCGAGATCGACTTGTATGTGATCCTCAGGGCCCATTTCCCAGGGGCAGTTCTCGGGAAAGGCATGGCGCGAACAGGTGATCACACGCCAGCCGGCCGATGCAAAGCGCTTGACGGTGGCGTGACCGATACCGCGAGATGCACCGGTCAGGATCAGCGTCTTGCGTTCCGCGTTGGGTGTGATCGACATTTGCTGATGCTCGCAATCTTTCGGAGCCGCAAGCGTAGCACGTCTGCGCGATGCACCATAACGCGCCCAGCGGAGAACAGGCGACCGCCGGGCAGAGGGCTCACGGGTAGAGCCGCTCCTTGGTCCAGGCTTCGTCCGGGCGTTGGCGCCGGAACACGACGCGATCATGCAGGCGGAAGGGACGGTCGTGCCAGAATTCAATCTCCAGGGGCGTGATGCGGAACCCGGACCAGTATGGCGGCCGCGGAATTTCGCCGATTGGATGCCGCGCCGTGAACAAGGCTGCAGCCTTCTCCAGTGCAAAGCGGCTTTCCAATGGCCGCGACTGCTGCGAGGCCCACGCACCGATCCGGCTGCCGCGTGCCCGTGACGCGAAGTAGGTATCGGCCTCGGCATCGTCGACCGGGGCCGCAACTCCGCGCACTCGGATCTGGCGGCGCAGGCTTTTCCAATGGAAGCAGAGCGCAGCCTTGCCTTGGCCCAGGATCTCGCGCCCCTTGGCACTCTCGCAGTTGGTGTAGAAAACGAAGCCACGATCTGGCCGTCCGGAGCCGTCGAGCCCCTTCAACAGAACCATACGGACGTTGGGCAGTCCGTCGGCGTCGACGCTGGCAAGGGCCATGGCCTCGGGATCGTTCGGCTCCTTCGACTTGGCTTCGGCGAACCAGGCCTCAAACAGCCCGAACGGCTCGGACGTGCCCGTGAAGTCCGGAGCCTGCGTACCAGCATCGTAGTAGGGGGGCTTGGTCTCGTCGGCCATCCATCCACCTGTGAGGGGGCGCCATCTCAATCCCCCCTTAACCGGACTGGTGCATGGTTTCCGGCGGCCCCGTGCGTCAGGGGTGGTGGCGTCAGTAGCAGGCACATGTCCGGTCCGTCCATTCCCTTCTTGCGTTCCGGGCTTCCCCCCGCCTGGCTTCTGGCCATCGGCATCGGACTTATGCTGGCTTTGACGGCCCCGCAGGCCATCCGGGCCGGCGAAACGCTTCCCGATGGAAACGCGCGGCTTATACCCGTCCCGGAGCAGTTCGTGGTGCGGCCGGTCTTCGACATCTCCGACGAGATTGCCGCGCTCGAGGCCGTGCATTTCGCTTTGTCGCAGATTGGCGACGGCTCGTCGTACGTCTGGCATCGCCGAAACGGACGGCTCAGCGGCATCGTGCATCCGACAGTCTCGTTCAAGGATACGACCGGCAGGGTCTGCCGGCACATCGTGCTGGAGCTGTCCTCCGGCGACTTCGCGCGGCGCGCCGAGGGCATCGCCTGCCGCCTGCACACGGGCGTGTGGCAGCTCGAAGGTTAGTTGTGGCTCGGGAATGCCCAAGCCCCAGCGCATGACTCTCAATGTGAAAACCTGCTATCTGCTGATGATCGATACGATCATGAGCAGGAAGAGATCGTGACAGGCTGGCTCTGGGCCATTTTCACAGTGATAGCTGCGGGCGGGCAGACTTTCCGCAACGCCATGCAGAAGGAGCTCACCGCAACCCTCGGCATGGTGGGGGCGACGCATGTGCGCTTCCTCTATGGATTGCCGTTCGCCGCGCTGTTCCTCCTCGGGATTCTGTTGTTCACGGGGCAATCGCTGCCCACACCCAATGCGACGATGTTGACGTGGATCGTCGTCGGCGCCTTGTCGCAGATCGCGGGGACGGCGCTGCTGCTGGCCGCCATGCAACAGCGCTCCTTCGTGGTGACGACGGCCCTGTCGAAAACCGAGCCGGTGCAGGTGGCGATCTTCGGCCTCGTCTTTCTTGGCGACCACATCAGCGTGGGTCTCGCTGTGGCGATAGTGGTGGCGACGGTCGGCGTGGTGGTGATGTCCTGGCCCAAGCAGTCGTCGGCCGACGCCTTGTCGCTGAACGGCGCGCTGCTCGGCATTGCGTCGGGCGCCCTGATGGGCCTTGCGGCCGTTGGCTATCGCGGCGGCGTCATCAACACGGGCTCACCGAATTTCGTTGTGGCCGCTTCGACGACACTTGTGGTGGGCCTCATCTTCCAAGTCACATTGATGACAACCTATCTGCTCGTGCGCGACCGCAAGACGCTCGTTGCGCTGTTCAAGGCCTGGCGGCCGTCGATCACTGCAGGCTTTATGGGCGCGTTTGCCTCGCAGATGTGGAATCTGGCCTTCGCACTGGAGTCCGCGGCCAAGAGCCGCACGCTCGCGCTGGTGGAAATCCTGTTCGCGCAACTCCTGACACGGCGTGTCTTTCAGCAGGGCCTGGCCTCGCGGGAGGCGATCGGCATCGGGCTCATCATCGCTGGCGTCATCCTACTGTTGAATACCTGACACGCGGCCCGCACTTTTTTGCATGCAGGTTTGCCGTCAAGGTCCCTGCAGCCTGCTCAAGGGCGCCGCCAAGCTTTGATTTTGTGGCGGAATCCGCAACGGTCCTGTGACGATCACCGAACAGACAGTTCGCGGGAAAGCCGGAGTTCCGTGACCGGCGCGAGTTGGACCTGCCGCGGCATTTGTGTAGGATCGGTGGGGCAAAATCCCCACCGTGAGGCAAACCGAGAGATGGCAGACGTGAGCGGCGACGCAGTTCCGGCCGGTACCCTCATGAGGGGCAAGCGCGGCCTGGTGATGGGTGTCGCCAACAACCGCTCTATCGCCTGGGGCATAGCCCGGGCGTGCGCGGCTCAGGGGGCTGAGATCGCGTTTACCTATCAGGGCGATGCACTCAAGAAGCGGGTTGAGCCCCTGGCTGCCGAGCTCGGCTCCAAGGTGGTGCTGCCCTGCGACGTGACCGATGCCGGCTCCATGGACGCGGTGTTCGGGCACCTCAAGGAGACATGGGGCCGGCTCGACTTCCTGGTGCACGCTATTGCGTTTGCGGACAAGGCTGAGCTCGACGGACGTTATGTCGACACGAGCGAAAAGAACTTCACGCAGTCGATGCTGATCTCCTGCTACTCGTTCACGGCGCTGGCCCAGCGGGCGGAGAAGCTGATGACCGACGGCGGCTCGATGCTGACGCTGACCTACTACGGCGCCGAGAAGGTCATGCCGCATTACAACGTGATGGGCGTGGCCAAGGCAGCGCTGGAGGCGAGCGTGCGCTACCTGGCGGCCGACCTCGGAAAGAAGAGCATCCGCGTCAATGCCATCTCGGCGGGTCCAATCAAGACGCTGGCGGCGTCCGGCATTGCCGACTTCCGCTACATCCTGCGCTGGAACGAATACAATTCGGCCCTGCGGCGTACGGTGACGATCGAAGAGGTGGGGGCATCGGGGTTGTATCTGCTGTCGGATCTCGGCCGCGCGGTAACGGGCGAAATCCATCACGTCGACGCGGGCTATCACATCCAGGGAATGAAGAACGAGGAAGCGCCGGATATTTCGGTGGTGAAGGATGCGGGGTGAGGCGGCCGCTTAGCCCGCCCACAACCACACCCTCCTATTTCAAGGAACATGACGATGCTGGCGTGCTCGCCAAGCAGCGCGTCGTGCCTACGGCACGATCTCGCGGCTTCCGGAATGCAAAAGAGGAGAAGCGGTCGCGAGAGGGGCACCAGAGATCAGATCCGCCGCGTTCTCCTGCACCACAGCGTCACCCCTTCTTCGCCTTGCCCTCAAAGAAGGCCTTGATGGCAGCTTGCGGCTCGCCGGTTTTGTAGGCTTGGGCGAGGGCGTCGATGCCGGCCCATATGCCCTCCTCCACTGACACGCGCTCCCAGCGGTTCATGAGGGCTTTCTGGTTGCGGCTGGCTTCAGGCGTGGTGCGGCAGATGACGTCGAGCCAATGGGTGACGGCCGCGTTGAGGCCGGCGACTGGCGCCAGCTTCTGGAGGAAGCCCATGGCAAGCGCGTCGGAGGCGGGGAAGGTCTCGCCCGTCAATAGGATCTCGCGTGTCTTGCCCCAGCCGATCAGGCCCGGCAGTAGCGCAGCCTCGATGACCGAGGGAAGGCCCATCTGCACCTCGGGCATGCCGAACACAGCATTGTCGGAGCCGACGCGCATGTCGCAGCTCGCCGCGATCTCGAGGCCGGCGCCAAGGCAGAAGCCGTTGATCCGGCCGATGACGGGGACAGGACAGTCGCGTATTGCCTTGCAGGCCTTGTGTAGGCGCGTGATGAACAGGCGCGAGCTGTCGGCGCAGAAGGCCTGCAGCTCGTTCAAGTCGGCGCCGCCAATGAAGGAACGCTCCCCGGCGCCCGTCAGCACGACCGCGCGCAAGGTGGGGTCGGCGGCCATGGACTCGAAGGCTTGCGTGAGCGCCACGACGATGCTGGAGTTGAGGCAATTGAGTCGGCGCTGGTTGTCGACCGCGATGTGGCCGATGCGGCCACCGGCGGGCCGTTCGTCGAAACTGATGCGCACCGCGCCTTCAGACATTGCGTGCCTCCCCTTGCTGTTGGGTCCAACCATGGCAGATCCGGCGATGCCGCTCCAGAACCGCGTGACACCCACGGGCGAGATCATCGCCACGCCTGCGCGCGGCACCATGATGGGCAATCGCGGCGGGGCGTTTCATACCGCTGCCCGTAGGCTGTCACACCGGCGGTGGAAGACCAAGGCGTGGATCTGCTGCGTGCTGGAGTTCAAAGGCCGCCATCGGGAAGTGATGATGCCGAACCGGTATACGGAGCTGTTCTTTCTGGATGAAGCCACGGCGCTGGCGGCGGGGCACCGGCCGTGCTTCGAATGCCGCCGCGCGGATGCGGTGCGATTTGCGTTGGCGTGGGCTGCGGCCCGGGGATATGGGAAACGGCCCAGCGCGCCCGAGATGGACAAGGCGCTTCATCCAGAGCGCACAGGAAAGCTTCCTGCGAGAACGGCGATGACCGGCGATCTGCCCAACGCAAGCTTCGTGGCTTGGCAGGGGCAACCGCACCTAGTGCTGGCGGGCCGCCTGCGGCCATGGACGGTGGATGGCTACGGACCAGCTTTCAGCGTGCCGCCCCACCAGCGCCTCAATGTCCTGACGCCTCCGTCCATCATTGCCGCACTTTCAGCGGGATACTGGCCCATGGTGCACACCTCCGCACAGACGGGGTGGTGACAGGCGGTTCGGGGAGACGTCATGACGCGTTCAAGTCTGCGGCGCACGCTGCGCCGGTCCTACTGGGTATTGGGATTCGTGTTGATCCTCTCGCTTGCGGCCAAGCTGGCAGCGCATATTCCGGGGCTTGCCGGCAGTCCTGTCGAGACACTCGCACGCGATGTCTACGACTACATGAAGGATATGGCGCTGGTGTTCGTCACTGTGGTGGCCGCGTATCTGGCGAGTGTGTTTCAGAGGCGGCATAGCTTCATCGAGGCGCTGCGCGAGGAGTGGCAGGACATCATCAAGGCGAAGTCGGCGCTGTTCGCGTTCACACAGATCGAAACGCCGACACAGCAGGAGTACGTGACGGCGTTCTGTGCCATCTCCGAGAGCATCGACAACATGCGCTCGGTCTACAAGAACGTGGGCGAGACCGGCAGCCTCGTCGGGCTCTATCCCTATGAGCCGCTGCATGACATGCGGCGCGCGTTGCAGGACTTGGAGCCGCACAAGCGCCCAAACATCAGCGAGCGAAAACAGACGGACGCGCGCCAGAAAATCCTCAGCGCCTGGTATGCCTTGCGCGAACGGTTCCTTGAGGAGTTGGACCTTGAGGCCCCCGACAAGCCGCTGCTCGTGCCAATGAGTCGCCGCACCAAGACGCAAGGCGCGACTCGGCGGGCCAACCATCATCTACAGGCGCAGGGGAAGCTGCAGAAGGAGCTGCCTGCGGCGGAGGCTGATATGGATACTGCCGGCGCCAAGCTGGCGGCAGCCGGCACGCGGGCGTGAACTCAAGTCGGTGTATTGGGCTGCCCCTCACCCTTCCCTCTCCCCGTAACACCGGGGGGAGGGAAATATTGAGCGTGAAGCCCGCTCTTCCGGAAGCCCTACACACGCATCCCGGTTGTATAGATCGGCTCGGCGCGTGCTGAGGCGACAGGCGGCGCCTTCTTCTCGGCCTGGGGCACGTCGAGAGCAGCGTAGGCGGCGTTGACGCGGCGGACCATGTTGGCGAGGTACTCACCCACTTCATCGGGGAGCGAGGCGCTGGCGTAGCGATCCGGATGATAGAGCTTGGCAAGTTTATGATAGGACTGGCGGATCTCCTCCCAGGAGGCATCCTGATGGATGCCCAGAATGGCATGCGGATCGAAAGTGTCGATGCCGTTGCGCATGCTGAGGTTGCCAGGCTTGGGCACGCCCACGAGCTTGAGGTCGGCAATCTGGCCTTTGGCCACGAACCGCCGGTCGCCGCCATAGGGCTCGAACTCCAGAAACGGACCACTGCTGTTCAGGGCATCGGACAGCACCTTGCCCATGGGCACCAAAACCTTGCCCTTGAGGACGGACCCGTCGAGCAGGGTTACTTCCACCGGGACCGCGCTAGGCTCTGGGACGTTGTCGATCTTGCTGCGTTCGAACATGGGCTTGGTCCGTGCCGTTGTGAGACGCGATGCCGCGTTTCTTCACGGATTGCAGGAAATGTGCTGGTTTAAGACGTGTTAATAAGCCCGGGGATGGCGAATGTCTGGCGCGTGCCGTCCGCCTGTGGTACGCCCCGCGCAATCTATTTTGCAGCGCACAATTCGAAGGCTCGGAATGGATCTGCGCAATATCGCGATCATCGCCCACGTCGACCACGGCAAGACGACCCTGGTGGACGCTCTCCTGAAACAGGCCGGCGCCTTCCGTGACAACGAGCGGGTGGCGACGCAGGCCATGGATTCCAACGACCTGGAGCGTGAGCGGGGCATTACCATTCTCGCCAAATGCACTTCGATCGTGTGGAAGAATACGCGCATCAATATCGTCGACACGCCGGGCCACGCCGACTTCGGCGGCGAGGTTGAGCGCATTCTCAACATGGTGGATGGGGCGATCGTCCTGTGCGACGCCTCCGAAGGCCCCCTGCCCCAGACCAAGTTCGTCGTCTCCAAGGCGCTCAAGCAGGGCCTGCGGCCGATCGTGGCTGTCAATAAGATCGACCGGCCGGACGAGCGTCACGTCGAGGTCCTGAACGAGATTTTCGATCTGTTCGCGGCTCTGGAAGCGACGGATGAACAGCTCGACTTCCCGATCCTGTACGGCTCGGGCCGTGACGGCTGGATGGCGACGGACCCGGCCGGCCCGCGCACAGACCTGGCGCCGCTGTTCGATCTTATCGTCAGCCATGTGCCCCCGCCGACCGTCGTCGAGGGGCCATTCCGTCTGCTGGCAACGACGCTGGAAGCCGACCCCTATCTCGGCCGCGTGCTGACAGGACGCATCACGTCCGGCAGCATCAAGCCGAACCAGACCATCAAGGCGCTGACCCGCGACGGCGCACTTATCGAAACCACGCGCGTGACGAAGGTGCTGGCCTTCCGCGGCCTGCAGCGCACAGCGGTGGATGAGGCCACGGCGGGCGATATCGTCGCGATCGCGGGTGTCACGGAAGCGACCGTCGCCGACACGCTGTGCGATCCGAGCGTCGAGACGGCGATTCCCGCGCAGCCCATCGACCCGCCGACGTTGTCCATGACGTTTCGCATCAATGATGGACCGCTGGCAGGCCAGGAAGGCGATAAGGTCCAAAGCCGCGTCATCCGCGAGCGCCTGCTGAAAGAAGCTGAGCGCAACGTTGCCATCCGCATCACGGAAAATGCCGACAAGGACTCGTTCGATGTGGCGGGGCGCGGTGAACTGCAGCTCGGCATTCTGATCGAGAACATGCGGCGCGAGGGCTTCGAGCTGACGGTATCGCGGCCGCGCGTCGTATTTCGCACCGACGAGGCGACCGGCGAGAAGCTGGAGCCGATCGAGGAGGTCATCGTCGACGTGGACGAGGGCTTCTCCGGCGTGGTCGTGCAGAAGCTTTCGGAGCGCAAGGGCCAATTGAATGACATGCGGCCGTCCGGCGGCGGGCGCCAGCGCCTGGTGTTTCACGTGCCGACGCGCGGGCTGATCGGATATCAGTCGGAGCTGCTGTCGGATACGCGCGGCACGGCGGTGCTGAACCGGCTGTTCCACGGCTACGCTCCGTTCAAGGGCGAGGTACAGGGACGGCGCACGGGCGTGATGATCTCCAACGGCGACGGCGAATCGGTGGCGTATGCGCTGTTCAACCTGGAAGAGCGCGGGCCGCTGATGATCGATCCGCAGACGCGCGTCTACGAGGGTATGATCGTGGGCGAGCACGCGCGCGACAATGACCTCGACGTCAACGTGCTGAAGGGCAAGAAGCTCACCAACGTGCGCGCCTCCGGCAAGGACGACAACGTCACGCTGACGCCGCCGCTGCGCATGAGCCTGGAAAAGGCCATGGCCTACATCACCGACGAGGAGCTGGTCGAGGTCACGCCCAAG